>NZ_JBVJWV010000002.1:126868-255164 GCF_055602105.1 Streptomyces sp. NPDC037421
GCCCCCCAACTATCCCCCCTCACCACCCCCCCCCCCCCCCCCCCCCCCCCCTCCTCCCCCCCCCCCCCCCCCCTTTCCCCCCCCCCCCCCCCCCCCCCCCCCCCCCCCCCCCCCCGGGCCCCGGGCGAGGGGGTGTGCGTACCGCTCGCCCGGGCGGGTAGGCGCCCGGCAGGAGCCGCTTCCAGCAGCGGGAGGACCCATGACCCGAAGCGTCCACGAGGTGATGACCTCGAACCCGGTGACCGTCGAGAAGCTGACCTCACTGGCAGAAGCCGCACGGGTGATGCGGGACGCCGGCATCGGGGACGTCCTCGTCGTCGACGAGGGCCGGCTCCACGGCATCGTGACCGACCGGGACCTCGTCATCCGGGGCATGGCAGAGAACCGGGACCCGGCCGAGACGACCGTGCACGCCATCTGCACCACCGAACCGCTCACCGTCCGGCCCGGCGACGACGTGCACCAGGCCGTCGCCCTCATGCGCCGCAACGCGCTGCGCCGGCTGCCCGTGCAGACCGAGGACGGGGAACTGGTGGGCGTCGTCACCCTGGGCGACCTCGCGGTCGAAAGCGACCCCGGCTCCGCCCTCGCCGCCATCGCGGCCGCCGAACCCGGCAGCTGAAGCCGTGTGCCGAACCCGTTGAATCCCTCCCGTGTTACTTCTCGGTAGGCAATGATGGCGGGCGACCACTCACACGGCGGGGGGCTGAACAGCGGTGACCACTTTCGACGACCGGACCAGGGTGCACGCGTTCCGGGACGACGCCTTGGGCGAGCACGACGCCGTCGGCCTCGCCGCGGCGATCCGGCGGGGCGAGGTCTCCGCCGCCGAGGCCGCCCGGGACGCGCGTGAGCGGGTCCGGGCGGTCGAGGACCGGCTCAACGCGGTCCAGGCGTACGCGGACACCCCCGCTCCCAAGGGCGCGGCGGCCGGCGCCTTCGCGGGCGTGCCGACCTTCGTCAAGGACAACACCGACTACCAGGGGCTGCCCACCGGCCACGGCAGCACCGCCTTCCGGCCCGGGCCGGCGCGGCGGCACGCGCCCTTCGCCCGGCAGCTGCTGAGCAGCGGCGTCACGGTGCTGGGCAAGACCCGCCTGCCCGAGTTCGGCTTCAGCCCGACCACCGAGTACGAGGACGCCGAACCGGTCCGCAACCCGTGGCACACGGGCCATTCCGCCGGCGGCTCCTCGGGCGGGGCGGCGGCACTCGTCGCCGCCGGAGCGGTGCCCCTCGCGCACGCCAACGACGGCGGCGGCTCGATCCGGATACCCGCCGCCTGCTGCGGACTCGTCGGCCTCAAGCCGACCCGCGGCCGGGTCGTGCCGAACGACCAGAGCCGCCGGCTCCCGCTCGACCTCGTCTGCGACGGCATCGTCAGCCGGTCCGTGCGCGACGCCGCCGCCTTCCTCTCCGCCGCCGAGACGTACTGGCGCAACCCCGCGCTGCCGCCCGTGGGCCTGGCCGAAGGCCCCTCGGGGCAGCGGCTGCGCATCGGCTTCCTGGCCGACTCGCCGAACGGCGTCCGGTCCGACGCCGCCACCCGGGAGGCGGTCACGCGGACGGCGGCCGTGCTCCAGGGGCTCGGGCACACCGTGGAGCCGGTGGAGATGGCCATCGACCCCGCCTTCACCGACGACTTCCTCACCTACTGGGGGTTGCTGTCCTTCCTCATCGGCGTCACGGGCCGCACCCTCGGCACGGACTTCGACCGGAACCGCATGGACGCCCTCAGCCGGGGGCTGCGCGAGACGTACCTGGAGAACTGGCGGCGCACCCCCGGCGTGCTGCGCAGGCTGAAGCGCACCAGGGAGGCGTACGCGGCCGCCTTCCGAGGTCTCGACCTCGTCCTCACCCCCGTGCTCGCCCACACCACGCCGCCGATCGGCCACCTCAGCCCGGCAGTCGCCTACCCGACGCTGATCGAGCGGATCCTCGCGTACGTGGCCTTCACACCGGTCGACAACGTCGTCGGCACCCCGTCGGTCTCGCTCCCCGCCGCGAGCACGACGCGGGACGGACTGCCCGTCGGCGTCATGTTCTCCGCCCGCCCCGGCGGCGAACGCAAGCTGCTGGAGATCGCCTTCCAGTTGGAGGCCGAGCAGCCGTTCCGGCGCATCCAGGACCGGTGACACCGCCGCCGGACCGGCTCCGGGCCGGGCCCGCGGCGGCTCCCGGCCGCCGATGTGCGGGGGTCCCGACCGGGCGGTAGCGTCGGTCGTGTGCGTTCCGTCCGCACCGCTGGGCACCGCCCAGCCGGGCAGCTCGGGGATGTCGGCCGAGGAGCGGGATCCGGTATGACGAAGCACACCCTCCACGCGGCGGCCGCCGCGGCCGCCCTCGCCTGCCTGTCGGCGTTCGGTCCGGCACAGGGGACCGTTGCCGCGGCACCGGCGCAGCCCGCCGGGACCGGCCAGGCGGCGCCACCGGCACGGTTCGTGCCCGGCCCCTGCCCCAAGACGCCCGAGCCGATCGAGGCGCTGAGCACGGCACGGTGCGGATACCTGGAAGTCCCCGAGAACCGGTCCCGGCCCGGCGGCCGGACCATCAGACTCGCCGTGGCGGTCATCAAGCCCGCCTCGGCGAAGCCCGCACCGGACCCGCTGGTGTTCATGGCGGGCGGCCCCGGCGCCGACACCTTCGACGACATCCCCTTCCTGATCGATTCCGGTCTGAACAAGGACCGCGAACTGATCGTCATGGCCCAGCGCGGCAACCTCTACGACCAGCCCGACCTCGCCTGCCCGGAGGTCGACCGGTCCACCGAGAAGACCGTCGCCTTCGGCTGGGACGCGGACGAGGCCAAGCAGCTCGTGCTGAAGGCGTTCAAGGAGTGCCGGGACCGCCTGACGGCCGACGGGACCGACCTGAGCGCCTACAACAGCACCGAGAACGCGGCGGACTTCGCCGATCTGCGCACCGCCCTCGGCATCCCGCAATGGAACGTCTACGGGTATTCCTACGGCAGCAACCTGGCCCTGACCTACCTGCGCCTGCACCCCCAGGGGATCCGCGCGGTGGGGCTCGACTCGCTCAGCCCCCCGCAGGTCACGATCCTGCCGTGGGGCTGGAGCAGCGCCAGGGAAGGGCTCGACGCCGTCTTCGACGCCTGCGCGGCCGAACCCGCCTGCAAGAGCCGCTACCCAGACCTCCACAAGACCCTGAACGAACAGGTGGGCAGGCTGGAGGCCGATCCCCTGACGCTGAACGCCCGTCCGCCGGGCGGCGGGAACCCGGTCGAGGTCGTCCTCGACGGAGGCACCCTGCTGAACATGATGGTCGGCTTCAACGTCAAGCCCGTCGACCTCCCGGCGGCGCTGGAGGAGCTCGGCCGCGGCAACCCGGAGCGCTTCGCACAGGGCCGCGCGAAGGACTCCGTCCAGCCCGTGGGCCAGACCGCGCACGGCCTGACGCAATCGGTGGCGTGCAGCGAGTGGGTACCGGGCACCTCGGAGCCCGGCGTGCTGGCCGCGGGGCGCGAGGCCTTCCCGGGCTGGCCGGAAACGGTCCTGGCACAGACACCGCAGCTGCCCTTCGAGTACGACGTGTGCAAGGTGTGGAACGTCGCGGACAACGCGGCCGAGCACCGGGTGGCCACCGTCAGCGCGGTGCCGGCGCTCGTCATCTCCGGGACGTTCGACATGAAGACCGGGGCGAGCTACGCGAAGGACGCCTCCCGCACCCTGTCCCGCTCCACCTCCGTGCTGATCCCCGGCATCGGGCACTGGGTGGTCCCGCAGTCGAAGTGCGCGCAGCAGGTGCTGGCCTCGTTCCTCGCACGTCCGGCCGCACCCGACACCGGCTGCGTCGCCGGCCTCACCCCGCAACCGTTCACGATCACCCCGAAGTGACCGGGAGGACAGATGGCTTCCCAGCACGCGCCCCGCCGCCGCACCGCACGCCGGGTCCGCGCCACCGCGGCCGGCGCCGCGACCGGGCTCCTCATCACCGGCCTGCTGGCCGCCCCCGCCCAGGCACGGGACGACACCGCGGGGCCGGCCGGAACGGCCGCCGGGAAGGCGGGCGACGCCCGCTACGAGCCGGGCCCCTGCCCGAAGACGCAGCAGCCCGTCCCCGAACTCGAAGGGGCCCGCTGCGGCACGCTCACCGTGCCCGAGAACCGCGCCGAGCCCGGCAGCCGCACCATCAAGCTCGGCGTCGCGATCGTGCCGGCCAAGTCCGCCCAGCCGAAACCCGACCCGATCGTCTGGCTCGCCGGCGGACCCGGCGACGACGCGGTCGGAGAGGCGAAGATGGCGGTCGACGGCGGCCTCAACCGCGACCGCGACGTGATCCTCATGTCCCAGCGGGGCACCTACTCCGCCGACCCGGCGCTCACCTGCCCCAACGTCGACGAGTTCAACGCGCGCGTGGTCGGCCTCGTCTACGACGCGGCGTCCACCGAGACCGCGCACGTCCAGGCCACGAAGGCGTGCCGCGAACGGCTGGCCGCCCTCGGCGCCGACCTGAGCGCGTACAACGACGTCGAGAGCGCCGCCGACCTCGCGGACCTGCGCACCGCGCTGGGCCTCAAGGAATGGAACGTCTTCGGCATCTCCTACGGGACCCACCTGGCGCTGGTGTACATGCGCCTGCACCCGGAGGGCATCCGGGCGGTCGGCATCGACGGCATCCTGCCGCCCTCCAGGGGAGGTTCGGCCACGGCCTGGAGCAGTGCCCGGCAGGGCTTCGACGGCCTGTTCAAGGCCTGCGCGGACCAGCCCGCCTGCAACAGCCGCTATCCGAACCTGCCGGCCACCTTCGAACGCCTCGTCCGCGAACTCGAAGCCAAACCGGTCACCACCACCGTCACGGTCCCCGGCCAGGCGAAGCCCGTGAAGGTCGTACTGGACGGCGGAGCCCTGGTGACCTGGATGACCTCCGCGACCCACACGGCGACCGCGGTGCCCCGCTCCCTCGACGAACTGGCGCACGGCAAACCGCAGCGGATCGCGCAGCAGTGGGCGGGATGGAGGCTCGCCCCCCAGGCCATCGGGAGCACCTCCCACGGACTCGTCTACGGAGTCTTCTGCAGCGAGTGGATCCCCTACGAGACCCAGGACCAGGCGCTCAAGGGAGGTCAGGAGGCCTTCCCGTCCTTCCCCCGCTCGGTACAGGCGCAGGCCCCCCAGCTCAACTCCCTGCGCCCCGACTGCGACGTCTGGAAGGTCCCCCCGGCGCCGAGCTCGATCCGTGACGCCACGAACAGCGACATCCCCACCCTCGCCATCTCCGGCGGCTTCGACGCCCAGACCGGCGCGGACAACGGCCCGTACGTGGCCCGGACCCTGAGCAAGGCCCACGTCGTGACGATCCCCTACGAGCCCCACGTGGTGTTCGCGACGTCGAAGTGCGCCCAGGAGATCACCGTCTCCTTCTTCGACGACCCGGCCGCACCGGACACGGACTGCCTGAAGGGCCTGAAGGCCCCGGAGTTCGAGACCGGGCCCTGACGGCCGGGCGCCCCGCCGCCCCGATCACCGGGATTCCATCGCCCCTCCCCGACGTCGGCCCGGGCAGGACATCCGGAACCATCCGGAGTGACGCGCGGCCCGGTCCGGGCCGACAAAATGGTTTGAGCCCCGGCGGCGCTGCCGACAGGATCGGAGGAGGACTGCCCGTGTGACCGGCCGCGCGCGCAGAAGTACCCGATGGAAGGCACCATGCCCGTACCCCCCGCATCTCCCGCCCACCCGCCCGCCCGCGTCACCGCCGTGCTGCGGGTCCTCGTGCTGTCCACGTTCGTCGTCTTCCTCAACGAGACGATCATGGTCAACGCGATCCCGAGGCTCATGCGCGAGTTCGAGGTCACCGCGGCAGCCGCCGGGTGGCTGTCCACTGCCTTCATGCTCACCATGGCCGTCGTCATCCCCGTGACGGGGTGGTTCCTCCAGCGCGTGACGACCCGGACGGCCTTCGGCCTGGCCATGGCGCTGTTCCTCGCAGGCACGGCCCTGGCCGCGGCCGCGCCCGCCTTTCCCGTACTGCTGGCCGCCCGCGTCATCCAGGCCAGTGGCACCGCCGTCATGATGCCGCTGCTCATGACCACGCTGATGACCCTCGTGCCCCCGCAGGACCGCGGCCGCGTCATGGGCAACATCACCCTCGTCATCTCCGTCGCACCCGCCCTCGGCCCCGCGGTCTCCGGCGTCCTGCTGCAGCTGGGGAGCTGGCGGCTGCTGTTCCTGGCCGTGCTGCCCATCGCGGGGGCCATGGCCGTCTTCGGCCGGCGCACCCTGGTCAACGTCGGCGAGCCGCAGGCCGGCCCGATCGACTGGGTTTCCGTCCCGCTGGCGGCAGCCGGCTTCGGCGCCCTGGTCTACGGCCTGAGCGAGCTCGGCGCGGGGAACGCGTCCCAGGCCCCCGTGTCCCCGGCGGCCACGACCGCGGTGGGCGCCGTGCTGGTGGCCCTGTTCGCCTGGCGGCAGCTGGCACTGCAACGCTCGTCCACACCGCTGCTCGACCTGCGCGCCCTGACCTTCCGCCACTTCTCCGTGGCGCTCGCCCTGATGTGCCTGTCCTTCATGGGCCTGATGGGCACGTTCATCCTCCTGCCGATCTACCTCCAGGAGGTGTGCGGCCTGACCTCGCTGCAGACCGGGCTGCTCCTCATCCCCGGCGGCCTGACCATGGGCCTGCTCGGACCGCAGGTCGGCAAGCTCTACGACCGGCTCGGCGCACCGCGCCTGGTCGTGCCCGGAGCCGTGCTCACGGCGCTCTGCCTGGCGCTGTTCGCCCTCACGGGCGAAGGGACCTCGCCGTGGCTGGTGCTCGCCCTCCACGTGGCCCTGAGCGCCGGCATGGCCTTCGTCTTCACCCCCGTCTTCACCTCGGGCCTGTCCGTACTGCCGCCGCACCTCTACCCCCACGGTTCCGCCATCCTGGGCTCGCTCCAGCAGGTCGCGGCCGCGGCCGGAACCGCCCTGGTCATCAGCGTCATGACGGGACACGCCGCCTCGGCGGCCGCCGAGGGCGCCGACGCCACCGGCGCCCTGGCCGAGGGCATCCGGTGGGGATTCGGCATCGGCGCCGTACTCGGCGGACTGACCGTGCTGGTCGCGCTGCTGGTCCGCACCCCTCCCGTGCCGGAGCCGCCCGCCGGTCCGCAGGCCCAGGACGAGGGCGGCACCACGACGGACAAGACCGCCGACAAGCCCGCCTGACGCCCTCGCCGGCCGGCCTCCACTGCGAACAGCCCGCCGCCGCCCTCCCCGGGCCGGCGGCGGCCCGGTGCCCGGCATGCGCGACGGAGCGGCCGTGGCCGGCGCCGGCTGACGCGCACACGCTCCGGGGCCGCTGCGTCAGGTGCGTTCGAAGCCGTGGGAGCGGCCGATGACGGTGAAGCCACGTCGTTCGTACCAGTGGCGTGGCCAGTCGCGGGCGTCGGCGGTCAGGAAACGCGTACCGCAGCCGGCGTCCGCCGCCCGGTGCAGCGCGGCGGTCAGGACCGCGTTGGCGTGACCGCGGCGCCGGTGCTCTTCGGCGGTCATCAGGTCCTCGATCCGGGCGATCCCGAGACCGGGTTCGAGGTAGAGGTCCGTCCAGGCGGCCACGTCGCCGTTCTGCGCCCGCGCGCCGAGAAGGCACACCCGCTCGGCGCCTCGACGGTGCGTCGCGTGCCGGTCGACCAGCATGCGGATCACCTCCTCACCGGCCTGCGGCATCGCGGTCCGCCAACTCGCCGCCAGCGGATCCCGGATCGCCTCCAGGGTCACCTCCTCGACCAAGGGCCCGCCTTCGGCGACGGGACCGGGGGCGGGGGCGGTGTGCAGCATCACCAGGTAGGTGGAATGCCGGTAGCCGGCCCGCAGCAGGGGCCCGGCGCATGCCTGGCCGAAGGCTTCGTCCAGGACGGAGACGATGCGGAACGGCCGCTCGCCCATCGCCTCGTCCACCAGGCCCGGCAGGGCCGCCGGTTCCACGACCGCGCGGTCGATCACGACCTGGTTGTGCGACCAGGAGTCCGCGAAACGATCGTCGAAGACCGCGAAGCCGCCCGGCAGTTCCTTCGTCCACTCGGCCTGCCGTCGTGCGGACCCCGACAGGAACGTGTTGACCCGCCGAAGCTCGTCACTCCACACGGCCGTCCTCCAGGGCTCCGCCGGGTGCCGACGAGGGCAGGTACCGCGGTGCGCGCCGGGCGTCCAGCCGCTGCTCGACCGCCGCCCCCAGCGACAGCAGCCCGGCGTCCTGCCGGTCTCCGGCCATAAGGAGCAGGCCGACCGGCAGCTCGCCGACGAAGCCGGCGGGTACGGACAGCGAGGGGTAGCCGGCGACGGCGGCCGGGGTGGAGGACGGGATCACGTCGTTGTCGCCCCGCGCGCAGTCGGTCGTCCAGGCGGGCGGGTTCGCCGGGGAGGCGATGGCGTCCAGGGCACGGGCGGCCATGGTCTCGTCGATCGACCGCCGGGACAGGTCCTTCAGCTCCGCGCGCATGGCCAGGTAGCGCGGGTCCGCGGTCGACGGGGCGGCGAGGGCCTGCTCGAACAGCTCCTGGCCGGCGAAGCAGGTCTGTTCGGCCGGGTGAGTGCGGTTGAACGCGATCAGCCCGGCGAGGTCGCGCGGCCCGTCGCGGGAGGCGAGGTAGGCGTCGATGTCCCGGTGGAACTCGCTCAGCAGGGCGGGGAACTCCAGTTCGGCGAGCCGGTCCTGGTACGGCGGGGTCACTTCGACGACCTGCGCGCCGGCGGCACGCAGCCGCTCCGCGGTCCGGGTCATCAGGGCGTCCACCCCCTCGCCGAGCGAGGGGAGCCGCCACAGGCCGATCCGCTTGCCGCGCAGACCGCCGGTACGCGTCTGCGCCTCCGTGAGGCCGAAGGCACCGTCGGCGCCCGCGGCGTCGTGGCCGCTGAGCACCGCGAAGGCGATCGCGGTGTCGATGACGCTGCGCGCCATGGGGCCGGCCGTGTCCTGCTCGGCGGAGATGGGGACGATGCCGGACTGGCTGACCAGTCCGAGGCCGGGCTTGTGGCCGACGACCCCGTTCATCCCGGCCGGGCACACGATGGAGCCGTCCGTCTCGGTGCCGATCGCCACCTGCGCCAGCGACGCGGCGATCGCGGCGGCCGAGCCGGCGGAGGACCCGCACGGATTGCGGTCCAGGACGTACGGGTTGTGCGTCTGCCCGCCCACCGCCGACCAGCCCGACGTCGGCTTCGCCGCGCGGAAGTTGGCCCACTCGGACATGTTGGCCTTGCCGAGGATCACCGCGCCCGCCGCACGCAGCCTGCCGACCAGCTCCGCGTCCGTGTCCGGCGGACTTCCGGCCAGCGCCAGCGAACCGGCCGTCGTCGGCATGTCGCGCGTGTTCACGTTGTCCTTCAGCAGGACGGGGATGCCGTCGAGCGGGCCGCGTACCCTTCCGAGGCGGTGCCGGACATCACTGTCGGCCGCCTGGCGCAGGGCCGTCGGGCTGGTGCGCAGCACCGAGTTGATCTTCGGGTCGACGGCCTTGATCCGCCGGAGGTACGCCAGGGTCAGCTCCGAAGAGGTCAGGGACCCGCGCTTCATGCGCGTCTGCAACTCGGGGATCGTCACCGCGTCCAGGTCGATCCCACGCAGGAGCACCGGCTCGGCGCGGGATGAGGAACCGTCCGCACCGGGTTCGGCGGCCGACGCACGCTGCCCCGCGCCGCCCGCCGCCAGAAGGGGCGCCACGGCCAGGGCCACGGTCAGTGCCGCGGCACTTCTCTTCTTCATGGGGGACAGCCCACTGCACGAGGAACTCCGGGCACAAGAGACTTCTGCGCCTCTTCACGCCGCCGGGTACTCCTCACCGCCCGTGCGGTGACCTCGGCGGGGACGGTCGCGTTGGACTGCACATGAAGAAGATCGTCCTCGCCCTCGGAGCGGTTCTCGCCACCGCCTTCCCGGCCGTCGCCGCCCCGCCCCCGGCCGCCGATGCCCACATCCGGCTCACCGTCACCCGTGCCACGGGCGGCGCGGACGGAAACGGCTCCGTCTGGCTCGACTGCCCCGCCCGACCGGGTACGGACCACCCGGACCGGGAATCGGCCTGCGCCGACCTGGCCGCCGCGGACGGCGACTTCGACCGGCTGCCGGGGCAGGAGACGGCCATCTGCTCGAACGACTCCTCGCTGGTCACCGTGACCGCGGACGGCACCTACGGGGGACGCGAGGTGCACTGGCGGCAGGTGTACGGGAACGACTGCCTGCTGACACTCGCGACCGGCAAGGTCTTCGACTTCTGATCCGCGGCCCCGGACACCCCCGGACACCCCGGACGGCCCTTCGCGCACCGAACTGCCGCGCCTGCTCTCGGAAGCCCGCCGCCCCCTCGGGGAGTGAGCGGCGCACCGCCCGCGGAACCGGTCGGGGTGCCCGTGGTCAGGATGCGATCGGGTGCCGCTCCAGGAACCGGGCCAGGGCCTCGGCGACCGGCCGGGACCGTTCGATGTGGAGCAGGTGACCGACGTCGTCGATGACGCACTCCTCGATGCCGGGCACGGTCGCGCGGAGGAACTCGGCGACCTCGACCCACAGCTGCAGGGTGCCGCTTCCCAGCAGGGACAGCACCGGCTGGCGGATCGCCGCGGCGTTCTCCGGGCCGAAACGCCACTCGGCCAGGGCGGGGAGCTCGATCCCGAAGAACGTGTCGGCGTCCTTGACCGCCTGCTCGAAGCTGCCCGGCATACGGTCCTCCAGCAGGGCCCGGCAGCGTTCCCCGTCCATGCCGCTGACCAGGGACAGGAACAGCTCGATGGCGCGTTCGGCGTCTCCGTCGGCGTACGCCCCGAACGCCGGCGCCGCCTGAGCGAAGAACGCCTCGCCCGCGGGCACGGACAGCAGGGAGAGCTCCAGCAGGGCGACCGTCGCGATGCGGTCGGGGTGGTCCTGGGCCATCTGCGCGGCGACGGCCGCGCCGCTCGAGTGTCCGGCCACGTGGGTGCGGTCGATGCCGAGGTGGTCGAGCAGCGCGATGGCATCGGCGGCGTGGTCGGCGATGGCGACCGGCCCGGGGGTGTGGGTGCTGCCGCCCCAGCCGCGCTTGTGGTAGCGGACGAGCCGGTAGCGCTCGGTGAGTGCCGGTTCGGCGAGGAGCGGGGCGAACCCGTCGGCGAGGACCGGGCTGATGAGCAGGACCGGCTCCCCGGTTCCGCGGATCTCGTGTTCCAGCCGGATGCCGTTCACTGTGGCGGTGTCCATGACGTCCTCCGATGCGGTTGTGTCTCACCATGGAGGCGTAAGCAGGACGCTTACCGCCGTAAGCGACGAACCCGGGTCGAGGGAATGCCCGTGACCCACGCCGCTGGGGACGGAACCGGCCTGGAGCGGGCGCGGAACGCCGCGGCCCGCGGAGCGTGGTCGGACGCCTACGCAGGGTTCCTGTCGGCCAGGGAAGCGGGCGGCCTCGACCCGGACGGGCTCGCCGAGCTCGCCGACGTCGCGTATGCCGCCGGCCACCTCGACGTCACGATCGAGACCTGGGAGCAGCTCCACGGCGAACTGTCCCGGCTCGGCGAGGACAACGCCGCGGCCGGAGCCGCCGTACGGGTCGCCATGCACCTGCTGTTCGACACCGCGCTCATGGCACCCGTACGGGGGTGGCTGCGCCGCGCGGACCACCTGCTGGCCCCCCTGCCACCGCTGACCGGCGCGCACGCGTGGTTCGCGGCGGTGCGCACCTTCGAGCGCCTCCTCAGCGGCGACCTGGAAGCGGCGCGGGGCTGGGCCGAGCGGGCGATCGAGACCGGCTCGCACACCGATCCGGCGGCGGCGGCGATCGGGCGGGTGGCGCAGGCGAGACTGGTGATCCTCGACGGTGACGTCGCACGGGGCCTGGAACTCCTCGACGACGCCGGCACGGCGGCGATGGCGGGCGACCTCGATGCGCTGTCGACCGGAGTCGTCTACTGCGAGCTGGTGTGCGCCCTCCAGGGCCTGGCCCAGTACGACCTGGCCGAACAGTGGACCGAGGCGATGGAACGGTGGGCGCGCACGAACGCGATCGGCAGCCTGCACGGCCGGTGCCGGGTGCACCGGGCCGAGATCCTGCGTCTGCGGGGCCAGTGCGCGCGCGCCGAGCAGCAGGTGTTGCTCGCGTGCGAGGAGCTGCGCCCCTATGTGCGGCGCGAGCTGGGCTGGCCGCTGGCGGAGCTGGGCCGGATCCGGCTGCGGCGTGGCAACCGGACCGGCGCGGAGGAGGCGCTGCTCGCCGCCCATCGCCTCGGGTGGGATCCCGAACCGGGGCTCTCGCTCGTCCGGCTCGCCGACGGCGACGTCGACACGGCGGCCGCCGCGATCCGGGAGGCACTGGCGCGGCCGCTGCCGGTGCCGTCGAAGGAGCTGCCCCCCACCTCCGAACTGCGGCGGGCACCGTTGCTGGACGCACAGGTCAGGATCGCCATCGCCGCCGCCGACCTGGAGACGGCGCGGGTCGCGGCCCGCGAGCTCGAGGAGGTGGCCGTCGCCTTCGAAAGCAACGCGCTCGCCGCATCGGCACTGCGAGCCCGGGGGGAGGTCCTGCTCGCCGAGGGCGACGCGTCCGGCGCGTCCGCGTCCTTCACCGGTGCCGTCCGGGCCTGGAACGAGGTCGGCGCCCCGTACGAGACGGCCGAGTGCCGGCTCCGGCTCGCGGACGCCCAGCGGGCCCTGGGCAACCTCCAGGCGGAGGCCTTGGAGCGGGAGGCGGCACGCACCGAGCTCGACCGGATCACCCGCGCTCCCGCGGCCGAGGAGCCGCGGACGGACACGGCCGAGCCGGCCTCCTTCGTCCGGGAGGGCGACTACTGGAGGGTCGTCTTCGACGGTCGGAGCGTGACCGCGCGCGACAGCAAGGGCATGCACCACCTCGCCCGCCTGCTCGCCGCGCCGGGCCGGGAGTTCCACGTCCTCGACCTCGCCGCCGCCGACACCGCCGACCCTGACGCCGCGGCCAGGCTCGCCCGCGCAGGTGACGCCGGTCCCCTCCTGGACGCCCGCGCCAAGCAGATGTACCGCCGGCGGCTCGCGGAGATCGAGGACGACATGGAGGAGGCCCGCGCCGACAACGACATCGCCAGGCAGGAACAGGCCGAACTCGAACGCGGATTCCTGATCGGCGAACTCACCCGGGCCGTCGGGCTCGGCGGGCGCGACCGGCACGCCGGCGCAGCCTCCGAACGGGCCCGGGCCGCCGTCACCCAGGCCGTACGCAAGGCCATCGGCCGTCTCCACGACCTGCTGCCGGCCCTCGGTGACCACCTCGACCGGACGATCCGCACGGGGACCTACTGCGTCTACGTCCCCGATCCGCGCGTTCCTCCCTCGTGGTCCACGTGACGGGTGCGGAGGCCGGGCACCGGTCCCACGACTGCTCCTGTCGATGTGCGGCGACGGCGTCTGCGGCCACGCAGCTTGCAGCAACACGGTGTTCACAACGACGCCGACCCGGGGTAACAACCGCTCCCTAGCGTGACCGACCGTGGGATGACGGCCGTAACAGGGCTGCCGGAAGCCACTCATGACGGCCCTTCGTCCCCCCGTTCTGCCAACGGTGCCACACGGGGCTCCACATCGCATCGCAGCACCTGCACCCAGCCCCATCGGGAGGCGTGGCATGAGCACCACCGAGTCACCACGGATCACGACGGACCCCGCGAAGACCGCTGCCGACCAGGCGGTCAAGGAAACGCTGGAGGACTACACCCTCCGTTTCGCGCCCCGCAGTTACCGCCGCTGGACCCCCCTGGTCGTGGCCACCACGGCCCTCGGCGGCATCGCGTACATGGCCGACTTCTCCATCGGCGCCGGCATCGGCCTGGCCCACGGCACCGGCAACGCGCTCGTGGCCATCGCCGTCGCCGCGGTCGTCATCTTCATCACCGGCTTCCCGCTGGCCTACTACGGCGCGCGCTACAACATCGACCTCGACCTGATCACCCGCGGCTCCGGCTTCGGCTACGTCGGCTCCGTCATCACCAGCGTCATCTTCGCCAGCTTCACCTTCATCTTCTTCGCCCTCGAAGGCGCGATCATGGCCCAGGGGCTCAGACTCGGCCTCGGACTGCCGCTGTGGCTGGGCTACGCCGTCTCCACGCTCATGGTCATCCCGCTGGTCGTCTACGGCATGAAGGCACTCAGCACGCTCCAGGTGTGGACCACCCCGATCTGGCTGCTGCTCATGGTCGGTCCGCTGGTCTACCTGATCGCCAATGACCCCGGCACCGTGGACCGCTTCCTGGCCTACCCCGGCACGGACGGAGACGGCGCCGTCAGCACCGCCTCCGTCATGCTCGGAGCGGGTGTGTGCCTGTCGTTGATCGCGCAGATCGGCGAGCAGATCGACTACCTGCGCTTCATGCCGCCCAAGACCGAGGCGAACAAGCGCAGCTGGTGGACCGCCGTGGTCATGGCAGGGCCCGGGTGGGTGGTGCTCGGTGCACTCAAGCAGGCCATCGGTGTCTTCCTCGCCGTCCACATCATCGCCGAGGTCGGACCGGCGGCCGCGCCCGAGCCCATCCAGCAGTTCCGCGGCGCCTTCGACGCGATGTTGCCCTCCTGGACGGTCGTCCCGCTGGCCGTGGTCCTGGTGGTCATCAGCCAGATCAAGATCAACGTGACGAACGCGTACTCCGGCTCGCTTGCCTGGACGAACTCCTTCACCCGGATCACCAGGCACTACCCCGGCCGCATGGTCTTCGTCCTGGTCAACCTGGCCTTCGCGCTCGCCCTGATGGAGGCCGACATGTTCAGCTTCCTGGGGAGCGTCCTGGGCTTCTACTCGAACTGCGCGATCGCCTGGGTGGTCACCGTGGCCACCGACATCGGCATCAACAAGTACGTGCTGAAGCTGTCCCCGCTCCAGCCGGAGTTCCGCCGGGGGATGCTCCACGCGGTCAATCCGGTCGGCGTCGTGGCCTTCCTCGCCGCCTCCGGCCTGTCGATCGCCATGTACTTCCACCTCCTCGGCGACACCCTCCAGCCGTACTCGCCCGTGGCCGCAGCCGTCATCGCCTTCGTCGTCACCCCGCTGATGGCCGTGGTAACAAAGGGCCGCTACTACCTGCGCCGCGCCGACGACGGCATCGCCGAGCCCCTGCTGGACGCCGACGGGAACCCGAGCTCGATCACCCTCGACTGCCACGTCTGCCACCAGCCCTACGAGCGCCCCGACGTCACCGCCTGTGTCACCCACGACGCGGTCGTCTGCTCGCTGTGCCTGAGCACCGACAAGACCGGCGACCACGTCCTGCCCGCCGCCGTGTAGGACAGCCCCGGTCGGGACGGCCCGGCGGGCCGGCCGAGGGAGCTGTCGCCGTGTACCGCCCGGACGGACACCCACCAGCCGGATCCTCGGCCTCACCCCCTGGTGAGCCCGCGAGGTCACCAGGAGCGGCGAGGCGACGCCACCCACCGGGTTGACGGCTCCCCTCCTCATGGTCACCGGAGACCATGGCCAGGGGCGCAGCACGGCGGAAGGCGGGTGGCGGAAACGACTGCGCCTGTGCCGTGTGCGGCTCAGGCCGTTCTGAGGAGGTCGTCGGCGGCGTTCTTGGACAGTTCGACCCTCACCAGGGCGGCTGCCAGCCGTGGCAACGCCTCGGTGTCCACCAGACGGGCGAGGCCGTCAGGCGAGGTCGGGAGGCCGAGCTTGGCGGCGGCCTCGCGGGCGCGGTCGTCGAACGCCGGGAGCAGCTCTGGCCATACGGTTTGGGCCTCGCGGCAGAAGATGTCCGCTCCCACCGGCCCGATCCGCGGGATCTCCCGCAGCAGTTCGCGGATCCGGTCGGGGTCCCCGTCGGCCGCATCGCGGAGCCGGCGCAGGTCGCCGCGGTACCGGTCGAGGACGAGTTCCGCTCCGGCGCCCAGCGCGGTGGCCGTGCTCTCGTCGTAGCGGCGGTAGTGGGCGCGGCCGAGCGCGTCCACCCGATCCTGCCAGGAGGCGTCCGCCATCGCCCGGGGTGTCCGCATCCCGGCTCCGAACAGCTCGCGGGCGGCGGCTACCGCGATGTCGGCCTTGATGCGTACGGAGAAGAGCACGCAGAGGGTGAGCAGTTGGTAGAGGGGCGCGGGTGTGTTCCGCAGCTTGATGCCGGCTTCCTCGGCATGGGTCCGCCCGTACGCGTCCATCAGCCTTCCTACGGTCGTGTGTGGTCGCTGTGTCATGGCGTCGGGTTCGTTTCGTCACGGGTCAGTGCGGCGAGCAGGCCGTGGGAGCCCGTGGACATGAGCAGGGACGGCAGTTCCAGCTCGTCCAGGAGCCGGCGGAGCCCGAGCGCGGCGTCCCGCACCGGAGTGAAGTCTTCTCCGGCCGGATCGAGGTCGAACACCAGCCGGTCGGGATGGCCGGGCCGGTCGGCCCTGGACAGGAAGCGGTGTGCGTCGGCCGCGACCTGGTCGAGGGTCCGGCCGGTACGGACCGGCCTCGCCCGCCGGGGGTCAGGTGTGCCGGTGGCGGCGGCCCGCTCGTCGGCTTGCTTGACCAGCAGCCAGGCCTCCTTCCCGCTGTCTCCGTCGTCACGGATCCGGGTGAGCGAGTAGCCGCCGTGCAGCTTGCGGCCATCGAGCCGGAACGAGGCATGCCCACGCTCCAGCGCCTCGGTGAGCGGGATCTCGCGGCCGTCGTGGTCGGAGGTGGCGTTGCGGTACGTTCCCTGGTCCCAGACGATCACCGTGCCGCCGCCGTACTCGCCTTCCGGAATCGTGCCCTCGAAGTCGCGGTACCTCAGCGGATGGTCTTCGGTCGGTGTGGCGAAGCGCTTGTCGTGGGGATCGTTGGAAGGCCCCTTGGGCACCGCGAAGGATTTCAGTACGCCGTCGGCTTCCAGCCGGAAGTCGAAGTGCATGCTGCGGGCGTCGTGGATCTGCACCACGTACGAGGGCTGCTCGTCGGATGGTTCTTCCTGTCTTCCCTCGGGCCCGGCAGTCCTGGAGAAGTCACGTCGCCGGTGGCAATGAGCCAGTGATCTCTTGGCTGTCATCGCAGCCTCCTCACACCGTGGGGCAAAGGGCCCTACCCACGCGCCTACCCGGCATCGCGGCCGTCATCCACAGCGGCCCTCCGTCGTACACCCGCAGAGGGCGAAGGGTGCTTTTCGCCGATCAGCTCACCGTGCCGTGCCGAACGAGCCGGGTGTGGGCTGCTCGGCGGATCCGGAAGAGGATCCTGCGGACCATGACCGAGCAGACGAGGGCATGCCCGGCACCGGCCACGAGGGGCATAGCCGACGTCACCGTGGGATCACAGACGCGGCCGCCGTCACCGGCGTCGCCCTTCAGGTCCCCTCCCGCGGAGGCGAAAGCGCACTGATCCCGCGGTCACGGCCCTCGACCGGTACTGCCCGCGCGCGCGGGGCGGCGTTTCCGCGCCCTCGGGATGGGCGGGCGGGCAGGCACGGATCAGCCGAGGACGCCCGTTCTGGATGCGCCGGCCGCCTTCCACGATTCCGCTCAGACGCCGTTCAATCCGCCGGGACACACACAGGGACGCGGGGCCGACCCCCGGGTGCGTGCCGTGCTGGGCGACGCCGTGTTCCGTTCGGACGTCCTGGCCACCAGCGGCCCACAAGTCGGTGGTCTCGGGCCTGGTCCTGTCCGGCATCCGCCCCATCTGGGTCGATCCGCAGTGGGACGCCGAACGCCACCTGGCCCACGCGCCCTCTGCCGAGGCGTTCGAGGAGACAGGCCGGCCCGGAATCGGCCGGGCGGACAATGCCGGGAACCCCTGCTGTGGCGGAGCCCGCCCTACCTCGTAGCGGCGGTCTCGTTGTCCAGCAGGTCCAGCAGCAGTGCCCGGTGCAGGGCGGCGACCGGTTCGAGCAGGTCGGGATGGCGCAGCAGGGGCGCGGCGTCCTGTTCGTGGTCGCCGGGGCGGGTGAGCCGGGCCACATCACCGGCCTGGCCACGGTCGACGTGACGGTGGGCGTCGAGGGCGAGGGCGGGGGCGGCCAGGAGGCAGGCGGCCCAGCTGACGACGGTTTCGTCCACCCATGTCCGCCAGTCGGCGTCGGCGTCGGAGCCGTGATCGGCGCCGGTCAGCCAGTCCAGCCGGGCGCTTCCGCCCGGGCCGAGGAGATGCAGGAGCTCTGCGTCGAGCGGCGTCGGGTACCGCAGGGCCGCGGCCAGGGTGACGGCCTGGCGGGCCTGGGCCTCGGCCAGGGCCTGGCTGAACGCTCCCGGGGAGGGCGGGAAGGCGGTCAGCAGCCAGCGGGAGCCGGCGGCTATGACAGGTGCGAGATCGGCGGACACGGCGGCTTCCTCGGGGGAGTGCTCGCCTGGGCCCGGCCGGGTCCGCGAGCTGCGGCGCGAAGCTGCGCCGCTCCGCTCGTGGCCGACCAGCGTAGCCGCAAGCGACGGGCGTGCGGCATGACGCACGTCACCGTCCGTCCGGGGCGGCGGGCCCGGACGCGTACCTGCGGCCCGCCGCCCCGGACCGCCGGTCAGGACTTGCCGCGGCCGGTCACGAAGTCGCGCGCCCGGTCCACCAGACCGGCGCCCGGTGCGAGGAGCTTGCTGGCCGTGGGGCTGCTGGGTACGGCAGGGTGCGGGCGGGTGGGCGCCATGGCCTTGGCGCGGCGGATCTTGTCGCCGAGATCGTCCAGCTGCTGCGGGGTGCAGGCTCTCCTCAGCTTCGGGAAGAGGTTGCTCTCCTCGTCCTGGATGTGGGCGGCGACCTCCTCCATGAGCTGCTGCAGGAGCGGGCTCATGTGTGCGTCGTCGGTGCTCGTCTTCTCCAGCCGCTTGAGCATCTTCTCGACGCGGCCGTGGTCCTCGATCTCCTTGTCCGCCATCGGGCCGCCGCCCTCGACGTGCTCGCGTACGGCCGGGTAGAGGTACTGCTCCTCGGCGACCGAGTGCCGCACCAGCTCGATGGTGATCTCGTCGATGAGATCGCGAAGATCCTGCCCGGTGCCGGTCATGGCCTGGAGCCGGGCGAACATCCCCTCCACCTCGCGGTGGTCGGCCATCAGCTCGTCGATCACGTTCCCGCCGTGTCCCATGTCGCCTCCATACGTGTTCGGGTCGGGCCCGTACGGCCCGATCCGATCGGTTCCCCGCCGGACGTGCGGGCGCCCGCACGCCCGGGGTGTCTCACCCGCTCGGGGGAGGCAGCCACCTGCGGAAGGTGGACGGTTCACCGCACGCTGCTCCTGCTGGTCAGCAGTCGGCCGAGCGGCCAGGTCGTGATCAGCCGGTCCGCTCCCAGGCCGATCCGGGCCGCACGTGCGTATCCGGTGCTCTGCCAGTGCAGCTGTTCGGGGGCGTGGGCGTCGGTGTCCACGGCGAAGAGGCAGCCCGCGGCGGCGGCCTGCGCGAGCAGGTCGTCCGGGGGGTCGCGCCGTTCGGGCCGGCAGTTGATCTCCACCGCGGTACCGGCCTCCGCGCACGCGGCGAACACGGCCCCGGCGTCGAAGCGGGACTGCGGGCGCCCCCGCCCGGTGATGATCCGTCCCGTGCAGTGCCCCAGGACGTCGACGTGCGGGTTGCGCACCGCGGCCAGCAGGCGGGCGGTCATCGGTTCGGGCTCCGAGCGGAGCTTGGAGTGCACGGACGCCACGACGATGTCCAGCCGTCCGAGGAGGTCTTCGTCCTGGTCGAGCGACCCGTCATCGAGGATGTCGCACTCGATTCCGGTGAGCAGCCGGAAGGCCGGGCCCATCCTGGAATTCAGGTCGGCCACGGCCTCCAGCTGGCTCCTGAGCCGGTCCGGGCTCAGCCCGTGGGCGATCGTCAGCCGCGGCGAGTGATCGGTCAGAACGGCCCATTGGCGTCCCAGGGCGCGGGCCGCGTCGGCCATGTCCTCGATCGGGCTGCCGCCGTCCGACCAGTCGGAGTGCAGGTGACAGTCCCCGGTGCTCGAGGCCGCCAGGTCCCAGCCGGATCCGGCGGACGGGTCGGTTTCGGCCTGCAGGCGGGCGAGGTAGTGCGGTACCGCCCCGGTCGATGCCTGGGCGATCACCTCGGCGGTGACCGGCCCCACCCCGCGCAGATGTGTGGCCTGGGCGGCCTCCACCGGGCCCGGTGGCAGGTCGCGGACGGCGTCGGCCGCAGTGTGGAAGGCCCGCACGCGGTACGGGGACGCCCCGCGCCACTCGAGGAGGAAGGCGATCCGGCGCAGGGCTTCGGCCGGGGTCACGGCAGCGGGGTTCCGCCGGTGGCGTTGACGATCTCGCCCGTGATGTAGGAGGCCCCGTCGCAGGCGAGGAAGACGTACGCGGGTGCCATCTCGGCCGGCTGCGCCGGCCGGCCCAGCGGTGACTGCTCGCCGAACTTCGTCGGGTCGGGCATGGTCGCCGGGATCAGGGGCGTCCAGACCGGCCCGGGGGCGACGGCGTTCACCCGGATTCCCCGCTCGGCGAGCATCTGGGCCAGATTGTGGGTGAAGGAGATGACCGCGGACTTGGTCATGGCGTAGTCGAGGAGGTGCGGGCTGGGCTGGTAGCCCTGCACCGAGGCGGTGTTGATCACCGAGGCGCCGCGCGGCATGTGGGCCAGAGCGGCCTTGGTGAGCCAGAACATCCCGTACAGGTTGGTCTTCATCACCCGGTCGAACTGCTCGGTGGTGATCGCCTCGATCCCGTCCGGCTGGGCCATCTGATAGGCGGCGTTGTTGACGAGCAGGTCGATGCCGCCCAGCTCGCCCACTGCCTTGTCGACGAGAGCGGTGCACTCGCCCTCGTGCCGGATGTCGCAGGCCACGGCCACCGCCGTGCGGCCGGCCTCGCGGATCAGGCGGGCGCTCTCATCGGCGTCTTCTGCTTCCTCGGACAGATGGGTGAAGACGACGTCGGCGCCTTCCCGGGCGAAGGCCAGGCAGACGGCCCGGCCGATTCCGGAGTCCCCTCCGGTGACGAGGGCCTTGCGGCCGTGCAGCAGGCCGTGGCCCTGGTAGGTGGCCTCGCCGTGGTCGGGGCGGGGATCCATCGCCTCCGTCGAGCCGGGATGGCTCTGGTCCTGCTCGGGGAACGGGGGGCGGGCGTGGAGCGACACCGGATCGGTGAGGCGGGGCTGGTCGTGGGAGGGCATCGCGGTCTCCTTCCGGCATGGTCAGTGCGGGGTGTCAGGCAGAGGGCGGGTAGGGGGCGGCCTTGAGGCGGCGCGCGAGGTGCGCGGTGTTCGCGGCCAGGGTCCTGGTGGTGGCGGCGGTCTTCTCGGGCGTCTTGTCGAGGTCCTGGTAGTCGGTGCCCTGCATGGCTTCGCCGACCCAGTAGGTGACGGCGTTCGGGGCGAGGGAGAAGCCGACGTCGTTCAGGCCCTGGAAGAGTTCGGCACTGACGTGGTGGGCGCCGTCCTCGTTGCCGACCACACACACCGCGGCGGCCTTGCCGTAGGTGAGCATGCGGCCCTCGTCGTCGCTCTCGCCGAGTTCGGCGTCGAGCCGTTCCAGGACGCGCTGCGCAATGCTGGAAGGGTGGCCGAGCCAGATCGGCGTCGACAGGATCAGGATGTCGCAGCCCAGGACCGTGTCGCGGATCTCCGGCCAGGCGTCACCATCCCCCATGTCGACCTCGACACCCGGCTTGACGTCGTGGTCGGCGATGCGGACCACCTTTCCGGTGACGCCGTGATCGGCCAGCGCGGCCATGGCCTGTTCGGCCAGCAACTGCGAGCTGGACGGCTTGGGCGAGGGCGAGAGCGTGCAGACCAGCGCGACGGCGCGCAGCGGCGTGGTTCCGGTAGTGGTGTCCATGTGGTCCGGCTACCCGGATCGTCACCGCGTATCCCGCTCTCTGTCCGGCGAGACCGGTCGGGCCGGGGCCGGAACTGGACGCATGGCTTCCGCCGGGCGACCACGGGCCACACCCGGGGGTTGCGACCGCCGCCCCGACGGCAGGAGGCCGTCGTCCGCGGGGACCAGCGGGAGATGCGGGAACGTCCCGGGTGCGCAGACGATGGCCTTGTACGCACCGTCGATAGAGGGATTCGTCGTGCCCAGAGGATCCAGCTCCAAGCGCGAGCGCCAGTACGAGCACATCAAGGAATCCGGCGAGAAGCGCGCATCGAGGGCCGCTCGACCATGACCAAGCAACAACTGAAGAACGCCCTGGGCCACTGACTCCGGCCGCCGCGCACTCCCATCGAGGCCGGCGGAGCTCCCGGCGTCCGGTCCGGGCTCGCTCCGCGCAGTGGGCGGCGGCCCGCGGCCCCGTCCCGCGTGGCGCTGTTCTGCGCCGCCGTCTCCGTGCAGCCTCAGCCGACCAGGGCGACGAGCTTCCGGTACTCCAACTGGTCCGTTCGTTCAGCGGTCAGGTGGACGCGGGCATCGGCAAGGCAGTCCTTGAGGGAGGCGTAGGCCGCCCCGTAGCCTTCCGTCCGACCGCCGCTGCCGGCAGCAGTCGGCAGCCAAAGGATCAACAGCTGTTCGTGTCGGCGTGCGCCCTCCCGGGAGGCGAAGGACAGCTCGTGGACGACCAGACGCGGCTCCCCGTCGGGCAGGGCCTGGAGCAGCTCCTCGTGGGTCAAGTTGGCCTCGACCTCCACCACCAGGGCGCCCGCAAGATCCGCACGGCGCAGTACCACCGTGTTGATCTCCCGGGTCTCCTTCATGTGCCGGAGGGCCTCGATGGCCCCTGCGGAGAGGGACACACGACTGCTCACTGGAATCTCGCCTCGTTTCGTGGCCGCTACCCAGGCTTCAACGGTGCGGGCCCCGCCGGGGTTGCGGTGGGCGGGCTCGCACGACGTGTCCGGTGGGTGACTGACAGGCGATGCGGAAGGGCGGCCACGAGGCGCCGGTCCGGCGGGGGTTTCGCCCCGGCCTCCAGGTGAGTGACCGTCTCCCTTCCGGCGGCGTGTGCGGGGCCGGGGCGAGGAGCACTGTGCGAGGGTGCTCGGGCCTCCGCCAGCACTCGCCAGCCAGGAGCCATCCGGTGCTCGAACGCAAACAGCTCAAGGGCCGCACGCAGGTCACCTTCGTTCTCCCCGCCGACAGCCCGGACGGTCCGGTCAGCGTCGTGGGGGACTTCAACCAGTGGAACCCCGCCGCGCACCCGCTTCAGGTCCGGGGTGACGGCATGCGCACGGCCACGGTGGTCCTGCCCACGCACAGGGGCCACTCCTTCCGCTACCTGGCGGCCGGCGACTACTGGTTCGACGACGACCAGGCCGACGGCCATGACGGCATCAACAGCCGCGTCAACACCTGACGAGGAGTGCCCGCATGGATGCGATCGTGCTGCTGCGCGAAGACCACAAGACCGTCGAGAAGCTGTTCAAGCGCTTCGAGAAGACCTCCGACGACGACACGGCCGAACGCAGCCTGATCGCCGATGAGGTGATCGAGGAGCTCACCGTCCACGCCTGGACCGAGGAGAAGTTCTTCTACCCGTCCGCACGCGAGGCCGCACCGGACACGACGGACCACATCCTGGAGAGCATCGAGGAGCACCACGCGGTGGTGTGGATGGTGTCGGAGATCAAGGGCATGGACCCGGGCGACGAGCCGTTCAAGGCCAAGATGAGCGTGCTGATGGAACAAGTCCGCCACCACGTCGAGGAAGAGGAGCAGGACTGGTCCCCGGAGGTCCGCAAGTCGATGGGCCGCAACAGGCTCACGGAGCCGGGCGGTGAGCTGGAGGCCGGGAAGAAGCAGGCACCACGCGATCCGCTGGCCGTTCCCAGCGCCGACTCGAAGTGACCCGATCACGGCACCGTACGGCCGGCCGCCCCTGGGGCGGTCTGGTCCTGGCGGCTGCGGCGGTGCTCGCGGCGGCCGGGTGCGGGGCCCCTGGGGCACGACAGGACGCCGCAGCCTCGGCAGGAGCCGCCTTCGAAGCCGCCCTCGCGGCCGGCGACCACGTCCGGGCCTGCGGACTGCTGGCTCCGCAGACCCGCAAGCAACTGGAGCAGGACGAGCAGAAGGCCTGTCCCGCCGCGTTCGCGTCGCAGGAGCTGCCCAGGACGCGCGGTATCCAAGGGGTTGAGGCGTACGGGCGTCAGGCGATGGTGCGTATGGCGGGCGACACCCTGTTCCTGTCGCTGTTCACCGGCGGCTGGAAGGTCGTGGCCGCCGGCTGCGCACCGCGGCCCGACCAGCCCTTCGACTGCCTGATCAAGGGGGCGTGAGGCGTGCGGATCCTGTTCGTCGCCACCCTGGTGGTCATCCTGGGCGGGCTCGGCTACTTCATCACCATCGGGGTGCTCCAGCGATGACCGGCAGCCGCGAACCGCGCAGAGGGTTCTGGCGGGAGAACAGCCTGACCCTCGCCTTCGGCATCGCCTTCCTGCTGGTGCTCGTCGGCCAGGCCATCGCCGGGCACGCCGAGTTCAACGAACAGATGACGGTCGACGGCCTCCAGCCGCTCAGCTTCGGCGAATACCTGACGTCATCCGACTTCGCCGTGGACGTCACCGAGAACTGGCAATCGGAGTTCCTGCAGTTCTTCCTCTACATCTTCGGCACCGTCTACCTCGTCCAGCGCGGCTCCCCGGAGTCCAAGAAGGTCCACAAAGCCGGTAACGAAAGCGAGCAGGAGCAGCGCATGGGTGACCACGCACGCCCTGACTCGCCCCGCTGGGCGGGCACCAAGGACTGGCGCCAGACCCTCTACGCACGCTCCCTGGGCACCGTCATGGGCACGCTGTTCGTGCTCTCCTGGCTGGCCCAGTCGATCACCGGCACCGCCGCCTACAACGACCAGCAGCTCCGCCGGCTCGAGGAGCCTGTCAGCTGGGCCGGCTACGTGGCCACCCCCGACTTCTGGAACCGGACCCTGCAGAACTGGCAGTCCGAACTCCTCGCCGTCGCCGCCATGGTCGTCCTGTCCATCTACCTCCGCCAGCGCGGCTCCCCCGAATCCAAACCGGTCGGTGCCGCCCACACCGCCACTGGCATCGAAGGCTGACCAGCCCCGGCCGGTGCAGTCTCCAAAGATCCGGCTTCCAAGCCTCTGCCGCCTGCGGGGAGGCCGCCAGGGACCTGATCACGGCCGTCGGCTTCTTCGCGTGTCTGGCGGATCCAGTCGGCGGTGAGCCGGCGGAAGGCGGCGTGGGCCTGCGGCTGGCCTGCATGTTCGGATCGTCGTCTTCGCCGACACCGTGGCGGACGGTCCCCCGTACGGGCGGCTCGACGGGCGCCCGGCGCCGGACGGCCGGAGGATCAGTGCGGGGACACGCGATGGGAGCCGACCAAGGATGCCGAACACCGCCGGTCGCCCGAAGCGGGCGCGCATCGTCCTGTCAGGCGTGCTGGCCCTCGCCGGGGTCGTCGTGACCGGGTGCGGCGGCGAGGCCCGCGACGCCGGGCGGGCGCCCGGAGCAGGGCCTCGCCCCCAGGCGGCGAGCTCCGGCAGGGTCACCGTCGTCTACGAGGCCCAAACGGTCAAACCGGAGGACCGGCAGGCCGTGGCGCTGATCCGGAAGTCCCGTGTGCTGGAGCGGTCGGCCGAATGGGTGAACAGAGCTCTGACCCTCCCGCACGACATGGTCGTGAAGGTCACCGCCGACGTGCCGCCCGGCGTCACCGACGCCGTCACCCAGCCCGACGGCAGGACGATCTTCATCCCGCCGTCGTTCCTGACGGCCATCGAGAAGGCCCTCGCCGACGTCGTGAAGACCGTCGAACGGCCCGCCCCGTTCCCCGCGTCCGAGTACAACACCGACGATCTGACCGTGCTGTCGACCGAGTTCGTCTTCGGCCACGAGATGGGCCACGCCCTGCAACGCCAGCTCCTCCTGGCCAACCTCGGCCTCGAAGAGGACGCGGCTGACGGCTTCGCGTCCTTCTACACCGTCAACGAGGTCGGGCCGGGCCCGTCGCTGGCCGCCGCGGTCCTCTTCGACGAGCTCGCCCGCAAGGAAGGCCAGCCGACCCTGGAAGGCCTGGCGAGCGACCATCCCGTCACCCAGCAACGGGCCTTCAACTTCCTCTGCTACCTGGAGGGAAGCGACCCGAAGAAGTACCAGAAGTCCCTGGTCGACAGCGGCTATCTCCCCAAAACCCGCGCCCCTCTCTGCCCACAGGCGTGGGCGATGCTGGACTACGGCTGGTGGACCCAGCTCCAACCCCACTTCAGCGTGGCGTTCAGGGCCCAGGGCGATGAGGAGCAGAAGAAGGCGCGTGCGCGGCTGATCGCGGAGACGGAGGCCCTGGCGCGGCGCATCGACGAGATCCGCAGCAGTCAATGAGCCCGTGCGCGTTCTGGTCTCAGGGGTCGGCACGGAGGCCTTCGCGGTAGCCGCCGAGGCGGGCATCGAGGACTCCGTGCGTTCGAGGAACTGCGTAAATCGAATTGGCTGTGAGTGAGTCGCGCCCAAGGCGCCTGCCGGGCAGAAGCCCAGGTCAGGCGCCTTTTTTCGGGCCCCTAGAAGAAGCCGAGACGCTTCGGCGAGTACGACACCAGGAGGTTCTTCGTCTGCTGGTAGTGCTCCAGCATCATCTTGTGGGTCTCTCGGCCGATGCCCGACTGCTTCACCCCTCCGAAAGCAGCGTGGGCCGGGTAGGCGTGGTAGCAGTTCGTCCAGACGCGGCCCGCCTGGATGGCGCGGCCCGCGCGGTAGGCCGTGTTGATGTCGCGGCTCCAGACGCCCGCGCCCAGGCCGTAGGCCGTGTCGTTGGCTATGCGGATGGCGTCGTCGAAGTCCTGGAAGGACGTCACCGACACCACCGGGCCGAAGATCTCCTCCTGGAAGATCCGCATCCGGTTGTCCCCCTCGAAAATGGTCGGCTCCACGTAGAAGCCGCCCGCCAGATCGCCGCCGTGGTCGATGCGGCCGCCGCCCGTGAGGATCTTCGCGCCCTCCTGCTGGCCGATCTCCACGTACGAGAGGATCTTGCGCAGCTGTTCCTCCGAGGCCTGGGCGCCGATCATCGTGTCCGTGTCCAGCGGGTGGCCCGGGACGATGAGTTCGGTGCGGGCCACCGCCGCGTCCAGGAAGTCGCCGTACCGGCCGCGCTCGATCAGCGCGCGCGACGGGCTCGTACACACCTCGCCCTGGTTCAGGGCGAACATCGTGAACCCCTCCAGGGCCTTGTCGCGCAGGTCGTCGTCCGTCGCCCAGATGTCGTCGAAGAAGAGGTTCGGGCTCTTCCCGCCGAGTTCGAGCGTCACCGGCTTCAGGTGCTCCGCCGCGTACTGCATGATCAGGCGGCCGGTGGAGGTCTCCCCGGTGAAGGCGACCTTCGCCACTCGCGGGCTCGACGCCAGCGGCTTGCCGGCCTCCTCGCCGAAGCCGTTGACGACGTTCACCACGCCGGGCGGGAGCAGGTCCGCCACCAGGCCCAGCCAGTAGTGGACGGACACCGGGGTCTGCTCGGCCGGCTTGAGGACCACCGTGTTGCCCGCCGCCAGCGCCGGGGCCAGCTTCCACACGGCCATCAGGATCGGGAAGTTCCACGGGATGATCTGGCCGACCACGCCCAGCGGCTCGTGGAAGTGGTACGCCACCGTGTCCTCGTCGAGCTGGCTGAGCGCGCCCTCCTGCGCGCGCAGGGCGCCCGCGAAGTAGCGGAACTGGTCGATGGCCAGCGGCAGGTCCGCGGCCAGGGTCTCGCGGACCGGCTTGCCGTTCTCCCAGGTCTCCGCGACCGCCAGCGCCTCCAGGTTCTGCTCCATCCGGTCCGCGATGCGCAGGAGGATCGCGGCGCGTTCGGTCACGGACGTACGGCCCCAGGCCGGCGCCGCCGCGTGCGCGGCGTCCAGGGCCCGTTCCACGTCCTCCGCCGTGCCGCGAGCCACCTCGGTGAAGGGCCGGCCGGTGACGGGGGAGGGGTTCTCGAAGTACCGGCCGCGGGCCGGCTCCACGTACTCCCCGCCGATGAAGTGGCCGTAGCGGGACTCGTACGACATCAGCGCGCCCTCGGTACCGGGTGCCGCGTAACGGGCCATGGGTGTCCTCCCCTTGCCGGGCGCCGGCCGCCGTCGGACAGCGCTCGGGGAGGAAACTAGGGGCGGGCAGGTTGCGGGTACGTTGCGGGCCGGACGCCGAGCTCCTCGTCGAGGGAGCGTACGCGGGCCAGCGCGGCCGGCCGGCCCTGCGGCGGCAGGGCTTCGGCCAGCGCCCGCCACACCGCCGGATCCTCCGCGCCCCACGGGCTGCACACCCAGTCGGCCAGCAGCCCCGGGTCCGCGCGGGCGATCACCGCGGCCCGCGCCTGCTCCTCGATCCGCCGCCGGAGGCGGACGATGCCGGGCGCCGAGGAGGCCGGCAGCAGCGGGCCCGGATAGCGGGTGAGGGCGGACGAGACGGCCCCCGCCGCCAAGTGCCGGGTCACGGCGGTGAAATCGGCCTCCAGGGGGACGGCGGTGCGGTACGGGCGGGAGAGCAGGTTCCCGGCGCCGAGCAGGGCGCGCAACCGGGACATCTCCGCCCGCAGCGTCACCGCCGCCACCGATCCCTCCTCGTACAGGGCGAAGGCAAGCTCCTCCCCGGACAGCCCCTCGGGGTGGTGCGCGAGCAGCGTCACGATCTCGCTGTGCCGCCGCCCCAGCTGGATCCGCCGGCCGCCGAGCACCAGCAGCGCCTCGTCCCGCCCGAGCGCGGCGAGGGTGTCGCGGGAGGCCGGCGGCTCCGGTGCCAGCAGCGCCAGCTGGGCCTCGGCCGCCCGCGCCACCGCCTGGACGAACGCCAGCGAATGGGGGTGGGCCAGCCCGTCGCCGCCGGTGATGTCGACCGCCCCGAGCACCCGGCCCGTGCCGGGGTCCCGCACCGGGGCCGCCGCGCAGGTCCAGGGGTGGACCAGGCGGCTGAAGTGCTCGGCGCCGAAGACCTGTACGGGCTCCCCGACGGCGACCGCCGTGCCGGGCGCGTTGGTTCCCATCGCCGACTCCGCCCAGCGCGTGCCCGGTACGAAGCCGAGCCGCTCGGCGCGGCGCAGGGTGGCCGTCTCCCCCTCGACCCAGAGCAGCTCGCCGCGGGCGTCGCACACCGCGAGCAGATGGGCCCCGTGCGCCGCGAACGCCCCCACCAGGTCCCGGAACAGCGGCATCACCGGGGCCAGCGGATGCTGCTCGCGGTAGGCCGGCAGCTCCGCCTCGGCCCGGGCCTGCCGGGGCGCGCACTCCGGACTGACCCGCGCCCGCGCGCACCGCCGCCAGGACTGCGCGATCACGGCCCGGACCGGCGGCTCGACCCGCCCGTCCCGGGTGAAGGCCTCGTGCGCCCGCCGCATGACGCGCGTGCGCTCGACGGGATCGGCCCCGCCCGGCAGCGCCAACGACGGATCGCCCATGTCACCCTCCCGGGGGGTCGTGGAGCCGAGTACGCGGAGGGCCCCATCGTCATGCGGCTCCCGGACCCCGGCAAGCGTCGTGTCGGCCAGTCCGTGCCGGAACCCGGCCGGGAACACGCGGCCGCGTTCGTCCGTTGACCATGGCGGAAGCAGTAGTTCGGCCGCCTGGGGCGGCAGGGGGGACACAGGACTTTCTCATGAGCACCACCGAGCACGGCGCGGCGGCGGACAGCGCGAGGGTCGCGGCCGTCAGCAGCAATGCCGAGTACTCCTTCACCAAGCCCAACCGGGAGAGCATCACGCTCCTCGCCGGCCTCGGCGTCGAGGGCGACGTGCACGCCGGGGTCACGGTCAGGCACCGCTCGCGCGTGGCGCAGGACCCGACTCAGCCCAACCTGCGTCAGGTGCACCTGATACACCGGGAACTGTTCGACGAGGTCGCCGAGGCCGGCTTCAGGGTCAACCCGGGCCAGCTCGGCGAGAACGTGACCACCGAGGGCATTGACCTGCACGCTCTGCCGACGGGCACGCTGCTGCGCATAGGCGAGGAGGCGGTGGTGGAGGTGACGGGCCTGCGCAATCCGTGCCCGCAGATCAACGCCTTCCAGGACGGCCTGCTCAAGCAGGTCGTCGGCCGGGACGAGGAGGGCCGGGTGGTCCGCAAGGCCGGGATCATGGGCGTGGTCCACCAGGGCGGCACGATCCGCCCCGGCGACACCATCACCATCACCCTCCCGCCCCTCCCGCACGTCCCGCTCGAACGCGTCTGACGGAGGCGGGGCGCCGGACTAGTAGTAGTCCCGCATCAGGGCCGTCGCCCATTCGGGCTGGCGGGTTTCGCCGCGGGGAGCGAATTCCGTCATGTACGGCTTCAGGTCGAGCACGGGGGTGCCGTCCACCGCGTCCAGGCCCTCCACGTGCACGTCCAGCCCGTCGACCTTGAGCACCCTGCACCGTGACAACCCGATGCGGTTGGGGCGGTTCTTGCCGCGCTGGGCGAAGATCCCGACCAGAGGCCAGTCCTGGTTCCCCCGCGGGTGCCTGGCGCCCGTCTCGATCTTCTCCACCGGTACCCGGTCGAAGTGGTACACGACCTCGACGTGGGAGAAGTCCTCCAGGCCGTAGAGGGCTTCGGGGCCGAACCGGTCGGCGTCCAGGCGGATCACCGCCCGCTCGCGTCCCCAGTCGTCGTCGACGACCTCCGCCCGGCCGCCCACGACCACGCCCACCGGCCGGGACTCCACCGACTGCAATGACTCCGCCATCACGTTCTCCTGTGTTCCGTCTTCCACTTGCCCGTACTCCGTGTGCTCAGGCCGGCCGTGCCGCGACGCCGTCCAGCGCCGACAGCAGGCCGGACAGCTCCGGCAGCCCGGCGTCCCCTCCGCGGGGGACGGCCAGGACCCCGCCGGGTTCCTCGTCCAGCAGGACGAAGGCCGGGCCGCCCGTCCGGGCCACCAGCGACCAGCCGGGCCCGTCGGCCCGCAGGGTCCGTACGCCCTCGCCGGCGAAGGCCGACCGGACCCGCCCCGGCGGCGGCGCCTGCCGCGCGTACCCGGCGGCCTCCCCCAGCGCCCGCGCGAGCCCTGGGTGCGCGGCTGCCGCCGCCCCGCCGTCCTCCGCGACGCGCTCGTGCCAGTCCGTCCACTCCCGGGCGATCTGGTCCGCGCCCAGGCGCCGCTGCACCGGTCCCCAGACCTCCGCCGAGGGCGGCGCCAGCGGCACCCGCCCCGTGCCGTCCGCGCCCTGTTCCGGGTCGTGCGGCTCCGGGATGTCCGGCGTCGACACCGTCAGCTCCAGCGGCCAGCCCGCCAGCGAGACCACGATCGTGCGCTCGTCGGGCGACAGGTCGTACTCCATGCCGCAGTCCCAGGAGGCGATGGCCGTGGCCACGAGCGAGACGTCGTCCACGACGACCGTCCAGCGCGCGCCCTCCTCGTCCTGTCCCAGGACCAGCCCGTACCCGTCGGCGGCCGGCTCCACGCCCAGCTGCGCGCACGCCTCGGGGAAGTCGTCGCCGAGCACCGCCGGGAACTGCGCGGGGGTCAGCAGTACGGCCGTCAGCACGTACAGCGAGCCCCCGTCCTCCTCGTCGGACACGTGGCCTCCCGGTGCCTCCCGATCGCGTTCTCGTCGGCGCACCTTAACCAGCGGGTAACTCGCGCGTCGAGACCTGACGGGGGTCGATTTCCAAGCCCGCTACCTGCACGTAGAGTTGGGGACCCGCCACAGAAAGGGAGACCGGTGCAGCGTTACGACCGGCTGAGGGAGATCCTCCGGCTCGACCCCGACAAGGACTTCCTCGCCATCTACCGGCTCACCGCCACCTACGAGTTCCCCTGGGACTTCACCCGTGCCCTGGAGCTCGCGCTCTTCAGGACCTACGCCGTCCCCTCCATCGGGGCCCTCCTCGCCGAGACCGCGGAGTTCACCGACCGCGCCCAGAAGCGGTACGACGACACCTCGCTGCTCCTCGACGCGGTCGTGGAGCACGGCTTCGAGAGCGACACCGCGCGGACCGCGATCCGCCGCGTCAACCAGATGCACCGCAGCTACGACATCTCCAACGACGACATGCGCTACGTCCTGTGCACGTTCGTGGTGATTCCGGCGCGCTGGCTCGACGTCTACGGCTGGCGCCCGCTGACCCACCACGAGCGCCGGGCCTGCGCCAACTACTACGCCGCCCTCGGCCGGCACATGGGCATCACGGACATCCCGGGCTCCTACGAGGAGTTCGAGACCACCCTGAACGCCTACGAGGAGGCCCACTTCGGCTGGGACGAGGGGGGCCGCGAGGTCGCCGACTCCACCCTCGACCTGATGGCCTCCTGGTACCCGGCGCCGCTCGCCCCCGCCGTGCGCGGCGCGAGCCTCGCCCTGCTCGACGAGCCGCTGCTGAACGCCTTCCGCTACGAGACCCCGCGCCCGGGTCTGCGGCGGCTGGTCCGGGGGGCGCTGCGGCTGCGCGGCCGGGCGGTGCGGCTGATGCCCCCGCGCACCGCCCCGCACTACGCCCGCCAGAACCCGGAGATCAAGGGCTACCGCGATGGCTACGACGTCGGCGAGCTCGGTACGTTCCCCGTGCCCGGCGCCGGCGGCTGCCCCGTGCCGCACCCGCGCCGCCCGGCCGGAGCCGAGGCCCAGCCCCCGGCGTAGCCGCCGGGTTCGGGCGGGCGCGGGCGCGCGGGCCGACGTACGAAAGGGTCCGGGCCGTGCCTCGCGCGGCCTTCTCAGCCGCCGCGTACGGCCAGGACCAGGAAGCGGGTGTCCTCGTCGGCGTACGAGGTCATCCGCCAGCCGGAACCGGACAGCAGCGGGCCGAGGTTGCGCTCGGCCCGCAGGTCGTCCGGGGTCAGCTCGCGGCCGTGGCGCGCGGCGAGCGCGGCTCGCCCGATCGGGTGAAAGAGTGCGAGCCGGCCGCCGGGGCGGACCACGCGGGCGAGCTCGCGCAGGTTCTCGGCGGGCTCGGGCAGGTGGGCGATCAGCCCGGCGGCGAAGACCGCGTCCAGCGCCCCGTCGCGCAGCGGCAGCCGGGCCACGTCGGCGCGCAGCAGGGTCCCCTCGCGGTCGCGACCGGCCCGCCGCGCCTCGGCCAGCATCTCCTCGGTCAGGTCCACGCCGAGCACGGTTCCGGACGGCCCGACGGCCGCGCGGAGCGGGACCAGCGCCCGGCCGGTCCCGCAGCCCGCGTCGAGCACCCGGTCTCCGGGCCCGACGCCGAACTCCGCCACGGCGGTCTCGAAGGCGGGCCCGTCCTGCGGGAACTTTCCGTCCCAGGCGGCTGCGCGCGCCCCGAAGAACTCCTGCACATGCATGTGGTCTTCGTTCGTACGACTCATGCGGCTCATGCGCACATGATCCCGCACCGCCCCGGCCCTGCGGACCGTGCACAAGGTGACACGTGGTGTGATCGGAGATGAACGTCTCTCTGTCATATTCCAGCAGTTGTAGCGTCTTTCGAAATGCGCCCCTTGTTCGCGCCCTCACCCGGACTAGCGTCCCGTGGCCATGGGACACCTGGACCACGCCGCCTATGGCTGGCTGACACCCGCACTGTCATACGTGATGGCATCGATCGGCGCAGCCCTCGGCCTGCGCTGCACCGTCCGCGCGCTCGCCGCGACCGGCTCCTCCCGCCGCAACTGGCTCCTCACCGCCGCCTCGGCCATCGGAACCGGCATCTGGACGATGCACTTCGTCGCCATGCTCGGCTTCCACGTCACCGGCACCGAGATCCACTACAACGTGCCGATGACCCTGCTGAGCCTGCTCGTCGCCGTGGTCGTCGTCGGCGCCGGGGTCTTCGCGGTCGGCTACGGCAAGGACCGCGGCCGCTCCCTCGTCCTCGGCGGCCTGACCACCGGACTCGGGGTCGCGAGCATGCACTACCTCGGCATGGCCGCCCTGCGCCTGCACGGCCGGACCGAGTACGACCCGCTCACCGTCGGCCTCTCGGTCGCCATCGCCGTCGGCGCCGCCACCGCCGCGCTGTGGGCCGCCCTCAACATCAAGTCGCCGGTGGCCGTCGCCGTGGCCTCCCTCGTCATGGGCGCCGCCGTCAGCAGCATGCACTACACGGGAATGACCGCCGTCTCCGTCCGCGTCACCCCCTCGGACGCGGCACTGCCCGGAGCCACCGCCATGCAGTTCATCTTCCCGCTCGCGGTCGGGCTCGGCTCCTACCTCTTCATCACCGCCGCCTTCGTGGCGCTCTCCCCGACGGCGGACGAGCGGGCGGCGTCGGCCTCCGCGCCGGGGGTCCCCGGAGCTCCGGCTCCGGCCGGCCCGGAGCCCGCGCCCGGGGCGGCTCCCGGCGCCGGCTTCGCCCCGGCCGCCGCCGGGAGCCGCCCCGGACGGCTGCCCGGCGAAGGCCCCGTCCCCTCCCGCTGACCCCCGCCCGCCACCTGAGGATCCGTACCGCCCCGGAACGAGGAGCCCATGCGCAGACCCCGCAGAAGACCGGAAGCAGCGCCGCAGCGGCACCCCGGGCCCCCGTCGCGCGGACGCCACGCACACGCCGGTCCCCCCGCCGCGGAACCGCCGGAGCCCGGATCCCGCCGCCCCGCCCCGGCCCGGGGCGCCGCCGGCGGCCGGGCCGGCGGGCCGTGGGAGCGGCTGCGGCCCGCCACCGTCCGGGCGAAGGTCGTCTCCCTGCTGATGGTCCCGGTCGTCTCCCTGCTCGCCCTCTGGGGCTTCGCCACCGTCAGCACCGCCCAGGATATGGCCCGGCTCAGCCGGGTCCGCCAGGTCGACGCCGAGATACGCACCCCCGTCGCCGCCGCCCTCACCGAGATCCAGGCCGAGCGCCGGGCCGCCGTGCGCTTCCTGGCCGACCCCGGCTCCGGTGAGGCGTCCGCCCTCGAACAGCAGGCCCGCCGCACCGACGCAGCCGTACGCCGGCTGCGCCTCGGCGACCGGCACACCGTCGCCGACTCCGGCGACCACCGCACCGACACGGTCGCCCGCCTCGGGGCCTTCGTCGCCGCCGCGGAGGCGCTCGGCCCCGCCCGCAGGGACCTCGCCGCCCGCCGCGCCACCCCGGAAGGCGCCTACGAGACCTACACCCGCGTGGCCGACTCCGCCCTCGCCGCCGAGGGCGCCCTGTCCGGCGGTTCCGACGCCGAACTCGGCCCCGACGCGCGGGTGCTGCTGGAATTCGCCCGGGCCGGCGAGCTGCTGTCCCGGGAGGACGCGCTGCTCGCCCTGCCCGGCCCCCGCACCGCCGACGCGCTGCGCCGCCTGGCCGGCGCCGTGGAGACCCGCCGCACCCTCACCGCCGCCACCGCGCGGGACCTGCCCGCGGCCCAGCGGTCCGCCTGGGACGCCGTCTCGAAGGGCACCTCCTACGCCGAGCTCACCGCCGCCGAGGACAGGGCCCTGGCCGCAGCCCCCGCACCGGCCGCCGCGAACCCCGTCCCCGCCGCCGCGACCTCCGCCCCCGCGGCTTCGGCGGCCGCCTCGGCGGCGCGCGAGGTCCACGGGGTGCCCGCCGGATGGGACACCGCCTACGCGGCCGTGAGCGGCTCGATGCGCGAAGTGCGGCAGGCCGCGCACGCCCGGTCCGCCGGGAGCGCCGACCCGCTCGCCGAAGGCGCGTTCAGCCCGGCCGGGGCCGCGGTGCTGCTGGGCCTGGCGGCGGTCGCCGCCTCGCTGGTGATCTCCGTACGGATCGGCCGCGCCCTGGTGGTGGAGCTGGTGTCCCTGCGCAACACCGCGCTGGAGATCGCCCACCGCAAGCTCCCGCAGGCCATGGAACGGCTGCGGGCCGGGCGGGCCGCCGACATCGACGTCGAGGCCGAGGCCCCGTCCGGGCCGCCCGCCGAGGACGAGATCACCCAGGTCGGCGAGGCCCTGTCCACCGTCCACCGGGCCGCCCTCAGCGCCGCCGTCGAACGCGCCGAACTCGCCAGCGGGGTGAGCGGTGTCTTCGTCAACCTCGCCCGGCGCAGCCAGGTCCTGGTGCACAAGCAGCTCGACCTCCTCGACGCGATGGAGCGCCGCGCCGACGACCCCGGCGAACTGGGCGACCTCTTCCGCCTCGACCACCTCACCACCCGGATGCGCCGCCACGCGGAGAGCCTGATCATCCTCTCGGGCGCGGCCCCGGGCCGGGCGTGGCGGATGCCGGTGCCGCTGACCAACGTCGTGCGCGCCGCCGTCTCGGAGATCGAGGACTACCCGCGCGTGGAGGTCCGCCGGCTCGCCGAGGCGGCCGTCAGCGGCGGATCCGTCGCCGACCTCACCCACCTGCTCGCCGAACTGATCGAGAACGCCACCCAGTTCTCCCCGCCGCACACCAGGGTCCGCGTCAGCGGCGAACCCGTCGGCGCCGGCTACGTCCTGGAGGTCGAGGACCGCGGACTCGGCATGGGCCGCGAGGCGCTCGCGGAGGCCAACCGCAGGATCGAGCACTGCGAGGACCTCGATCTCTTCGACAGCGACCGGCTCGGCCTGTTCGTGGTCAGCAGGCTCTCCGCGCGCCACGGGATCCAGGTGCACCTGCGGCCCTCGCCCTACGGCGGCACCACCGCCGTGGTGCTGCTGCCCAACTCCCTCCTCCAGGGGGCGATCGAGGCCCCGCCCGCCGCCGGGCCGGAGTCCGGGCCGGAGCCTTCGTTCGCGCCCGCGCCCGCGCCCGCGCCCGCGCCCGCGCCGGAGTCCGCGCCCGCAACCGCGGCCGTGTCCGCGTCCCGGGCCGATGCCGGACCGCGGCCGGACCCGGTACGCGCCCCCGTGGCGCCGCTGCGGCCGCGCGGCCCCGGCGGCACGGTCATCCGTACCGCACCCGCACCCGCGCCGGTGCAGGTGCCGGAGCCGGTCGCTCCGGCCGCCTCGGTGACCGAACTGCCGCGCCGCGTACGCCAGGCCAGCCTGGTCCCGCAGCTGCGCGAGGCGCCCGCCGCGCAGGCGCCCGCCGGTGCACGGACCCCGGCGGACCCCCCGGAGCGCAGCCCGGAGCAGGCGCGCGACCGGATGGCCGCGTACCGGGCCGGATGGGCGCGCGGCTCCCAGGACGATTCCCCCCACGCAGGCAGCGAAGGAGAAGTGTGATGACCGAACACCACAGGACCGCCCTCGACGGTGTCCGCAGATCCGGCGAACTGGACTGGCTGCTCGACGAGCTCGTCATGCGGGTCCGCGAGGTCCGCCACGCGGTGGTGCTGTCCAACGACGGGCTGGCGGTGGGCTCCTCCAGCGCCCTGGGCCGGGAGGACGCCGAGCACCTGGCGGCGGTCGCCTCCGGCTTCCACAGCCTCGCCAAGGGTGCCGGCCGGCACTTCCACGCCGGGAGCGTGCGACAGACGATGGTCGAGATGGACGAGGGGTTCCTCTTCGTCGCGGCGGCCGGGGACGGCTCCTGTCTGGCCGTCCTCAGCACGGCCGGCGCCGACATCGGGCTGATCGCGTACGAGATGGCCCGGCTGGTGAAGCGGGTCGGAGAGCACCTTTACACGCCGCCCCGGTTCGCGGTCCGCCCCCCGGCCGCCGGGTGAGGACGGCGGTCCGGCACATGGACGGCCAGTGGTACGACGCCGAGGCGGGCCCGCTGGTCCGCCCGTACGCCATGACCGGAGGGCGTACGAAGCCGGGACCGCACGGCGTCCGCTTCGACCTGATCGCCCTGGTCGTGGTGGACCCGGAGGCCGTCGGCACGGGGGACGAGGCCCTGCTCGGCCCGGAGCACCGGACCCTGCTCGGGCTCTGCCGCTCCGAGACCCAGTCGGTCGCGGAGCTCGCCGCCGAGGCGGACCTGCCGGTGGGCGTGGTGCGGGTGCTGCTGGGCGACCTGCTGGAGGCGGGACACGTGCGGGTCAGCCGCCCGGTGCCTCCCGCACAGCTGCCGGACGAGCGGATTCTGCGGGAAGTCATCGAGGGATTGCGAGCACTGTGATGGGACTGCACGACAACGGCACGACCGGTCCCGGGGGTTCCGGTGCCGGCGCCGCGGCAGAGGAGGAACTCGCCGCGCTCGCCCTGAAGATCCTCGTGGCCGGCGGCTTCGGGGTCGGCAAGACCACGCTCGTGGGCGCGGTCAGCGAGATCAGGCCGCTGCGCACAGAGGAGCTGCTGAGCGAGGCGGGCGAACTGGTCGACGACACGGGCGGGGTGGACCAGAAGACCACGACCACCGTGGCCATGGACTTCGGCCGGATCACCATCCGGGCGGGCCTGTCGCTGTACCTGTTCGGGACGCCGGGCCAGGACCGGTTCTGGTTCCTGTGGGACGAGCTGTCGCAGGGCGCGCTCGGGGCGGTCGTTCTCGCCGACACCCGCCGGCTGGAGGACTGCTTCCCGGCGGTGGACTACTTCGAGCACCGGCGGATCCCCTTCGTGGTCGCCGTCAACTGCTTCAGCGGCGCGCGCAGTTACGCCTCGGACGAGGTGTCGCGGGCGCTGGACCTGGAGCAGGGGACTCCGGTGGTGCTGTGTGACGCGCGGGACAAGGACTCGGGGAAGGAAGTGTTGATCAGGCTGGTGGAGTACGCCGGCCGGGTGCACACCGCCCGGCTGCTCGACGCCGTCGGGCCGTAGCCGTCAAGGGGCCGGATTCCGCCCCTTGACGGCCTTCTCGCCGGTGGTGAAGACGACGGGACCCGCAGTCGGGAACGGAGCAGATGGGAGCGGTGTGCGGGCTCGCGTTCTCACCGGGCGGGGGCGGCGTCGAGGTGCCGGCGGAGCGGCGGCGGAACGCCCGCCATTCCTCTTGAGTCATCTTCCGTGCCATGCGTCCATCCTCCTTGCCGGAAAGCCCCTGGTGGGGAAGGCTGGCGGCACGACCAAGCGGGGTGGGGCGCGGCCGCGTCGGCCGGGTCAACGGGGAGGGGCTGGAAATGGCACTGGACAAGAAGCTCGACTGGCTGTTGGACGATCTGACGCGCAGGGTCCAGCAGGTCCGGCACGCGGTGGTCCTGTCGAACGACGGGCTGGTGACGGCCGCGAGCGCGGGGCTGGCGCGGGAGGACGCGGAGCACCTGGCGGCCGTCGCGGCCGGTCTGCAGAGCCTGGCGAAGGGCTCCGGGCGGCATTTCCGGGCGGGTGAGGTGCGTCAGACGATGGTCGAGTACGACGAGGGGTTCCTCTTCGTGGTGGCGGCCGGCTCCGGCAGCTGCCTGTGCGCGCTGAGCGCGGCGGAGGCCGACATCGTGCAGGTGGCGTACGAGATGACACTGCTGGTCAACCGGGTCGGGGAGCACCTGGGCGTCGCGGAGCGGCGGATCACCGGGGGCTGACCGGGCGCCGGTCCCCCTCTCGGTCCGGGAGTTGTCCACAGGCCTCGCGCGTCACCGTCACCCCCGGTTACGGTCTTCACATAGAGTGATCGTCACTCGTGGGGGAGGACTGTGATGAAGGTGGAGATGCCGGCGTGCGCGCCGCTCAACGGGGTCCGCGCAGCCGGGGAACTGGGGCTGAGCCGGGGCGAGTTCGCCCGGGCCGTCCAGCTGGGGCTGGTCCGCCAGGGCCCCCGGTCGGCGAGCGGCGCCGCCCGCTTCACCCGGGCCGAGCTGGACCGGGTCAGGGCGGGGGAGGGGTTCCCGCGGGAGCTGCGCGCGCGGGTCGAGACCATGGCCGGCGCCGACGCGGGGGCGCGGGTGCTGGGGGTGGGGCCGAGCCGGTTCACCCGGCTCGCGCGCTGCGGGCACCTCACGCCCGTCGGCTACCGGATCAACCGCTACCGGGCCGTCGTCTGGCTCTACCTGGCCGCGGAGCTGCGGGGGTTCGCCGCCCGGGAGCCGGGGATGCTGGGCGGGGCCGCGCCCCCGCGGGACCGGGAGCTGATGGCGGCCGGGGCGGACCTGCGGCCGAGCAGGTGGCGGGGGCGGCACGTGGGGCTGCTGCTGAGACGGACCGCCGACCCCTGGGAGCGGGCGGCCGTACTGGCGTCCGTGCTCCCGGAGGAGGAGGTACGGGCGGCCGTGCCCGACCCGGCGGAGCGGATCGTGCTCGCCGCCCTCGCCCCGCCCCCGCCCTACGGTCACCCCCGCGTTCCGGCGGCCGAGGCGGTGGCCCGGCGGCTGCTGCTGGCGGAGCCGCCCGAGGAGGTCCGCCGCTACCGCGTCGGCCTGGACTCCGCCCTGGCCGGCGCGCGCGGTCAGTCGAACTCGACGGGGGAGAGGGGGCCGACGTAGACCCAGGCCCCGCCCTCGCGGGAGAAGGAGCTGTGCTCGTGCAGCGAGCCGGTGTGGCCGCCCTCGCGGTAATGGGCGCGGAACTCCACCGCCCCCTCCGTCTCGAACATCCCGCCGCGTTCGGTGGCGAGGATCTCCAGGCGCTCCCAGCGCTGGTCCGGATCCAGGTCGAGCCGGCCCGGGCGGGTCGAGGGGTGCCAGGAGCGCATGAGGTAGGCGGTGTCGCCGACCGCGAAGGCGCTGAAGCGGGACCGCATCAGCAGCTCGGCGGTGGGCGCCTGCCGGGCGCCGGAGTGGAAGCGGCCGCAGCAGTCCGCGTAGGAGGCGGGCAGCCCGCAGGGGCAGGGGAGGGCCGGGGTGGGCATCGGTGCGATCAGCTCTTCGGTGAGGAGGGCGGGGAGTCAGGAGAGGGCGGAAGGCGCGGACGGCGCCCGGGACGTCGCGGGCGCCGCGGGTGTCACTGGGGCGAAACGGCGGGCCTGGCCTTCTCTGCCGGGTACGGGCGGAAGAGGCCCTCCTGCACCACGGAGACCAGCAGCCTGCCCTTCAGGTCGTAGATGCGGCCGCGGGCCAGCCCCCGGCCGCCGTGGGCGATGGGCGATTCCTGGTCGTACAGGAACCACTCGTCGGCCCGGAACGGCCGGTGGAACCACATGGCGTGGTCCAGCGAGGCCATGTCGAAACCGCGCATGCCCCACAGCGGCTCCACGGGGATGCGCACGGCGTCGAGGAGGGTCATGTCACTGGCGTAGGTGAGGGCGCAGGTGTGCACGAGCGGGTCGTCGCCCAGCGGGCCGACCGCCCGCATCCACACCGCGCTGCGCGGGTCGGCGTCCTTGAGTTCCTCGGGGGTCCAGCGGAGCCGGTCCACGTACCGGATGTCGAAGGGCTGGCGGCGGGCCATCCGCTCCAGTGCCTCGGGCAGTGTGCCCAGGTGCTCGCGGATCTCGTCCACGACCTTCGGGAGCGTGTCCGGGTGGGGGAAGTCGAGGCGGGGAGGCAGCTGGTGCTCGATGCTGCCCTCCTCCGGGTGATGGAAGGAGGCGGTCAGGTTGAAGATGGTCTTGCCCTGCTGGACGGCCGTGACCCGGCGCGTGGTGAAGGAACGCCCGTCACGCACCCGCTCCACCTGGTACACGATCGGCACCCCGGGGATGCCCGGGCGCAGGAAGTACGAGTGCAGCGAGTGGACCGGCCGGTCGCTCTCGGTGGTCCGGCCGGCGGCCACCAGCGCCTGGCCGGCGACCTGGCCGCCGAACACGCGCTGGAGGGACTCCTGGGGGCTCGCCCCCCGGAAGATGTTGACCTCGATCTGCTCCAGGTCGAGCAGATCGACCAGTCTCTCGGCGGGGTTCGTCATCACGGGTTCTCCACTGTCGGGTCCGGCGGGCCGGGCGGGGCCGCCCGCGGTGGCTTGCGGGTTCCGGTCAGAGCTCGCCGAGCTCGCCGACCGAGGTGACCCGGACGACGGCCCGGCCCTCCTCGTCGGACGCGGCGAGGTCGACCTCGGCGCTGATGCCCCAGCCATGGTCGCCGCTCGGGTCGGCGAAGGTCTGGCGGACGCGCCACAGGCCGTGCGCCGGGTCCTCCTCGATCTGGAGCAGCTTCGGGCCGCGCGCGTCGGGGCCGGTGCCGAGGTCGTCGTACTCGTCCCAGTACGCGTCCATGGCCTCGCCCCAGGCGTCGGCGTCCCAGCCGGACTCGGCGTCGAGCTCGCCCAGCTGGTCGACGTGGTCCAGGGCCGCCAGCTCGACCCGGCGGAACATCGCGTTGCGGACCAGCACGCGGAACGCGCGGGGGTTGGCCGTGACCGGCTTGACCTGGTCGGCCTTCTCCTGGGCCTGCTCCGCCGTCTCCACCTCCGGGTTCGCCAGCTGCTCCCACTCGTCGAGGAGGCTGGAGTCGACCTGGCGGACCAGCTCGCCCAGCCAGGCGATGAGGTCTTCGAGGTCCTCGGACTTCAGGTCGTCGGGGATGGTGTGGTCCAGCGCCTTGTACGCGCTCGCCAGGTAGCGCAGCACGATGCCCTCGGTACGGGCCAGCTCGTAGAAGGAGGTGAACTCGGTGAAGGTCATCGCGCGCTCGTACATGTCGCGGATGATCGACTTCGGGGAGACGGGGTGGTCCCGCACCCACGGGTGGCTCTTGCTGTAGACGTCGTAGGCGTGGACGAGCAGCTCTTCGAGGGGCTTGGGATAGGTCACCTCCTGGAGGCGCTCCATCCGCTCCTCGTACTCGATCCCGTCGGCCTTCATCGCGCCGACCGCGATGCCCCGCTCCTTGTTCTGCTGGGCCGCCAGGATCTGGCGCGGGTCGTCCAGCGTGGACTCGACGACGGAGACCATGTCCAGGGCGTAGGAGGGGGACTCCGGGTCCAGCAGGTCGAAGGCGGCCAGCGCGAAGGTGGACAGCGGCTGGTTCAGCGCGAAGTCCTGCTGGAGGTCGACGGTGAGCCGGATGGTGCGGCCCTCGGCGTCCGGGGTGTCGAGCTTCTCGACGACACCGCCGTCCAGCAGCGAACGGTAGATCGCGATGGCCCGGCGGATGTGGCGCAGCTGGGCCTTGCGCGGCTCGTGGTTGTCCTCCAGGAGGTGGCGCATCGCCTGGAAGGCGTCGCCCGGCCGGGCGATCACCGAGAGCAGCATGATGTTGGTGACCTTGAAGCGGGAGGTCAGCGGCTCCGGGTCGGCGGCGATCAGCTTCTCGAAGGTGGTGTCCGACCAGGCCACGAAGCCCTCGGGGGCCTTCTTGCGGACCACCTTGCGGCGCTTCTTCGGGTCGTCGCCGGCCTTCGCGAGGGCCTTCTCGTTCTCGATGACGTGCTCGGGCGCCTGCGCGACCACGAAGCCGGCCGTGTCGAACCCGGCCCGGCCGGCCCGGCCGGCGATCTGGTGGAACTCCCGCGCGCGCAGCGTGCGGACGCGGTTGCCGTCGTACTTGGTGAGCGCGGTGAACAGCACCGTGCGGATCGGGACGTTGACGCCGACGCCCAGGGTGTCGGTACCGCAGATGACCTTCAACAGGCCGGCCTGGGCCAGCTTCTCGACGAGGCGCCGGTACTTGGGCAGCATGCCCGCGTGGTGGACGCCGATGCCGTGGCGGACGTAGCGGGAGAGGTTCTGGCCGAACTTGGTGGTGAAGCGGAAGTTGCCGATCAGCTCCGCGATCTTGTCCTTCTCCTCGCGGGTGCACATGTTGATGCTCATCAGCGACTGCGCCCGCTCGACCGCCTGGGCCTGGGTGAAGTGCACGATGTAGACCGGTGCCTGCCGGGTCTCCAGCAGCTCGGTGATGGTGTCGGTGATCGGCGTGGTCACGTACTCGTACGAGAGCGGGACGGGCCGGGTCGCGGAGCGGACCACCGAGGTCGGGCGGCCGGTCCGGCGGGTCAGGTCGTCCTCGAACCGCTTCACGTCGCCGAGGGTCGCCGACATCAGGACGAACTGCGCCTGGGGCAGTTCGAGCAGCGGGATCTGCCAGGCCCAGCCGCGGTCGGGCTCCGCGTAGAAATGGAACTCGTCCATCACGACCTGGCCGATGTCGGCGTACTTGCCGTCGCGCAGGGCGATGGAGGCCAGCACCTCGGCGGTGCAGCAGATGACCGGGGCGTCGGCGTTCACGGACGCGTCGCCGGTCAGCATGCCGACGTTCTCGGTTCCGAAGAGCTTGCACAGGTCGAAGAACTTCTCCGACACCAGCGCCTTGATGGGCGCGGTGTAGAAGGTGACCTTGTCCTGGGCCAGCGCGGTGAAGTGCGCGCCGGCCGCGACGAGGCTCTTGCCGGAGCCGGTCGGGGTGGACAGGATCACGTTCGCGCCGGAGACGACCTCGATCAGCGCCTCCTCCTGCGCCGGGTACAGGGTGATGCCCTGGTCCTCCGCCCACGAGGAGAAGGCCTCGAAGAGGGCGTCGGGGTCGGCGGTCGGCGGGAGCTGATCAATGAGGGTCACGCCCCCCATCTTGCCTGGATTCCCCCCGGAAGAGGGAACCGGCGGACGGAGCGAAGATCATCACGGGTACGCTGGGCCGTCGAGGCGGCCCGACCGAATCCCTCCACAGGGCCCCACCACGACAGGACCGGGGCGGGAAACGAGCATGATGGGTCCGGCGCACTCACTGTCCGGGGCGGCGGCCTGGCTGGGGGTGGGCGCGGCCGCGGCGGCGTTCGGACACCCGATGCCGTGGCCCGTGCTGGTCGTCGGCGCCCTCATCTGCGCGGGCGCGGCCCTCGCCCCCGACCTCGACCACAAGTCGGCGACGATCTCGCGTGCCTTCGGCCCGCTCTCCCGGGGCTTGTGCGAGGTGGTCGACAAGATCTCCTACGCCGTCTACAAGGCGACCCGCTCCCCGCGCGACGCCCGCCGCAGCGGGGGCCACCGCACCCTGACCCACACCTGGCTGTGGGCCGTCCTCATAGGCGCCGGATCCTCGGCGGTCGCGGTCGGCTTCGACCGCTGGGGCGTGCTGGCGCTGCTCTTCGTGCACCTGGTGCTGGCCGTCGAGGGTCTGCTGTGGCGGGCGGCCCGGATGTCCAGCGACGTCCTGGTCTGGCTGCTGGGCGCGACCAGCGCGTGGATCCTGGCCGGGGTGCTCGACCAGCCGGGCAACGGCGCGGGCTGGCTGTTCACCGGCCCGGGCCAGGAATACCTCTGGCTCGGCCTGCCGATCATGCTCGGCGCGCTGGTCCACGACATCGGCGACGCGCTGACGGTCTCCGGCTGCCCGATCCTGTGGCCCCTGCCGATCGCCGGGAAGCGCTGGTACGCGGTGGGCCCGCCGAAGATGATGCGCTTCCGCGCCGGCAGCTGGGTCGAGCTCAAGGTGCTCATGCCGGTCTTCATGCTGCTCGGCGGCATGGGCGGCGCAGCGGCCCTCGGCTTCATCTGAGCGCCCGCCGCCCGCCCCCAACCCCGGCCCGTCAGCCGTGCCAGGACCTCCACAGGGCCGCGTACGCCCCGTCGGCCGCCACCAGCTCGTCGTGCGAGCCGAGTTCGCTGATCCGGCCGCCCTCGACCACCGCGATCACGTCCGCGTCGTGCGCGGTGTGCAGCCGGTGCGCGATCGCGATGACCGTACGGCCGTCCAGCACCCGTGCCAGCGAACGCTCCAGGTGGCGGGCCGCACGCGGGTCCAGCAGCGAGGTCGCCTCGTCCAGCACCAGCGTGTGCGGATCCGCCAGCACCAGCCGGGCCAGCGCGACCTGCTGGGCCTGCGCCGGAGTCAGCGCGCTCCCGCCGGAGCCCACCTCGGTGTCCAGCCCCGACTCCAGTGCCCGCGCCCAGCCGTCGGCGTCCACCGCGTCCAGCGCCGCCCACAGCTCGGCGTCCGCCGCGCCCGTCCGGGCCAGGCGCAGGTTGTCCCGCAGGGTGCCCACGAACACGTGGTGCTCCTGGTTGACCAGCGCCACGTGCTCGCGCACCCGCTCCGCGGGCATCCGCGACAGCCGGGCCCCGCCGAGCGTGACCTCACCCGTCCGGGGCGCGTAGATGCCCGCCAGCAGCCGGCCCAGCGTGGACTTGCCCGCCCCCGAAGGGCCCACCAGCGCCATCCGGGTGCCGGGCGGCACGGACATCGACACCCGGTGCAGGACGTCCACGCCCTCCCTGTAGCCGAAGCGGACCTCCTCCGCCCGGACGTCCCGGCCCTTGGGAGCGACCGCACGGTCACCCGCGTCCGGCTCGATCTCCCGCACGCCCACCAGCCGCGCCAGCGACACCTGGGCGATCTGCAGCTCGTCGTACCAGCGCAGGATCAGGCCGATCGGGTCGACCATCATCTGGGCCAGCAGTGCCCCCGTGGTCAGCTGGCCCACCGACATCCAGCCCCGCAGCACGCAGTAGCCGCCGATCATCAGCACCGCGCCGAGGATCGTCACATAGGTGACGTTGACGACGGGGAACAGGACCGTCCGCAGGAACAGCGTGTACCGCTCCCACGCCGTCCACTCCTTGATCCGCCGCTCCGACAGCTCGATCCGGCGCCCGCCCAGGCGGTGCGCCTCGACCGTGCGCCCCGCGTCGACCGTCTCGGTCAGCACGGCCGCGACCGCCGCGTACCCGGCGGCCTCCGAGCGGTAGGCCGCGGGAGCCCGCCGGAAGTACCAGCGGCACCCGATGACCAGCACCGGCAGCGCCACCAGCGCGGCCAGTGCCAGCGGCGGCGCGGTGACCGCGAGGGCACCGTAGAGCAGCCCGGCCCACACCACGCCGATCGCCAGCTGCGGCACGGCCTCGCGCATCGCGTTGGCCAGCCGGTCGATGTCGGTGGTGATCCGCGACAGCAGGTCGCCGGTGCCGGCCCGCTCCAGGACGCCCGGCGGCAGGCCGACCGAGCGCACCAGGAAGTCCTCGCGCAGATCGGCCAGCATCTCCTCGCCGAGCATCGCCCCGCGCAGCCGCACCAGCCGCACGAAGCAGGTCTGCACGGCCAGCGCCAGCGCGAACAGCAGCGCCACGCGCCCCAGATGGAGTTCGCGCGCCCCAGCCGAGAGACCGTCCACGACCTGCCCCAGCAGGTACGGGCCGGTCATGGAGGCGACCACCGCGACCGCGTTGACCGCCACCAGCACCACGAAGGCCCGCCGGTGCCGCCGCAGCAGCCCGCGCACATAGCCCCGTACGGTCGCCGACGTGCCCACCGGCAGGGTGGCGGCCGTCTCGGGGGCCGCCGGATCGTATTGCGGCGCAGCCACGCCGATCATGCGGATTCCTCGATCCCTGTGAGTTCCTCGGCCGGTACGGCCGCGCCGGACGCGGCCGACCGCTGTTCCTCTTCCGTCTCCCGGGTGACGACCGCCCGGTAGCGGGGTTCGCCGCGCAGCAGCTCCCGGTGGGTGCCCGCCGCCAGCGCCCTGCCCTCGTGCACCAGGACGACGCGGTCCGCGCGGTCCAGCAGCAGCGGCGAGGAGGCCAGGACCACCGTCGTGCGCCCGGCGCGCAGCTCCGCGACGCCCTGGGCGATCCGCGCCTCGGTGTGCGAGTCCACCGCCGACGTCGGCTCGTCCAGTACGAGCACCTCCGGGTCGGTCAGCAGGGACCTGGCCAGCGCGAGCCGCTGGCGCTGCCCGCCCGACAGGGACCGGCCGCGCTCGGTGATCCGCGCGTCCATCGGGTCCGCCACACCTTCGGGAGCCGACTGGAGCAGGGCGTCAAGGACGTCGCCGCACTGGGCGGCGGCCAGCGCGGCCCCCGCCGTGACCGACCCGGAGGCCGGTACGTCGAACAGCTCCCGCAGCGTCCCGGAGAGCAGCACCGGATCCTTGTCCTGTACGAGGACCAGCCCGCGCGCCGCGTCCAGCGCGAGTTCGTCCAGCGCGACCCCGCCCAGCAGCACCGGGGGCGCCCCGCCCCCGCCGTCCACGGGGTGCCCGCCGAGCCGCTCCGCGAGCCGTCCCGCCAGGTCCGGGTCCCCGCACACGACCGCCGTGAACCGCCCTGCCGGGGCCAGCAGCCCCGTGCCCGGGTCGTACAGGTCCCCGCCCGGCGCCGGAGGAGCAGCCGCGGCGGCGGAACCCTCCGCCGCCCCGTCCTCCGTACGCGTCAGCGACAGCACGCGGGCCGCCCGCGCGGCGGAGGGCCGGGAGAAGGAGTACGCCATCGCGATCTCCTCGAAGTGCCGCAGCGGGTACAGCATCGTGGCCACGGCGCTGAAGGCCGCGACCAGTTCGCCGACCGACAGCCGGCCGTCCCGCACGAGCAGCGCGCCGTACCAGACCACGGTGATCAGCAGGGCGCCCGGGAGCAGCACCTGGATCGCGGAGATCAGGGCCCACATCCGGGCGCTGCGCACGGCCGCCTCGCGGACCTCCTGGGAGGCCTCCCGGTAGCGGCCCAGGAACAGTTCCTCACCGCCGATCCCGCGCAGCACCCGCAGGCCCGCCACGGTGTCCGAGGCCAGCTCGGTGGCCTTGCCGGCCTTCTCGCGCTGGAGGTCCGCACGCCGCGTGGCACGCGGCAGCAGCGGCAGCACCGACAGGGCGAGCACCGGCACGCCCGCCGCGACGACCACGCCGATGGCCGGCGCGTAGAAGAGCAGGCCCACGCAGAGGGCGACGACCGCGAAGGCGGCGGCGAGGAAGCGGGACACCGCCTCGACGAACCATCCGATCTTCTCGACGTCACCCGTGGAAACCGCCGTGACTTCTCCCGCCGCGACCCGGCGGGTCAGCGCGGAGCCCAGCTCGGCGGTCTTGCGGGCGAGGAGCTGCTGCACCCGGGCGGCCGCGGTGATCCAGTTGGTGACGGCGGTGCGGTGGAGCATGGCGTCGCCGGCCGAGATGGCCGCGCCGAAGAGCAGCAGCAGTCCGCCGGCCAGCAGCAGCCCGGCGCCGTCGCGGTCCACGACGGCCTCGACGCCCAGGCCGACCGTGTACGGGAGCCCGGCGATCCCGCAGAAGTGCACGAGGCCCCAGGCCAGGCTCCGGGCCTGGCCGCCGAGCTGCCCCCGGCCCAGCCACCAGAGGAATCGGGGCCCGGACCGGGCGTCGGGTACCCCGGGATCCGGATAGGGAAGATCGCTGATCTGCATGACGCCCCACGAACTGGTCGATGACTGCAACCCGCGCAAGGTTCGTCCTCGGGACCGGGCCGGGGCAATCGATTTTCCGGCCCGGGGGCGCGCGTACGGCGCCTGTTCCGGCGTACGCGCCTCATTGTGCGCGGTGTGTGCTCAGGGGCGCGTCGCGCGCTCCAGCTCGATCAGCGCCGAGTGGTAGCGGCGGCCCGTGGCCCGGTCCATGCCCACCTCGCACATCCGGTTCGCCGACAGGTACGCGTCGAACTGCCGTGCCGTCACCTCCGCGGCCTCCCGCGCCGTCGCCGCGGCCGTCAGCTCCGGGTGCAGCATCCCCCGGTCGCCCGCGAAGGCGCAGCAGCCCGCGTCGTCCGGGACCACCACCTCCGCGGCGCAGGCCTCGGCCACGGCGCGCAGCTGCGGCTCGTCGCCCAGGTGCCGCGTCGAGCAGGTCGGGTGGAGGACCGCCGAGCCGACGGTACGGCGGACCTCCAGGTGCGGCAGCAGTTCCTCCGCCGCCCAGACGACGGAGTCGACGATCCGCAGCTCGGCGTGGAGGGCGAGGTTGTCCGCGTCCAGGAACGGGACCACCTCGTGCGCGAGGCCCAGGGTGCAGGAGGACGCGTCCACCACCAGCGGGAGCCGGCCCCCGGCCGTCCAGCCCCAGGCGGCCTCGACGATCCGGTTGGCCATCAGCCGGTTGCCGGCCTCGTAGCCCTTGGAGTGCCAGATCGTCGCGCAGCAGGTCCCGGCCACGTCGCGGGGGATCCACACCGGCTTCCCGGCCCGCTCCGACACGGCCACCACCGCCTCCGGCAGCGACGGACCGGGGTCCCCCGAGGGCCCGCCGAAGATCCGGTTGACGCAGGCCGGGTAGTACACGGCGGCCGCGCCCACCCGCCGGGTCGCGGGCAGCCGCCGCGCGGCGGCCCCGGGGACCTGCGGCAGCCACTCCGGCACCAGGTCGGGGCGTACGGCCCTGCGCGCCGCCCCCGTGACGGCGCTCAGCACCCGGTCCCCCAGGGCGTGCGTGATCTTCTCGGAGGCGGCCACGGCCAGCCGGGCACCGGCCTCGACGGCACGGAACCGCCGGGCGGCCAGCTCGGCGGCCCGCTCCTCGCGCGCGCCGTGCCGGCGGTGGCGGAAGTCCCGCATCAGCGCGCCGGTGTCGATCCCGACCGGACAGGCGAGCTTGCAGGTGGAGTCGCCCGCGCAGGTGTCGACGGCGTCGTAGCCGTAGGCGTCGAGCAGTTCGGCGAGCACGGGGGAGCCCGGCTGCTGGCGGGTCATCTCGCGGCGCAGCACGATCCGCTGGCGCGGAGTGGTCGTCAGGTCCCCGCTGGGGCAGGTCGGTTCGCAGAACCCGCACTCGATGCAGGGGTCGGCCACGTCCTCCACCCTCGGGATCGTCTTCAGGCCGCGCAGGTGGGCCAGCGGGTCGCGGTCGAGGAGGACGCGCGGGGCCAGCACCGAGTCCGGGTCGACGAGCCTCTTGGTGCGCCACATGAGGTCGGCCGCCCCGGGCCCCCACTCCAGTTCCAGGAAGGGGGCCATGTTGCGGCCGGTTGAGTGCTCGGCCTTCAGGGAGCCGTCGAACCGCTCCACCGTGAGGTGGCAGAAGGCGTCCATGAAGGCGGCGTACCGGTCGACGTCGGCGGGCGCGGCGGCGTCGAAGGCGAGCAGGAAGTGCAGGTTGCCGTGGGCCGCGTGACCGGCGACGGCCGCGTCGAAGCCGTGCTCCGCCTGGAGTGCCAGCAGCGCCTCGCAGGCCTCCGCCAGCCGCGACGGCGGCACCGCGAAGTCCTCGGTGATCAGGGTGGTGCCGGGCGGGCGGGCTCCGCCGACGGCCGTGACGAAGGCCTTGCGGGCCTTCCAGTACCCGGCGATGGCGGCCGGGTCGCTGGTGAAGGCGTTGGTGACCGAGGCGACCGGAGCGACCAGCTCCAGCGCGGGCAGCACCGCCGCCGCGCGGCGCTCGTACTCGGCGCGGCCCGCCGCGTCCGGGGCCCGGAACTCCACCAGCAGCGCGGCGGTGTCCTTCGGCAGCTCCGCCCAGTCGGAGGGCACGCCCGCGACGCTGACCGAGGCGCGCAGGGTGTTCCCGTCCATCAGCTCGACGGCGATGGCGCCCGCGTCGTTGAAGAGCGGTACGGCGGCGGCCGCGGCGGGCAGGGACGGGAAGAAGAGCAGCGCACTCGTGAGCTCGCGGTCCAGGGGGAGGGTGTCGAAGACGACCTCGGCGATGAAGCCGAGCGTGCCCTCCGAGCCGACCATCAGGCCGCGCAGGATCTCGACGGGCGTGGTGCCGTCCAGGTAGGCGTCGAGACGGTAGCCGGTGGTGTTCTTGATCTCGTACTTGGCCCGGATCCGGGCCACGAGGGCCGGATCCGCCTCGATCTCCCGCTTCAGCTCCATCAGTCCGTGGCACAGGGCCGGTTCCGCGCGGGCCAGCTCCTCGTCCGCGAGCGGGTCGGCGGTGTCCACGACGGTGCCGGTCGGCAGGACCAGGGTGAGGGAGGACAGGGTGCGGTACGAGTTCCTGGTGGTCCCGGCCGTCATGCCGGAGGAGTTGTTGGCGACGACCCCGCCCAGGGTGCAGGCGATGGCGCTGGCCGGGTCGGGGCCCAGGATCCGGCCGTGCCGGGCCAGGGCGGCATTGGCCCGGAACACGGTGGTGCCGGGCCGGATCCGGGCGCGCCGGCCCTCCTCCAGCACCTCGATGCCGGCCCAGTGGCGGCGTACGTCGACGAGGATGTCCTCGCCCTGCGCCTGGCCGTTCAGGGAGGTCCCGGCGGCCCGGAAGACCACCTCGCGCCGCTTGCCGTGGGCGTACGAGAGGACCGCGGAGATGTCGTCGATGTCCTCGGCGACCACCACGACCTGCGGGACGAACCGGTACGGGGAGGCGTCGGTGGCGTAGCGGACCAGGTCGGAGACCCTCCACAGCACCTTCTCGGCGCCGAGCAGCTCGCTCAGCTCGGCGCGCAGGGCCGGCGGGGTGCCGCCGGCCAGCCGGTCGGGGACCCGGTCGGGGGCGGGGGCGCGCGTGCCGCGCGGGCGCAGGGCTCCCGGCTTCGGTTCGAGCAGCGGCATGAGCAGCCCCTTGTCTGTCGCGGTCCGGCACGGGCGCCGGTGCCGGCGCCCGCCCCGCCCGTCTCAGCAGCGGCGCTCCGCGGGAGCGTCCGCCAGCGCGTTCAGCAGGCCGCCGAGCACCTCGCGCTGTCCGGCGGTCAATGGAGCAAGGATCTCCTCTGCGGCGTCGGTCCGCGCGTTGCGCAGACGGCGCAGCGTGGCGCGACCGGTTTCGGTGAGCTCGATCCGGATCACCCGGCGGTTCGCGGGGTCGGGCACGCGCCGTACGCAGTCGGCGGCCTCCAGCCCGTCCACGAGGGTGGTCACCGCACGCGGCACGACCTCAAGGCGCGTTGCCAGGTCGGCCATTCGGGGCGGCTGGTCCCCGCCGTAGTGCGAGACGAGCCGCAGCAGCCGGCCCTGGGCGGGGGTGATCCCGAGCGGCTCCATGTGGCGCTTCTGGATGCGGTGGAGCCGGCGCGTGAGGCGCAGCAGCTGCTCGGCGAGGACGCCGTCGGTGGAATCGCGGGTGTCGGTCTCGGAACCGGTGCTCATACTGGGAACAGTATCAGGACCGGATTCATTGTGAGCATAGGTAACAATGAGCTATGCTCATCCGAGTCCCGTCAGAAGGAGGCCCATGCGCCACGACGAACCGAAGTGGACCCCATCGAACGAAGCCCTCGACCCCACCCGCCCGGCCCCGGCGGACCGCCCCCGCGAGCTGCGCCGCATCCTCGGCCTGTTCCGCCCCTACCGCGGCCGGCTCGTCGTGGTCGGAGCGCTCGTCGGTGCGTCCTCGCTGGTCGGCGTGGCGTCCCCGTTCCTGCTCAAGGAGATCCTGGACGTCGCGATCCCCCAGGGCCGGACCGGGCTGCTCAGCCTGCTCGCGCTCGGCATGATCCTCACGGCGGTCGTGACCAGCGTCTTCGGCGTGCTCCAGACGCTGATCTCCACCACCGTCGGCCAGCGCGTCATGCACGACCTGCGCACCGCCGTCTACGCCCAGCTCCAGCGGATGCCGCTGGCCTTCTTCACCCGCACCCGCACCGGCGAGGTGCAGTCCCGGATAGCCAACGACATCGGCGGCATGCAGGCCACCGTCACCTCGACCGCGACCTCGCTCGTGTCGAACCTGACCGCCGTGATCGCCTCCGTCGTCGCGATGCTCGCGCTCGACTGGCGGCTGACCGTGGTCTCCCTCCTGCTGCTGCCCGTGTTCGTGTGGATCAGCCGGAGGGTCGGCCACGAGCGCAAGAAGATCACGATGCAGCGGCAGAAGCAGATGGCCGCCATGGCCGCGACCGTCACCGAGTCCCTCTCGGTCAGCGGCATCCTGCTCGGCCGCACCATGGGCCGCTCGCAGTCCCTCACCGACGCCTTCTCCGAGGAGTCCGAGAAGCTCGTCGGCCTGGAGGTGCGCTCCAGCATGGCCGGGCGCTGGCGGATGTCCACCATCGGCATCGTCATGGCCGCCATGCCCGCGCTGATCTACTGGGCCGCGGGCATCGCCCTGCAGACCGGCGCCCCCTCGCTCTCCGTCGGCACCCTCGTCGCCTTCGTCACCCTCCAGCAGGGCCTGTTCCGGCCCGCCGTGAGCCTGTTGTCGACCGGTGTGCAGATCCAGACCTCGCTCGCGCTGTTCGCCCGGATCTTCGAGTACCTCGACCTGCCGGTGGACATCACCGAGCGGGAGGAGCCCGTGCGGCTGGACCGCGCCAAGGGCGAGATCCGCCTGGAGGACGTGCACTTCGCCTACGAGGCCAAGACCGGCCCCACCCTCACCGGCATCGACATCACCGTCCCGGCCGGCGGCTCCCTCGCCGTGGTCGGCCCCACCGGCTCCGGCAAGAGCACCCTCAGCTACCTGGTGCCGCGGCTCTACGACGTGACCGGCGGACGGGTCGCGCTCGACGGGGTGGACGTACGCGACCTCGACTTCGACTCGCTGGCCCGGTCCATCGGCGTGGTCTCCCAGGAGACCTACCTCTTCCACGCCTCCGTCGCCGACAACCTGCGCTTCGCCAAGCCGGACGCCACGCAGGAGGAGATCGTCGAGGCCGCCCGCGCGGCGCAGATCCACGACCACATCGCGTCCCTGCCCGACGGCTACGACACCCTGGTCGGCGAGCGCGGCTACCGGTTCTCCGGCGGCGAGAAGCAGCGCCTGGCCATCGCGCGCACGATCCTGCGCGACCCGCCGGTGCTCATCCTCGACGAGGCCACCAGCGCCCTCGACACCCGGACCGAGCACGCCGTGCAGCGGGCCATCGACAACCTCTCCAAGGGCCGCACCACCATCACCATCGCCCACCGCCTCTCCACCGTCCGTGACGCCGACCAGATAGTGGTCCTGGACGCCGGCCGGATAGCCGAGCGCGGGACGCACGAGGAACTGCTGGGGGCCGGCGGCCGCTACGCCGCCCTGGTCCGCCGGGACCGTGACGCCGCCCAGGCGCCCGACCGGGATCGGGGCGACTCCGGGAGGGGGCCCGCGGGGGAGCCCGTACCCACTCCGGTGAACGTGTGATCGTATGACTGGAGCGGGGTGTGATGCCCGAAAGGTGCCGGTTCGGGGGTTAACGTGCCCGCATGCCTGATGAGTACCAGCCGCACCAGCCGCCACCGCGCCGCTCCCGGCTCACCCGTCGAGGCCGCCTGGTGCTCCTCTTCGGCGCGCTCCTCGGCATCGGGCTCGCCACGGTGGTGATCGAACCCCTGCTGCCCGGGGAGGAAGCCCCCGAAAAGCCGCGCCGGTTGCTGATCCCCGAAGGCTGGCGGGCCGCGCAGGTCTACGCCGCTGTCGACCGCGCACTGCGGCTCCCCGCGGGTACCGCCAAATCGGCCGCCGCCACGGCATCCCTGGACCTGCCGGCGGAGGCGAAGGGCAACCCGGAGGGCTACCTCTTCCCGGCGACCTACCCGGTGACGGCGAAGTCCACCCCGGCCTCGCTGCTCTCGTCCATGGTGCGGACGGCGCACCAGAAGCTCGCCACCAAGGCCGTCGCCGACGGCGGCAAGGCGCACGGGATGACCCCGTACCAGACGGCCACCCTCGCCAGCGTCATCGAGGCGGAGGCCGACAACCCGGCCGACATGGGCAAGGTCTCACGGGTGGTGCACAACCGGCTGGCGAAGTCGATGCCGCTCCAGATGGACTCCACCATCAACTACGCCCTGGGCCGCAACACCGTGGACACCACCCTCGCCGACACCCGCATCGACCACCCCTTCAACACCTACGAACGCCAGGGCCTGCCGCCCACCCCCATCGACAGCCCGGGCCTGCGGGCCATGGCCGCCGCGGTCGCGCCGACGCCCGGCGACTGGCTGTTCTTCGTCACCGTCAAGCCCGGTGACACCCGCTTCTCGGCGACCTACGAGGAACACAAGAAGCACGTCGCCGAGTTCAACCGGCTGCGCGCCGCCGCCGGTTCGCAGGCGCCCGCCGGCCGGCCCGACCGCGCCCAGGCCGGACCGCCCGCGAAGGCCCCCGCCGTGAAATGAAAGGGCGCCGCCGCCGCGCCCCGGCCTGCCATCGGCCGCCTGACGGACGCGCGGACAGGGGGCGGCGGAGCATGAGACGGCCATGGAGGACACGTCGTACGAGGAACCGCGCGGCAGCGCCGGCCGCAGCGGACGGCGTCGCACCGCAGGCGGAGGAAGCGGACGAGGACCCGGACGAGGACCCGGACGAGGACCCGGACGCGAAGGCCGCCCGCCAGTACCTGGAGGAGCTCTGGGGCAGCGACGTGGCGGACTGGCAGGAGTGGCTGGCACGTTCCCCGGAAGGGGTCGACCTGCTCCTGTGGTGGCACCGGGAGCGCGAACTGACCGCCCTCGTCGGCCCGGACCGCTACCGCGAGCGCCTCGCCCGGCTGCTTTCCCGGGCCGCGCCGCGCGACATCGCCGCCATGGGCCTGGGCTGCAGCCGCCGGGTCGACCGGCGGTGCCGCACCCCGCAGGTCTGCGGCCAGGACCCCGCCCCGCGGCCGCCCGGCAGCCCGGTCTTCCGCCGGTCCGGGCCCGTGCCCGGGGCCTGTAGCCGCTTCATCGACTGCTTCACCGCGCACGAGATCCGGGTCCACTTCACCGGCGACGACCGGCACAGCGCGGTGCTCCTGCTCCGGGGAGGCCCGGCGGCGGCCCGCACGTGGGTGGACGGAGTCCCCGTCGGCGAGGGCCGATGGCTGGACAACGGCGGGTGGTGGCAGGACGACCGGTTCTACGTGATCCGCGTCGGCGGCCCCGCCGACCATCCGCTCCAAGGCCTCGGCGACATCGGCGAGTGGCTCTACAGGATCGTTTCCCTCCTGGTGTACGACGCCGAGCGGGCGGTGGCGCGCGTGTTCGTCCCGCGGCCCGCCGAGGAGTGGACGGACCCGGTGCTGGAGGTCCGCGACGGCGTCGGCTACGTCTACGCGACCGAGGGGGCCCGCGAGGCCGGCGCCGCCGACCGGGAGTTCCCGGTGGACGGCCCGGACCCGGACCCGGAACCCGACCCGGCCGGGGGCTGAGCCGCCGCCGGACCCCGGGCCAGCAGGCGGCGTATCTCGCGCACCGCGGCGCCGCCCGCCCGGTTGGCGCCGATGGTCGAGGCAGACGGGCCGTAGCCCACCAGGTGGACCCGCTCGTCGCGCACCGCCCTGGTCCCCTCCACCCGGATCCCGCCGCCCGGCTCGCGCAGCCGCAGCGGTGCCAGGTGGTCGACGGCGGCCCGGAAGCCGGTGGCCCACAGGATCACGTCGGCGTCCACGCTCCGCCCGTCCGCCCACGCGACCCCGGTCGGGGTGATCCGGTCGAAGACGGGCAGCCGCTCCAGCACCCCGGAGTCCAGCCCCGCCCGCACGGCCTCCGTCAGGGCCAGCCCGGTCACGCTGACCACGCTCCGCGGGGGCAGTCCCCGCCGGACCCGCTCCTCCACCAGCGCCACCGCCGCCCGGCCCTCCGCCTCGCCGAAGGCCCCCTCGCGGAACACGGGCGGCCGCCGGGTGACCCAGGTGGTCCCCGCCGCCACCTCGGAGACCTCCAGCAGGTGCTGCACCGCCGAGGTGCCGCCGCCCACCACGACCACCCGGGCCCCGGCGAACGCCCCGGGCCCGGGGTAGTCCGCGGTGTGCAGCTGACGGCCCCGGAACAGCTCCTGCCCCGGGTAGCGCGGCCAGAACGGCCGGTCCCAGGTCCCGGTGGCGTTGACCAGCGCCCGCGCCGACCAGCTGCCGGACGCCGACTCGACGAGCAGCCGGCCCCCGACGCCCTCGCGCACCGCCGACACGTCCACGGGGCGGCGTACGCGCAGGCCGAAGCGCTCCTCGTACGCCGCGAAGTACTCCCCGATCACCTCGGACGAGGGCCGCAGCGGATCGGCGCCGGTCAGCTCCATGCCGGGCAGGGCGTGCATGCCGTGCACCTTGCCGTAGGTGAGCGAGGGCCAGCGGAACTGCCAGGCTCCGCCGGGCCGGGGCGAGTGGTCCAGCACCACGTGCCCGATACCGGCCCGGGCCAGGTGGTAGGCGGTGGACAGGCCCGCCTGACCGGCCCCGACGACCACCACGTCCACGTCCGCCGCGTCCGCCGCGCCCCTCAGCATTTCGTTCACGGTTCTACCAACTCGCGGTGCTCTCTGGATCTTCCCGGATGATCCGGAGCCCTGCCACGGGGACCTCTGGCCCCGGCCGGCCGGACATGGCGCTGGTCACCCTGGGATCCCCGCTCGGGGTGCGCGACCTGGTCTTCGACCGGCTCGTGCCGCCCCCGCACGCCGGACGCGGGCGCTGGCCCGCGCCCGTGCGGCAGTGGGTGAACATCGCCGACCGGGGGGACCTCGTGGCGCCGGCCCAGGAGCCGGCGCCGCTGTTCGGGGACCGGGTGCGTGACGTGCCGGTCCACAACGGGGACAGGGCGCACGACGTACGGCCCTACCTGACGGCCCGGGAGTGCGGCGAGGTGATCGGCGCGGCGCCGGCCGGGGGGAGCCGCTGACCCCGGACGGGGGCGAGGTCGTGCAGGCGTACGAGGCCCTGGCGGGACTCCTCGTCCAGCGGGACGAAGGTCGTCAGCCGAGGCCCCGAAGCCGGGCCCAGCCACAGGCTGGTGTGCTCCAGGCGCAGCAGCCCCACGTGGGCGTTGCGGATGTACTTGGTGTTGCCGCCGGCCGAGACCACCTCGTGCCGGGCCCAGATCTCCCGGAACTCCGGCGAGGCCGCCTCCAGCCGGGCCAGCAGCGTCTTCCACGCGGGCTCCGCCAGGTGCCCGGCCATGGAGGCCCGGAACTTGGCCGCGAGCAGCCGGTTCACGCCCGGCATGTCGACGAGGGAGGCCCGCCAGTCGGCGTTGGTGAAGGCCAGCCACACGCAGTTGCGGTCCCCGGGCGGCAGCGCTTCCAGGTCGCACAGCAGCCGCCCGTACGTCCGGTTGTAGGCGAGGATGTCGTACCGGCTGTTCTGCACGCACGCCGGGATCGGGTCCAGCTGGTCGAGCATCGCCCGCAGCGCCGGGGTCACGCTCGGGCAGCGGGTGTTCGGCGCCGGGTCGGTGCTGCCCGCCAGCGCGAACAGGTGCGCGCGTTCGCTGGAGTCCAGCAGCAGGGCCCGCGCCAGCGCGTCCAGCACCTGGGGGGACACCTGGATCTCGCGGGCCTGTTCCAGCCAGGTGTACCAGGTGACGCCCACGGCGGAGAGTTGCGCGACCTCCTCGCGGCGCAGCCCCGGGGTCCGCCGGCGCCGGCCCCGGACGAGCCCGACCTGCTCGGGTGTGATCCGCTCGCGGCGGCTGCGCAGGAAGTCGGCGAGCTCGTGACGGCGCAGGTCGCTCTCCGGGGCAACGGTGGTCATGACACCAGGATGCAACACCGCTCATCCCCTTGCCAGGTACTCCCGGTACCAGGATAAAGAGACTCTGGTACCAGGCTGAGCGGCGGTGGATCGTTCCTTCCGTGAGCGAAACAACCGTACGCACGACCCACCCGTCCCCGTCCGTCCCCGCGGCCCCGGCCGTCCCGGCCACCGCCGGGGCCGCGGAGCCCGCCGTCCTCACCCCGCTCGGGCTGTTCACCGTACTGCTGGGCGCGGCCCTCCCCCTGATCGACTTCTTCATCGTCAACGTGGCGCTGCCCGCCATCGACGCCGACCTCGCCGCCGGTCCGGCCATGCTGGAACTGGTCGTCGGCGGCTACGGGGTCGCGTACTCGGTGCTGCTGGTGCTGGGCGGGCGGATCGGCGACACGGTCGGCCGGCGGCGGCTCTTCGTCGTCGGCATGGCCGCCTTCGGGGTGACGTCCCTGGCCTGCGGCCTGGCGCCCACCGCCTGGGCCCTGGTCGGCGCGCGGGTGGCCCAGGGTGCCGCGGCGGCGCTGATGCTGCCTCAGGTGCTGGCCACCATCCAGGCCACCACCCAGGGCCCGCGCCGGGCCCGCGCGATGAGCCTGTACGGGGCCACCGGCGGCCTGTCCATGGTCGCCGGGCAGATCCTCGGCGGGGTGCTGGTCGCCGCCGACGTGGCCGGGTCCGGCTGGCGTTCGGTGTTCCTCGTCAACGTGCCCGTGGTCGTGGCGGGGCTGGTGCTCGCGGTCCGTGCCGTTCCCGAGACCCGTTCGGACCGTCCGGCGTCCGTGGACGTCCCCGGGACGCTGCTGCTCGGCCTCACCCTGGTGTCCCTGCTGCTGCCGCTGACCGAGGGGCGGGCGGCCGGCTGGCCGCTGTGGACCTGGGTGGCGCTGGCCGTGTTCCCCTTCGCGGCCCTGGCCTTCTACCTGACGGAGCGCCGCGCCGACCGGCTCGGCCGCACCCCGCTGGTGCCGCCCAGCCTGCTGCGGCTGGTGTCGCTGCGGCGCGGTCTCGTGATGCTGGCGCCGTTCTCGGTCGGTTTCAGCGGCTTCATGTTCGTGGTCGCCGTCGCCCTCCAGCAGGGCCTGCGCATGGGCCCGGTGGAGGCCGGGACCGCGCTGGTGCCGATGGCCCTGGGCTACTTCGGCGCCTCCCTCGCCGGACCCCGGCTGGTCGGCAGGTTCGGCAGCCGGGTCGTCACCGCCGGCGGGCTGGTCCAGGCCCTCGGAATCGCCCTCGTCCTGGCGGCCGTCGTGTACGGCTGGCCGGACCTGGGTATCGCCGGGCTGGCTCCGGGAGTCGCCGTCGCGGGCCTCGGCCAGGGCCTCCAGCAGCCGGTGCTGATGCGGCTGATGCTCTCGGACGTCCCCGCGGACCGGGCCGGGGTGGGCAGCGGGGTCATGATCACCACGCAGCAGTCCTCGCTGGCCCTGGGCGTGGCGACCGTCGGCAGCCTCTTCCTCACGCTGGTCGACCCGCTGGGGATGCGGGACGCCCTCGCCGTGACCCTGCTGGTCCAGCTCGGCCTGATCGCCGTGACGACGGCCCTCGCCCTGCGCCTGCCGCGCGTGGTGCGCTGAACGGCACCGGGGGCGCCCGCACCGCCAGCCCCCGCCGGCGTCAGGCGGAGGCGCCGGCCCCGCGCGCGAACAGCCACTCCTCGGCGGCGTCCGCGTCGAACTCCCGCTGGCCGCCCGCGAAGAGCAGCCCCGCCGCCGCGAACGCCGGATCGCCGGCGCTGTCCGCCACGTACGGGACCGCCACGCAGCCCATCCCGGCGGCGTGCGCGGCCAGCGCCCCCGGCGCCGCGTCCTCGACCACCACGCAGTCGGCGGGCAGGGCGCCGAGCCGGCGGGCCGCCTCCAGGAACACGTCCGGGGCGGGCTTGCCCCGCTCGACCTCCTCGGCGGAGACGACCGTGGTCAGCAGCGCCGACAGCCCGGTGCCCTCCAGCACGGCGTCGATCGCCTCCCGTGACGAGCCGGAGGCCACCGCCATCGGCACGCCCCGCGCGTGCAGCCGCTCCACGAAGGTCCGCATCCGGGGGAAGGCCTCCGTGCGGGTGCGGGCCAGCTCCAGGTAGGCGGCGTTCTGCTCCGCCAGCAGCTGTTCGGCCGGGGGCCGCAGGCCGTAGCGGTCCTTGAGGACTTCCAGGGTCTCCAGCGTGCCGATGCCGATGAAGCGGGAGTGCTGCTCCCACGTGAAATCGGGGACGCCGTGCCGCTCCAGGGTGAGGCGCCCCGACTCGTAGTAGTTCGGCTCGCTGTCCACGAGGGTGCCGTCGAGATCGAATATGACGGAGATCATCCGTTGTGCCCGTCCTGCCGGTCGTGTGCCTGTCCCGGCCATCCTGTCAGGATTTGTGCGTCGCCCGCCCCACGGACTCCACCAGCGGCAGCAGCCGGTGCGCGACCCGCTCGCGCAGGGCGACCTCCGTCCGCGTGCGGACCACGCCGGGAAGCCGGATCAGCCGCTGGATCACGTCCTCCAGATGCCCGGCGTCCCGGGCCACCACCCGCGTCAGCAGGTCCCCGCCACCGGTGATCGAGAAGGCCTCGACGATCTCCGGCACGGTCGCCAGCGCGTCCCCGACCTCGTCCAGGCGTCCTTGGGTGACCTCGATGTGCACGAACGCCAGCACCGGATGCCCCAGCGCGGCGGGGGAGAGGACCGGACCGGATCCGGTGATCACCCCGGTGCGCTCCAGCCGGTCCAGCCGGGCCTGGAGGGTACCGCGGGCCACGCCGAGGATCCGGGCGTACTCGCGGACGCTGGTGCGCGGCTGCTCGATCAGCAGGCGCAGGATCCGGGTGTCGAGCTCGTCCACCGCCATGTCAGGACTGTACCAATGGCCCGGATCGTCCCGCTGCCGGGAAGCCACCGCAAGCCACCGCAAGCCACCGCATCCGAGCACGCCCCCGGCGCCGAAGAACAGGGTGACAGCAGCCGCCCACAGCCCCCGACACGGAGCCGAGCGCATGAACACCGCAGTGGTCCTGTACACCTCCGACCTGCGCCTGCACGATCATCCGCCGCTGCGCGCCGCCCTCTCCTCCTGCGACCGGATCGTCCCGCTCTTCGTGCGCGACCGGGCCATCGAGGACTCCGGCTTCGCCGCGCCCAACCGGCTGGCCTTCCTCGCCGACTGCCTCGCCGACCTCGACGCGGGCCTGCGCGAACGCGGCGGCCGCCTCGTACTGCGCTCCGGGGACGTCGTCGCCGCGGTCTGCGCGCTCGTCCAGGAGGCCGACGCCGACGAGGTGCACCTGGCCGCGGGCGTCAGCGGCTACGCCCAGACCCGCGAGGAACGGCTGCGCGAGGCACTGGAGGCGCAGGGCCGCCGGCTGTACACCCACGACACGGTGGTCACGGCGGTCGCCCCCGGAGCGGTCCTGCCCACCGGCTCGGGCGCCGACCACTTCTCCGTCTTCACCCCCTACCTGCGCCGCTGGACGGAACTGCCCCGGCGGGCCGTGGCCGCCGCCCCGCGCCGCGTACGCGTCCCCGAGGACATCGGCTCCGAGGAACTGCCCCGCCGCGCAGCCGTCACCGGAACCTCCCCGGGCCTCGCGCGCGGCGGCGAACACGAGGCCCGGCGGCTGCTGGCCAACTGGCTGCGCTCCGGCATCACCCGCTACGAGGACACCCACGACGACCTCGCCGCCGACGCCACCTCCCGGCTCTCCCCGCACCTGCACTTCGGCACCCTCTCGCCCACCGAGGCCGTCCAGCGCGCCGGCGGTGCCGGCGGCGCCGGGGCCGAGGCCTTCGTCCGGCAGCTGTGCTGGCGCGACTTCCACCACCAGGTCCTCGCCGCCCGCCCCGGCGCAGCCACCGAGGACTACCGGCCCCGCCACGACCGCTGGCGCACCGGTCCGGCCGCCGAGGAGGAGCTCCAGGCCTGGAAGGACGGCCGCACCGGCTACCCGGTGGTCGACGCCGCCATGCGCCAGCTGCGCCACGAGGGCTGGATGCCGGGCCGCGCCCGGCTCCTGGCGGCCAGCTTCCTCGCCAAGAGCCTCTACGTGGACTGGCGCACCGGTGCCGGGCACTTCCTCGCCCTCCTCGTGGACGGGGACCTGGCCAACAACCAGCTCAACTGGCAGTGGGTGGCCGGCACCGGCACCGACACCCGGCCCAACCGGGTCCTCAACCCCGTCCGCCAGGGCGTGCGCCACGACCCCGAGGGCCGCTACGTCCACCGCTGGGTGCCCGAGCTGGCCGGCCTGCCCGCGCCCCGGGTCCACGAACCCTGGCGGCTGCCCGGGCCCGAGCGGGCCCGGTACGACTACCCGCCGCCGCTGGTGGAACTCGCCGATGCCCTCGGCCGCTTCCGCCAGGCGCGGCCCGGCGCCGCACCGGGCGGCGTACCGTAGGCCGGTGGACCCCGAACCCGCCCTGAGCACCGGCGCCGTCGCCCGCCGCCTCGGGGTCTCCCCGACCACGCTGCGCTCCTGGGAGCGCCGCTACGCCATCGGCCCGGCCCACCGCGAGGACGGCCGGCACCGCCGCTGGACGCCCCGGGACATCGCCCGTCTGGAGGAGATGTGCCGGCTCACCACGCGGGGCGTGCCCCCGTCCGAGGCGGCGCGGGTCGCGCTCGGCGCAGCACCCGCCGCCCGCGCCGGCGCGAGGGCGGCGGCCGCGGTGCCGGGCGGGCCCGGTGCCCTCCCCCTCGGGGAGGCGCGGCCGGAGGGACGGGGGCTCGCACGGGCCGCCGTACGGCTGGACGCGCCGGCGGTGGCGGAACTGCTGGAAGCCGCCCTGGCGGAACACGGCCTGGTCGCGGCGTGGGAGGAGGTCATCGCGCCGACCCTGCACGCGGTCGGCCGCAAGTGGGCCTCGGCGGGGGAGCGTTACATCGAGGTGGAGCACCTGCTGTCCTGGCAGGTCTCCGGCGCCCTGCACCGGATCCGCCCCGCGCCGGACCAGGCGCGGGTGCCCCCGGTGCTCCTCGCCTGCGTGCCGGGGGAGCTGCACAGCCTGCCCATCGAGGCCCTGGCGGCGGCCCTCGGCGAACGGGGCGTGCCGGTACGGATGTTCGGCGCCGCCCTGCCCGCCGGGGCGCTGTGCGACGCGGTACGGCGTACGGGTCCCCGTGCCGCGGTGCTCTGGGCGCACTCCCGCACCACCGCGGACCGGGCCCTGGCCCGCTCGGTCGCCGGCATCGAGTGGGGGCTGCGCGGCGCGCGCGGCCACTCGGCGCTCCTGCTCGCCGGACCCGGCTGGGGCCCGGAGGCCCAGGGGCCGCGCACCGGGCGGCTGTCCGGGCTGCGCTCCGGCCTCGGCGTCATCGCGGAACTGGTGGCCGGGCAGGCTCCAGCGACCGCCGCAGGGCGCGCAGGGCCCGCCGCGTATGGCTCTTGACGGTGCCCAGCGGGAGTCCGGTGCGCTCCGCGATCTGGCTCTGGCTCAGATCGGCGTAGAAGGCCAGGCACAGCACCCGCCGCTGGGCCACGGGCAGCCGGGCCAGCTCCCCGATGACCAGCACCCGGTCCAGGGCCCGCTCCGGCGGTGGCACCCGCGTCCCTTCGCGCGGCTCCCCGGCGCCCCGCGCGGCGGCCCGTGCCACCCGGGCCAGCCGCCCCCGGGCCTCCAGCGCGTCGGCCACCTTGTGCCGGGTGATGCCGGTCAGCCAGGCCCCGATCCCGCCGGGCCCCGGACGGTACCCGGCCCGGCCGCGCCAGGCCGCGAGGAACACCTGCTGGGTCACGTCCTCGGCCTCGCGCGGATCGCCCAGGGCCCGCCGGGCCAGGGCCTGCACCATGGGCCGCCAGCGCCGGTAGACGGCCTCCGCGCAGGCCTCGTCGCCGGCGGCGAATCCGGACTCCACGGCTGGGTCGGTCGCGGGGGCGTCGTCCTGCGGGCGGGAGCCCCGCGGGGGAACGGTGTTCATGCGACGAGCCTCCCGGGAGGGTGCGGGTCGTATCCACTTGCACCGTTCTCGCATCGATTCCGGCCGGGCTCGGCCCGCTCCGCTCCGGCTCAGCAGGTGCCGGGGCGCAGCGCCGGCTGCCGCAGGTAGGCCAGGGCGACCCCGCACACCACCACGGACGCGGGCAGCAGCAGCCAGTTCACCGTCCACCCGGCCCGCACCAGCAGGGCCCCGGTCAGCCCGCCCGTGAACATCGCGGCGATCGCCCACGCGCGCCGCCCCCACGCCCCCGTGCCGTATCCGAAGGCGCTGTCGTGCCCCAGCGCCGAGCCGCCGAGGAAGGCCGTCATCGACCGGGTGACCAGGGTGGTCGGGACCCCCGGCAGGTTGACCCGCATGCTGGTGACGTTGCGGAAGCCCATCGCCACCGCGAGGACGGCGGCCGTCATCAGGTGCCGCGCGGCCGGGTTCCCGTACCGGGGCGGCACGCCCCATCCGACGCAGACGGCGGCCAGGACCAGGGCCGCCTCCACCGCCAGGCCGATCACGAACCAGTGCCGCCCCCGGGCCTGCGCGGCCCCCTCCAGCCGGGCCGCGCACACCGCGCCGACCGCGAACGACAGCAGCGACACCCCCGACGCCAGCGCGGGCAGGCCCCCCTGGTGGGCCGTGCCGAAGGCCAGGAACAGCACGTTGCCGGTCTGCATGGCGGTGAACACCGGCCCCAGGGCCAGCAGGCTGACGGCCTCGATCAGCCCGGTCACCCAGGTCAGCACCAGCAGCAGGACGGTCAGCCGCCTGCACTCACGCACGTCCATGACGCCCGACAGTGACACGCCCTCCCCGTTCCGGGGGCACGACATGCCGGGCACCGGCGCACCGCCGTAGGGTCCGGACATGAGCGAACTGCTGCTGGTGAGGCACGGGGAGACGGCGTGGAGCGCGGACGGCCGCCACACGGGGCTGACCGACGTGCCGCTGACCGCGCGGGGCGCCGACGAGGCCCTCTCGCTGGCCCCCTGGTTCCGCGACCGGGAGCCCGCCCTGGTACTGACCAGCCCGCTGAGCCGGGCCGTCGCCACGGCCGAACTCGCCGGGCTCACCGGCGGGATCCCCGAACCCGACCTCCACGAATGGGACTACGGCGGCTACGAGGGAGTCACCACCGCCGAGATCCGGCGCACCCGGCCCGACTGGTCGCTGTGGACCGACGGCGTCCCGCCGGGCGACGCCCGGCACCCCGGAGAGCAGGCCGCCCAGGTCGGCGCCCGCGCGGACCGGGTACTAGCCCGCGTCGCGGGGGCCCTGAGCGCCGGCCGGGGCGACGTCGTGCTCGTCGCCCACGGCCACTTCCTGCGCGTCCTGACCGCCCGCTACCTCGGCCTGCCCCCGCAGGACGGCCGGCTCTTCCTGCTGCGCACCGGCACGGTCAGCACCCTGTCCACGGAGCACGGGCTCCCGGTCATCGCGGGCTGGAACACCCGTCCCTGACCACCCCTCAGGCAGGCTCCGGCCCCGCCGGCGGCGGCTCGGGCAGGGCCAGGCACAGGGCGTCGAGCGCCGCCGCGAACGCGTGCTCGGGCGGGGTGCCGTAGCCCAGCACCAGCCCGTCCCGCGGGGCCGTGGCACTGTCCGGGTGCAGGTACGGCCCCAGCCCGTCCAGCGCCAGCCCCGCCCGCCGCGCCGCGCGCAGGGCGGCCGCCTCGGTGCCCGGCGGCAGCTCCAGCACCGCGTGCAGCCCGGCCGCGACCCCGCTGACCCGGACGTGCGGGGCCTCGGCCGCGAGCCGCGCCGCCAGCAGGTCCCGGCGGCGCCGGTAGACCTGCCGCATCCGGCGCAGGTGGCGGTCGTAGCCGCCCGAGGAGACGAACTCGGCCAGGGTGAGCTGGTCCGTCACCCCCGACCACATCTCGCGCGGACCCTTCGCCTCCAGGACCTCGTCCACCAGCCGGCCCGGCAGCACCATCCAGCCCATGCGCAGCGCGGGCGACAGGCTCTTGCTGACGGAGCCGATGTACACGATCCGCTCCGGGTCCAGGCCCTGCACGGCGCCGACCGGCTGGCGGTCGTAACGGAACTCCCCGTCGTAGTCGTCCTCGATGACCACCCCGCCGCGGGCCCGCGCCCAGTCCACCACCGCCGCCCGCCGCTCGGGGTGCAGCGGCCCGCCCGTCGGGAACTGGTGCGCGGGCGTGAGCAGCACGGCCCGCGCCCCCGTCCCCGCGAGCTCCCCGACCCGCGCGCCCCGGCCGTCCACGGTCAGCGGCACCGTCGCCCTCCCGGCCCGCTCCAGGACCTCCCGGTGGAAGGGCAGCCCGTACGACTCCACGGCGACCGGGCCCGTCAGGACCCCGCCCAGCAGTTCCAGCGCGTGCGCGAAGCCGGAGCAGAGCACGATCCGGTCGGGCGCCGTCCGTACGCCCCGCGCCCGCGCGAGGTACTCCGTCAGGGCGCGCCGCAGCTCGATCCGGCCGCGCGGGTCGCCCACCCCGAAGGCGTCGTGCGGGGCGGCGGCCAGGGCCCGCCGGGCCGCGCCCAGCCAGGCCGTACGGGGGAAGGCGGAGGCGTCCGGGGAGCTGGGCAGCAGATCGTGGACGGTACGCCGCCGCGTGGGCCGGGCCGGACCGCGCGGCCGCTCGGGCTCCAGCGGGACGGCCCGCTCCGCGACCCGGGTGCCCGACCCCTGGCGCGCCGACAGCCAGCCCTCCTCGACCAGCTCGGCGTACGCGTCGGCGACGGTGTTGCGGGCGATCCCCAGGTCGGCGGCGAGCGTCCGGTAGGGCGGCAGCCGGGTCCCCGGCGCCAGCCGCCCCGAGTGCACCGCCTCCCGCAGGGCGCGCATCAGCCGGGAGCGCAGGCTGCCCCCGCCGCTCAGGTCCAGGTGCAGATCGCTGCCGTTGCCGGAGGGAGGTTCCTCCGCTGAATTGACCCAGGATCTCCGCATGGAAATGAACCCTACGTCCGGTCGATCACGCCCATAGCTTCTTCACATGACAACTTTTCAGGTTCCCGAACGCATGGACTTCTCCGCCGTCGCCCCCCGCGTCTTCAAGGCCGTACTCGCCCTCGACGCCGCCGCCCGCAAGGGCCTGGACCCCGTCCTCCTCGAACTGGTCCAGATCCGCGCCTCGCAGATCAACCGCTGCGCGTACTGCATCGACTACCACGCCGGCGACGCCCGCAAGGGCGGCGAGTCGCAGGAGCGGATCCACCAGCTCTCCGCCTGGCACGACTCCAGCCTGTTCACCGAGAAGGAGCGCGCGGCCCTCGCCCTGACCGAGGAGATCACCCTGCTGCCCGGCGGCGTCTCGGACGCCGTCTACGACGAGGCCGCACGGCACTTCGGTGAAGAGGAACTGGCCCACCTGATCGCGCTCGTCTTCACCGTCAACACCTGGAACCGGATGAACGTCACCACCCGCAAGACCCCCGGCACCGAGTAACGCGGCCCGCCCCGCCCGCCTCGCGCGCCGCCGTAACGTGCGTGACGATGCGTACATGAACGACGGCGACCGCGCCGAGGCGGGCAGCACCATCGGGGACGCCGGCCCCGAGGAGGGCCTCAAGGCCAACGCGATCGGCTTCCTCGACGCGCTCGTCATCGGCCTCAACTCCACCTCGCCCGCCTACTCCCTGGCCGCCGTCATCGGCCCGATCGTGGCCCTGGCCGGCATCTACGCGCCGGGCGTGATGCTGGCCTCCTTCGTGCCGATGCTCCTCATCGCCGCCGCCTTCTACTACCTCAACAAGGTCGACCAGGACTGCGGCACCACCTTCTCCTGGGTGACCCGGGCCATGGGCCCCTGGGCGGGCTGGCTCGGCGGCTGGGCCATCACCATGACCGGGGTGCTCGTCATCGGCTCCCTCGCCGACGTGGCCGTCCACTTCGGCCTGCTCGCCGCCGGGCTCGACGGCTGGGCCGCCAACCAGGTGGTCCGCCAGACGCTCACCGTCGTCGTCATCCTCGCCATGACCGCCGTCTGCGTCATCGGCACCGAACTCTCCGCCCACCTCCAGGACGTCCTGATCCTCGCCCAGGTCTTCTTCCTGCTGGTCTTCGCCGTCGTCGCGATCTACCGCGTCTACGCCGGCACCAGCACCCTCGACGGCATGGAGCCCTCACTCACCTGGCTCAACCCCTTCGGGGCGGGCGGCGCCGCCCTCACGGGCGGACTGCTGCTCGGCGTGTTCATCTACTGGGGCTGGGAGTCCGCCGTGAACCTCACCGAGGAGGTCGAGGACTCCGCCACCGCCCCCGGCAAGGCCGGCATCTGGTCCACCCTGGTGCTGCTGGTCACCTACCTGTCCGTCGGCTTCGCCATCGTCGCCTACGCCGGGACGGAGTTCCTCGCCGAGAACGCCGCCGAGGAGGAGGCGGTCTTCGCCGTCCTCGCGCACGAGGTGATGGGCGGCTGGGACTGGATGGTGCTCCTCGCCGTCTGCACCTCCGCCCTCGCCTCCACCCAGACGACGATCATCCCCGCCTCCCGGACCGCCCTGTCCATGGCCCGCCGGCACGCCCTGCCCCCGCACCTCGCCCACATCCACCCCCGCTTCCACACCCCGGAGGTCAGCACCTGGTGGGTGGCCGGCATCGCCATCGCCTGGTACCTCGTCGTCAACCAGATCAGCGAGAACGCCCTCCTGGACTCCCTCACCGCCCTCTCCCTGCTGATCGCCTTCTACTACGCGCTCACCGGCGTGGCCTGCGCCGTCTACTACCGCCGCCACCTGCTGGAGAACGCGCACAACTTCTTCCTCATCGGCGTGGGCCCGCTGATCGGCGCCGGACTCCTGACCTGGCTGCTGGTGGAGTCCGTCATCGACATGTCCGACCCGCGCAACTCCGCCGGCGGGGCCTCCTGGTTCGGCCTCGGCCCGCCGCTGGTCATCGGGATCGGCATCGCCGCCCTCGGCGTGCTCCTCATGTGCTTCTGGCGGGTCCGCGACGGCAGGTTCTGGCAGGAGCGCCGGGGCGTGGTCGACCCGGCCCTCGTACGCGGCGGGAAGAGCTGAGGAGGCCGGATGTCCGTGGTCCTTGGTTACGACGAGTCCCCCGGCGCCGAGCGGGCCCTGCGGGTGGCGCTGGAGGTGGCCACAGCCTTCGGGGAACCCCTGGTCCTCGTCTACGGAGCCGCCGCGCCCGGAGCCACGGGGGAGGAGTACCGCGCCCACCGCGAGGCCGTCCTCCAGGCCGGCCGCGCCGCGCTCGCCCGGGCCGTCGAGGCCGCCGACGAGGCGGGCGTCCCCTCGACGGTGGAGGTGGTGGACGACAAGCCGGCCCAGGCCCTGCTCGCCGCCGCCGAACGCCACCACGCGCGGGTCATCATCGTCGGCAGCTGGGGTGACAGCCCGATCCGGGGGGCCCTGCTCGGCTCCACCCCGCACAAGCTGCTGCACCTCTCGCCCGTCCCGGTGCTGTGCGTGCCGACCGAGGACGGCCCCTGATCCGACCGGGGCTCAGTCGCCGAACACGCCCGCCAGGCAACCGGCCAGCCCTTCGGCCGTCGGCGGGCAGGGCCGGGCCCCCGGGCAGCCGTCGGGCCGCACCACGAAGGCCGTCGGCTCCCGCACCCCGTACAGCCGGGCGAACTCGCCCCGCCCGTCGCGGTACACGGGCCACGCAGCCCCGGCGGGCGCGGTCCCGCCCTCGGAGAGGACCGCGTACGCCGTGAGCCGCCCCGCCGGCAACCCGTCCGCCAGTGCGGCGAGTGCGGGGACGTACGAGCCGGGTGCGCCGTCCGTGTGGAGCAGCAGCACGTGCTCGCGGTCCCGTGGCAGGTCGAACAGCCGCAGCGGGAACCGCGCGACCTCCCCCGTCAGCCCCCCGCAGTCCGGGGCCCGCTCGCCGGGCCGCGGGCCCCCGTGCCCTCCGTCGTCCGCCCCGTGGTCCGCCCGCCGGACGACCTGGCTGTCGGGGTGGCCGACGAGCAGCTGCGCCTCCCGCAGCACGAAGGAGGCGGGGTCGGCGGGATCGGCCGAGAACCCCTGGGTGGCGTGCCGGACCGTCCGCCGGACGACCTCCTCGCCGGCCGGCCGGCGCTCCGCGTCGTGGCTCTCCAGGAGCCGGGGGTGCCCCTCCCCGGCGACCGCGGGGGAGAGCTTCCAGGCCAGGTTCCAGGCGTCCTGGATGCCGGTGTTCATGCCCTGGGCGCCGGTGGGCGGGTGGATGTGGGCCGCGCCCAGGAACCGGGTGCGCAGCTCCACCGCCGCGGTCAGACCCACCGGGCCCGCGCCTGCGACGAGCACGTCCGCCGCATCGCCTCGCACCCCTCCATCGTGTGCTCGCCGCCCCCGCTCCGCGCGACGGGGAGCCCGGCGCCCGGCACGCTCCGGGACCGCCCGGTCCGTTGGCCTCCCAGTGGCCGGAAATCGCGCCCCGGAGCTGTGCCAACGGTCCAGCGTGACGGACGTCGCTTGAGCCATTGCCCCTGCGGATGCTTATCTGTGTCATATCCATGTACTTTCGGCGCCGCGCAGCGCCGGACGGCAACGAGGCCGGTCCGGAGCGCGGTGCCTTCGCCGTGCCCGTCCGCCGCCCACCACCCCCGGGCGGACGCCGGGCCGGCGCGCTTCACTCCGAGGGGGGCGGCACACCGCCATGAAGAGGATGTTCGTGGCTCCGGATCCGGGGCGCACCAGACTGCGGAACTCGCTCAGGGCGGTGATCGGCACCGGGCTCGCCGTCGCCGTCGCCGAACTGGCGGGGCTCTCGCTCACCGCCTCCATCACCGGCGGGCTCGCGGCGCTGCTCGCGCTGTTCACCGTCCTCGACGCGAACGTCCGCGCCCAGCGGGTGACCACCGCCCTGCTGCCCGCTGCCGGCTTCCCCGTCCTGGTGCTGGCCACCGGACTGCACGGGATGCCGCCCGCCCGCGACGCGGCCTTCCTCGCCGTCGTCTTCGCCGGGGTCTACGCACGCCGCTGGGGGCCGCGCGGCCACGCCCTCGGCATCTTCGGCTTCATGATGTTCTTCGTCACCCAGTTCCTGCACGCCCGGCCCGCCCAGCTGCCCGAGCTGTTCGCCGCCGTCGCCCTGGCGCTCCTGTCGGCCGGGGCGGTGCGCTTCGTGCTGTGGCCCATCGAGCGCCGCACGCCCCCCGCCGCCGCGCCGCCGCCGCTGCCCGGCACCGGCCTGGCCCGGCCCACCACCCGCCAGGCCTTCCAGGCCACCGCCGCCTGCGCCTTCGCCCTCGCCATCGGCCAGGTGCTGTCCGAGGACCGCTGGTACTGGGCCGTCGGCACCGCCTGGTGGATCTTCGTCAACACCGCCTCGCGCGGCGAGACCCTGGTCCGCGGCTTCCGCCGGGTCCTGGGCACCGTCGTGGGCATCGCCGCCGGCCTGCTGATAGCCGTACCGCTGCACGGCGCGCCCGCGCCCACCGCCGCCCTCGTGGCCGTCTGCGTCTTCGGCATCTTCTACACGGCGGCGCCCTCCTACTCCTGGATGATGTTCTTCGTCACCGTCATGGCCGGGCTGCTCTACGGGCTCCTCGGCGTGCTGCACCCCGGACTGCTGCTCCTGCGCTTCGAGGAGACCGCCGTCGGCGCCCTCGGCGCCGCCCTCGCCGTGGTGCTGATCCTCCCCGTGACCACCCACGGCGCCAACGACGCGTGGATCCAGCGCGCCCTGCACTGCGTACGGGCCGCCACCGCGGCCTCCCTCGACCGCCTCGCCGGAGACCCCGCGGCCGACCCCGCCCCGCACGCCGCCGAGCTGGAACTCCTGCTGGTCCGCGCGCGCGTCGCCCTCGCGCCGCTCGTCCACCCGCTGAGCCCGCTGCGCGCCCGCAAGGCCCGGGCCCGGCAGGTCATGGCGCTGCTCGACGACTGCGCCCGCGAGGTGCGCGGGCTCGTGGCCGTCGCCGCCGACCCGCAGGCCTCCCACGACGCCCGGCTCGCCGCCGCCTGCTGGCGGGTGGAGGCTGCCGTCGAGGCGCTCACCACCCCCGAGGGAGCCCCGGAGCCCGCCGCGCCGCGCACCGCCGCCCGGGAGTCCGGAGCCGAACCGGCCCTGGCCCACCTGCACGGCCTGGAGGAGGCCCTCGTCGCCCTGGCCACCCCGCTGCGCACGGACCCCCGCGCCCCGCTGGTCATCACCGCCTGAACCGCCCGAGCCGCCTGGACCGCCCGAGCCGCCTGGACCGCCCGTACCGCCCGCCCCGCGCGGGCGGTACGGTCGGGGCCATGACGACCCCGCAGGCCCCGGCCCTCGAATACCGCACAGCCCGCCCCGGGGACCGCGAGGCGATCGAGTCCCTGGACGGCTCCTTCCTCACCCCCACCGTGTTCGAGGTGACCGCCACCGACGGCGGCTTCGCGCTCCGCGAGGTCCCGGTGGACCCTCCGCTGCGCAAGGTCTTCCCGCCCGCCCAGGACGGGGAGGACGGGGAGGACGGGGACGGCGCGCAGGGGGAGGACTCCCGGACCTTCGTCGCCCTGGACGCCGGGGCCCTGTGCGGCTTCGCCGCCGTCACCTACGCCCCCTGGAACCGGCGCCTGACCGTCGACGACATCGAGGTCGCCCCCGGCCACCGGGGCCGCGGCGTCGGCCGGGCCCTCATGGAGCTCGCGGCCGGCTTCGCGCGCGAACGCGGCGCCGCGCACCTCTGGCTGGAGGTCAGCTCGGTCAACGCCCCCGCCGTGCACGCCTACCGGCGCATGGGGTTCACGCTCTGCGGCCTGGACACCGCCCTCTACGACGGCACGCCGGCGGCGGGCGAGCACGCCCTGTTCATGAGCCGCCCCTGCGGCTGACCCGGCCCGCTCGCGGCCCCGCTCCCCAACTATCCGGAATGCCGCGGATGATAGGCCCACGAGGCACCTCACCGCAGGGCAATGCACCGAGATCACTCGGAGGGGTGTTCCGGGCGCTCCAGCCCCGTCGGGCTGACCTGCGCCGTGTACAACGGGTGATTGTTCATTGCACATTCATCCGGCATGTACAGGGTGGATCTGGTCGGACAGGGGGTAACCGCCCGGAATGGAAATTCTGCAGAAGCACTCGAGCGCCGCTCAGGTGTGGGAGGAAGCCGAGGAGTTCATCCGGCTCTTCCACCGGGAGAATCCGCAGGCCGGTGATCCGCGTGCCCGGCTCGCCGCCGTACGGGCCGAGCTCGCGGAGACCGGCACCTACCGGCACACCCCGCAGGAGCTGGTCCACGGCGCCCGCGTGGCCTGGCGCAACAGCAACCGCTGCATAGGCCGGCTCTACTGGAACTCCCTGCGGGTCCGCGACCGGCGCGGGCTGACCGGGGCCGAGGACATCGCCGCCGAGTGCTTCGAGCACCTGCGCGAGGCGACCAACGGCGGCCGGGTCCGGCCCACCATCACCGTCTTCGCCCCCGACGCCCCGGACCGCCCGGGCCCGCTGATCTGGAGCGAGCAGCTGGTGCGCTACGCCGGCTACGGGGACCACCACTCCATAACGGTCGGCGACGCCCGCAACGCACCGCTCACCGAGGCCCTGCTCGGACTCGGCTGGTCCGGCGGCGCCGGCACCCCCTTCGACCTCCTCCCGCTGGTCGTGCAGGGCGTGGACGACAAGCCCCGCTGGTTCGACACCCCGGCGGACGCCGTGCTGGAGGTCCCGATCCGGCACCCCGACGAGCGCGACGACTGGAGCGACTGGGGGCTGCGCTGGCACGCCGTTCCCGCCATCTCCAACATGTGCCTGGAGATCGGCGGCATCCACTATCCGGCCGCCCCGTTCAACGGCTGGTACATGGGCACCGAGATCGGCGCGCGCAACCTCGCCGACACCGACCGCTACAACCTCCTCCCGGCCGTCGCCCGCAGACTCGGCCTGGACACCTCCAGCGAGCGCTCGCTGTGGAAGGACCGGGCGCTGGTCGAGCTCAACCGCGCGGTGCTGGACTCCTTCGACCGGGCCGGGGTCACCATCGCCGACCACCACACCGAGTCCCGGCGGTTCCTCTCGCACCTGGAGCGCGAGGAGCGCAAGGGCCGCGAGGTGGGCGCGGACTGGTCCTGGATCGTCCCGCCGATCTCCGGGTCCGCCACGCCCGTCTTCCACCGGACCTACGAGGACCGGCCGAGCTCCACCGCGTACGTCCACCACCCCGGCGCCCAGGAACGGGCCAGGGGACGGGACTTGGTCTAGACCTTCTGTTACCGTCGGCTCCGGAGGCGGATCCGGGACGGCGGAAAGAGGCACCAGTGGGCGGCGCGCACAGCACGGACCAGGGCGGCGGACACCGGGCCTACATCGGCTCGTTCACCTCGGGGGGCGGCCGCGGTGTCACCACCGCGGCCGTGGATCCGGCCACCGGAGCGCTGACCCCGCTCTCGTCCGCGGACTCCCTGGCCGACCCCTCGTACCTCACCGTCGACCGGGATTCCGGCGTGCTCTACGCGGTGAGCGAGACCGGCCGGGGAGCCGTGGGCGCCTTCCGCGCCACCGCCGGAGGGCTCGCCCCGCTGGGCGCCCCCGTTCCCGTCGACGGCTCGGGGCCCACCCACCTCAGCCTGGCCGGCCGTCGGCTGCTCACCGCCAACTACGGCTCCGGCAGCGTCAGCAGCCTGCCGCTCGCCCCCGACGGCGGCATCGCCGGCCCGGCCGCCGTCCTCACCCACAGCGGCTCCGGGCCCGATGCCGAGCGGCAGGCCGGCCCGCACGCCCACCAGGTGCTCCCCGACCCCACCGGCCGCTGGGTGCTCACCGTGGACCTCGGCGGCGACGCCGTACGCGTCCTCGCGCTCGACCCGGCCACCGGCGCGCCCCGGGAGCACGCGAAGGCCGTCCTGCGCGCCGGGACCGGGCCGCGCCATCTCGCCTTCCACCCGGCGGGCGAGGTGGTCTACGTACTGCACGAGCTGGAGCCGCAGCTGACCGTCTGCCGCTGGGACGCGGCCGCCGGCCGCCTCGAAGTCGCGGGCGAGGTCCCGGTCGCCTCCGGGGCCGCTCCGGACGGCGCACGGGCCTACCCCTCGGCGGTCACGGTCTCGGCCGACGGCCGCTTCCTCTGGGCCGCCGTCCGCGGGACCGACACCCTGGTGACCTTCTCCCTCGCCGGCGGCCCCGAGCGGCCGCGGCCCACCGGGACGACCGGATGCGGCGGCCACTGGCCGCGCGACCTGGCCGCCGACCCCTCGGGCCGCCGCCTCTACGCGGCCAACGAGCGCTCCGGGGACGTCACCTGGTTCGAGGTGGACCCGCTGACCGGGCACCCGCACCGGGCCGGCTCGGTGGCCGTCCCCGCGGCCTCCTGCGTGGTCTTCGCATAGGTCTCCCGGCACGGCGAAGGGCCCGTCCGGAACGGATTCCGGACGGGCCCCCTCACACGTGCGGGCGGTCCTACTGCGCGGCGGCGCCCAGCTGGATGCCCAGGGCGGCGCTGTACTGCGCCACGGCCAGCTTGCCGAGCGCCGGATACGACCCGAGCACCTCGGCGGCCGAGCAGTCGGCCTCCTTGCAGGCGGTGTCCAGCAGGCCCTCGGCCGCTTCCGGGCCGATCAGGTACGGGGCCAGCGCCAGCTGGACCGAACCGGAACCGCGCAGTTCGGCGGCGACCGCCGCCACCGAGCCCTCCTGGTCGAGGGCGGCGGCGATCACGGGCACCGCGAGCCGGGCGGCCAGCAGCATGCCGGTGATCCCGGCCGCCTGGACGGCCTCCTCGCCGCCGGTGGTGGCCAGGATGATGCCGTCGGCGGCGGTGGCCACGGTGAACAGGCGGGCCCGGTCGGCGCGGGCCAGGCCGGCCTCCGAGAGCCGGACGTGCAGGCCCTCGGCGAGCAGCGGGTGCGGGCCGAGTACGTCGGCCAGCTCGGCGGCGGCCGAGGAGTCCATCAGCGCCTGGCGCATCCGGCGCAGCAGGTCCCCGTCGGGGCCGGCCAGCAGGGGCACGACCACGGCGTCGGGGCCGGTCGGCGCGGGCACGTCCAGACCGGCGGCGCGGGCGAACTCCGCGCGCGCGGTCCGCTCCTGCGCGACGGCGTTCAGGACTCCGGACAGCGAGGGGAACTCGCTCTCCTCGCCGTCCTCGCCTTCGAGGTAGCCGATCCGGGCGTCCAGGCCCGGCAGCTCGGAGCGGCCGATGCTGATGACCTCTTCGGCCAGCCCCCGCGAGGCGGCCGAGGGGGCACCGGGCACGGCGAGCACCAGCGCGGGCGCGCCCTCGGGCGCCACCGCGGGCTCGGGCCGGCGGTGCCGTCCGGTCTGGCGGGGTCGCGGCATTCGTACGGGCAGGCCGTTTGCGGGCCCAGTGGGGGAGCTCATGGCGCCGCATGCTACTGGTTTATCGGAACCACGTGTTCGGGCAGGGCCCGCTCGGGCGGCATCTGTCCGGATTTATCCATTGAATGTCGTAGTTCAATGTCATATAAGGTTCAACTGACTGTCGGCAGGCGCCAGTCGACGGGCTCCGCTCCCTGCCCGGCCAGCAGCTCGTTGGTCCGGCTGAACGGCCTCGACCCGAAGAAGCCCCGGTCGGCGGACATGGGGGAGGGGTGGACCGACTCCACGGCCGGCAGGCTCCCCAGCAGGGGGCGCAGACGGCGGGCGTCGCTGCCCCACAGGATGGAGACCAGCGGCTTCCCGCGCGCGGCGAGGGCCCGGATCGCCTGCTCGGTGACCGCCTCCCAGCCCTTCCCCCGGTGCGCGTTCGGCTTGCGCGGGGCGGTGGTGAGCGAGCGGTTCAGCAGCAGGACGCCCTGCCGGGTCCAGGGGGTCAGGTCGCCGTTGAGCGGCCGGCCCGTCCCGATGTCCGCGTGCATCTCGCGGAAGATGTTGTCCAGGCTGGGCGGCCACGGACTCACCTCGGGGGCGACCGAGAAGGACAGGCCCATCGCGTGCCCGGGGGTCGGGTAGGGGTCCTGCCCGACGATCAGTACCTTCACCTCGTCGAAGGGCTGCTGGAACGCGCGCAGCACGTTCGCCCCGGCCGGGACGTACGTTCTGCCTGCCGCGATCTCGGTGCGCAGGAAGTCGCCCATGGCGGCGATCTGCCCCGCCACCGGCTCCAGAGCACGGGCCCAGCCCGGCTCGACGATCTCGTTCAACGGTCGTGCTGCCATGGGTGATCACTCTACTGGCCCACACCGACAGCCGGTCCCGCTCCGGGCCTCAGGGCAGTACGGCCGCCCGTACGCAGAGCACGTCCGGCAGGTGCTCGGCGAGCAGCTGCCAGCTGTCGCCGTCGTCGTGGCTGGCGTACAGCTCGCCGTTGCGGTTGCCGAAGTAGACGCCCGCCGGGTCGGCGTCGTCGGTGCACAGGGCGTCGCGCAGGACGGTGCCGTAGTGGTCGCCGGCCGGCAGCCCCTTGGAGAGGGGCTCCCAGGTGGCGCCCGCGTCCCGGGTGCGGAAGACCCGGCAGCGGTGCTCCGCGGGGACCCGGTCGGAGTCGGCGTTCAGCGGGAAGACGTACGCGGTGTCCGGGCGGTGGGGGTGGGCGGCCACGGCGAAGCCGAAGTCGGAGGGCAGCCCGGCGCCGATGTCGGTCCAGGCGGCGCCCGCGTCGTCGCTGCGGTAGACCCCCCAGTGGTTCTGGAGGTAGAGCCGGCCGGGGTCCCCGGCGTCCTGGGCGATCTTGTGGACGCACTGGCCGAACTCCGGGTCCGGGTCCGGCAGGAAGGCCGCCGAGACCCCGTGGTTGGACGGCTCCCAGCTCGCCCCGCCGTCCCGGGTGCGGAACACCCCGGCGGTGGAGACCGCCACGGTCACGGCGTCCGCGTCGGCCGGGTCGGTGATCACCGTGTGCAGGCCCTCGCCGCCGCCGCCCGGCACCCACTCCGAGCGGGTCGGGTGCTCCCACAGCGGCCGGACCAGCTCGAAGGACTCGCCCCGGTCGGCCGAGCGGAAGAGCGCTGCGGGCTCCGTCCCGGCGTAGACCACGTCCGGGGCCTCCGGGCCGGCCGGGTGCAGCTGCCAGACCCGCTCCAGCGAGGCGCCGGTGTCCTGCGGGAACTTCACGGCGGGCGAGGCGGGCTCGCGCCAGGTCGCGCCCAGGTCGTCCGAACTGAAGACGGACGGCCCCCAGTGCGAGCTGTCCCCGCCGACCAGCAGCCGGGGCCGCGGCCCCCGGGTGTCCAGGGCCACCGCCGAGACGGCCTGGGCGTTGAAGTGCGGTCCGTCGAACTCCCAGGGGCGCCCGCCCCGGCGGCGGCCGATGAAGAGGCCCTTGCGGGTCCCCGCGAGCAGTACCACGTCGGTCATGGCCGACACCTCCGGACGTCGTTGTCCTTCACGGCAGCTTTCCAGCCAGTCTGCACCCGACCGCCGGCAGCGGTGGGGCAGGCCGGGCCGCCGAAGGTCCGTTCGACCCTTCGAGGTCGTTGTACGAGAAGACTCGTACTACGGGAGTTTTCGTAGTACGGTGCTTCTCGTACTTAGCGCCGACCCCGGTGCGCGTCCGGTCACGTCTGGAGAGCCCCATGAGTGCTGCACCCGCTGCCTTCGCCGCCCTGTTCCAGCCCTACACCCTGCGTTCGGTCACCATCCCGAACCGCGTCTGGATGGCCCCGATGTGCCAGTACAGCGCCGAGGCCTTCGGCCCGAACGCGGGAGTGGCCCTGGACTGGCACTTCGCGCATTACGCGGCCCGTGCCACCGGCGGCACCGGCCTGATCATCCAGGAGGCCACCGCCGTCGCGCCGGAGGGCCGCATCAGCCCCTATGACCTCGGCATCTGGAACGACACCCAGGTCGAGGCCCTCCGCCGGATCACCGCCTTCGTCAAGTCCCAGGGCTCCGTCCCCGGCATCCAGATCGGCCACGCGGGGCGCAAGGCCTCCACCGAGCGCACCTGGAAGGGCGGCCGCCCCGTCGGCCCCGAGGGCCACGGCTGGCAGCCCGTCGCCCCGAGCGCCGTGCCGTTCGACGAGGGGTACCAGGTGCCCCACGAGCTCACGGCCGAGCGGATCCACGAGATCACCGGCCAGTTCGCGGCCGCCGCCGAACGTGCGCTGGCGGCCGGCTACGAGGTCCTGGAGATCCACGGCGCCCACGGCTACCTCATCGGGGAGTTCCTCTCCCCGCACAGCAACAGGCGCGCCGACTCCTACGGCGGCTCCTTCGAGAACCGCACCCGCTTCGCCCTCGAAGTCGTCGACGCCGTACGGGCGGTGTGGCCCGAGGAGCTGCCCCTGTTCTTCCGGATCTCCGCCACCGACTGGCTGGAGGAGGCCGGCTGGACCGCCGACGAGACCGTCCGGCTGGCCCGGCTGCTCCAGGAGCACGGCGTGGACCTGCTCGACGTCTCCACCGGCGGCCTCGCCCCGCACGTGCAGATCCCGGTCGGCCCCGGCTACCAGGTGCCCTTCGCCGCCCGGGTGAAGGCCGAGACCACCCTCCCGGTCGCCACCGTCGGCCTGATCACCGAGCCGGAGCAGGCCGAGAAGGTCCTGGCCAACGGCGAGGCGGACGCGGTCCTCCTCGGCCGCGAGCTGCTGCGCGACCCGTACTGGGCCCGCCGCGCGGCCGCCGAGCTGGGCGCGGAGATCCGCACGCCGGACCAGTACCACCGCAGCTGGTGACCCCGGTGCGGCGCCGGCCGCTCCGGCGCCGCACCCGCGTCCTTCCTACGACGCTTCTCGTACGATGGGATCCGCAGCCGAGCCGAACGAGTGGAGCAGGACATGACGGAACGCGACACGGCCCGCGCCCTCGCCCACCCCGAGCCGCGCGAGATCCGGCTGGAGGGCGTCCTGCACGCGCTCTCCGACCCGATGCGGCTGTCCATCGTCCGCGAACTCGCCTCCACGGACGCCGAACTGGCCTGCTCCGACTTCGTCCTGCCGGTCACCAAGTCCACGACCACCCACCACTTCCGCGTCCTGCGCGAGAGCGGTGTCGTGCGCCAGACCTACCGCGGCACGGCCAAGATGAACGGCCTGCGCCGCGAGGACCTCCAGTCCTGCTTCCCCGGCCTCCTGGACAGCATCCTGACAGCCGCCACGGCCGAGGAGGGCCGGCTCGGGGACAGCCCTTAGGTCTGCGAGAGGCCCGCCGCCGCGCGGAGGCCCGCCCAGTCGGGGATCTTCACCGAGCGGCGGCCCAGGGAACGGCCCAGGGCCTCTTCGGCCGCCTCGATGGACAGCCAGCCCGGCCATTCCACCGGATGCAGGCCCGCCGCACGCAGGGCGTCCAGCGGGTCCGCGGGCAGGTCCCGCCGGGCCAGCGCACCCGCGTCCTGGAGCAGTGAGGACACCGTCTCCTTGGCGCACGGCCGGTTGGTGCCGATCACCCCGGTCGGGCCGCGCTTGATCCATCCCGCCACGTACTCGCCCACCGAGGCCCGGCCCCCGCGCACCACCCGGCCCGCCGCGTGCGGCACGGTCCCGGTGGCCGCGTCGAAGGGCAGGCCCGGCAGCGGCACGCCCAGGTAGCCCACCGAGCGCAGCACCAGCTCGGCCTCGACGTCCTCGTAGGCACCCGTCCCGGTCACCCCGCCCCGGCCGTCCGGGGCGGTCCGCTCGAAGCGGAGCCCGCGGACCCGGCCGCCGGGCCCGCCCAGCACCTCCACCGGCCGCAGGTAGAAGCGCAGCCGGATGTCCCGGCCAGAGCCGTCGCCGCCGTCCGGTCCGGCCTCGGACCAGCCGCGCAGCACGTCCAGGTTGCGCCGGACCGCTGCCGGCAGCGCCTCCGCGCCCTGGCCCTCGTACGCCGGGTCGAGGGCCAGCTCGGCGGGCTCCACCCGGGTGCCGACCCCGGGCAGCGTGCCCAGTTCGCGGAGTTCCTTCGTGGTGAACTTGGCCTGGGAGGGGCCGCGCCGGGCCACCATCGACACCGTCCGCACCCCGCTGTCGGCCAGCACGCCCAGCGCGGGCTGGGGCATGTCGGTCGGCTCCAGCTCGGGCACGCCCCGGGCCAGGATCCGCGTCACGTCCACCGCGACGTTGCCGGCGCCGACCACCACCGCCGAGCGGACCCCGCGCAGGTCGAAGGAGCCGGCGTCCGGGTGGCCGCTGTACCAGGACACGAAGGCCGTCGCGGAGTGCACCCCGGCCAGTTCCTCGCCGGGGATGCCGAGCATCCGGTCGCGGGCGGCGCCCACGCAGTACACCACCGCGTGGTACAGCTCCAGCAGCCGCGCGGTCGACAGCCCCTCGCCGCCGACCTCCACGTTGCCGAGGAAGCGGATGTGCTCGTCCTCCAGTACCGACCGGAGATTTCCGGTCAGCGATTTGATCTTCTCGTGGTCGGGGGCCACCCCGTACCGCACGAGGCCGTACGGGGCCGGCAGCCGGTCCAGTACGTCGACCCGTACACCCGGCACCTCCCGCTGCTGGACCAGCGTCTGGGCGGCGTAGACCCCGCTGGGGCCCGAACCGACGACGGCGACACGAAGCACGGCGGTACTCCTCCCGCAGGTGCTCCCAGGATGCCACCGGCCCCCGGACCCGTCAGCCCATCGCGCGCATCCGCTCGATCTCGGCGCTCTGGGTGGCCACGACCTCGTTCGCCATCTCCTCCACGGCGACGTTGTTGCCCTGGGCGAGGGCCTCCCCGGCCATCTTCAGCGCCCCCTGGTGGTGGGCGGTCATCAGCCGGAGGAAGAGCCGGTCGAAGTCGGCCCCCTTGGCGGCGGTCAGCTCCGCCAGCTGCTGTTCGGTCGCCATGCCGGGCATCGCGGCGTGGTCGTGGCCGCCGGAGCCGCCGCCCGGCGCCGGGTACCGGGAGAGCCACTTCTCCATGGCCCCGATCTCCGGCCCCTGCGCGGCCGCGATCCGCTCCGCGAGCCGCTTCACCCCTTCCGCCGAGGCCCGGCCGGGGGCGAGGGCGCTCATCGTGAGGGCCTGCCGGTGGTGTTCTGTCATGTGCCGCACGTACGCGTGGTCGGCCGCGTTGGGGCTGTCGTCGGGGCGTTCCTTCGCGGCCTGCTCGGGGGTGAGGGTGCGGGCCGGGCCGCCCGGCTTGCCGGGGGCGACGACCACCGGCGAGCCGTCGCCCGCCGCGCGCGGGCCGGCGTCGTCGTCGCGGCAGCCGGTGAGTGCGAGGAGGAGGCCGGCGGCCAGCGCCGCCCCCAGGAATCGGCCGAGTAATGCATTTGCCATGTCCATGAAAAGCAAGATACTGCCGGGGTCCAGGTTCCGTTCCCAGGAGGAGCGAAACGTACGGGCCCCCACGGGAGGCACAGTGACCTCGCAGCACAGCGTCAGAGTGCGCCACCGGAGTCTGGGGGCGGCCCTGGCCGCCGCCGGACTCCTCACCACGCTCCTGGCCACCGCCGGACCGGCGGCCGCCACCCCCGACCCGGGCGACCTGACCCCGGGCCCCGGATCCCGGCAGAGCGCCGCCCCCGCTCAGGACCGCGAACTCGCCCCCGGGGAGATCCCCGGCAAGGACGAGATCGTGCACAGCGCCAACATCAAACCCCTGGCCAACATCCCCAGCGCCAACCCGGCCGGGATCAACTCCGACCTGGCGTTCCAGGGCGACTACGCGTACGCCGGCAGCTACGACGGCTTCACCATCTACGACATCGCCAACCCCAAGTCGCCCAAGGTCGTCACCCAGGTCCTGTGCCCGGGCGGCCAGAACGACATCTCGGTCTCCGGCGACCTGCTCTTCCTCTCCACCGACTCCTCCCGCAGCGACGACTCCTGCAACAGCGTCTCGCAGCCTGCGACGGAGAAGTCCTCGTGGGAGGGCATCAAGATCTTCGACATCAAGGACAAACGGAACCCCAAGTACGTCAAGTCCGTCGAGACCGCCTGCGGATCCCACACCCACACCCTGGTTCCCGGCGGCCGCGACATCTACCTCTACGTCTCCTCGTACTCGCCCAACGAGGCCTTCCCGGACTGCAAGCCGCCGCACGACGGCATCTCCGTGGTCAAGGTCCCGAAGAAGGCCCCGACCCAGGCCGCCGTCGTCGGCTTCCCGGTGCTCTTCCCGGACGGCGGCAACCCGGGCGCGCCGGCCAACCCCGGGGTCTCCAAGACCACCGGCTGCCACGACATCACCGTGCTGCCGTCCAAGAACCTGGCCGCGGGCGCCTGCATGGGCGACGGCATCCTCTTCGACATCGGCAAGCCCGAGCAGCCGAGGGTCATCGACCGTGTCCAGGACAACGTCAACTTCGCGTTCTGGCACTCGGCGACCTTCAACGAGCGGGCCAACAAGGTGGTGTTCACCGACGAGCTCGGCGGCGGTGGCGGCGCCACCTGCAACGAGGCCACCGGCCCCAACCGCGGCGCCGACGGGATCTACGACATCACCGGCCGGGGCGACCAGCGCAAACTGGTCTTCAAGGGCTACTTCAAGATCCCGCGCCACCAGGCCGACACCGAGAACTGCGTCGCGCACAACGGCTCGCTGATCCCGGTCGGCGGCGGCCGCGACATCATGGTCCAGGCCTGGTACCAGGGCGGCGTCTCGGTCTGGGACTTCACCGACTCCACCGCCCCCAAGGAGATCGGCTACTTCGAGCGCGGCCCGCTGACCACCGACCAGCTGGGCCTCGGCGGCTCGTGGTCGGCGTACTACTACAACGGGCACATCTACTCGAACGACATCGTCAAGGGCCTCGACGTGCTGAGGCTCGACGACTGGCGCACCGAGAGCGCCAAGTGGGTGCGGATGGACCGGCTCAACGTGCAGAGCCAGCCCGAGTACCACTGACGACGACCGCCCCGCGCTAGCGGGGAAACGTTCCGCCGGGCGGCCCCCCGTCCGGCGGGACACCCAGCTCCCAGTCCAGCCCGTACCGCTGGAACAGCTCCGCCCGCAGCCGGGCCGCGGGCATCGGCGCCCCCGGCAGCAGCACCGCGACCACCGCCCCCATCAGCAGCGCCCGCAGCAGCGGGTAGTCGGTGTCCACGTCCGCCGAGCCGTACGCGGTGACGGCGCCCCGCAGCAGCTCCGCCAGGCGCTGCTGCTCCGGACACCGGATGAACCCCTCCGCCTGGAGGATGCCCGCCATGTGCGTCCGCATCAGCCGGGGCTGGTCCCGGGCCAGCCCCAGGATCGCGTCGATCGCCCGGGCCAGCAGCTCCCGGCCGTCGTCGGTGCGGGGCTCGCGCTCCAGGGCCGCTTCCAGCGTCAGGTGCATCAGCCGGTGCACGGCGGACTGCAGCAGCTGGCGCTTGCCGGGGAAGTAGTACGAGACCAGGCCGCGCGCCGCGCCCGCCCGGTCGGCGATGTCGCCGAGCTTCGTGGCCTCGTACCCGCGCTCGGCAACCAGTTCGACCGTAGCCTGCAGCAGCCGCTCCCGGGAACGTCTGCGCAATTCTTCATTGACCGACGGGCTGCGCGGGACCATGCTTACTCCTGCGTTGACTGGCTCCGAGCCAATATACTCAGCGCACGGGACCGTCTGCTCGGGGCGACGCGGGGGATCGCCCCGGGCAGGCATGCCGGAACGCGGCGAGCGACACCGCGGCCACGCCCAGGAGCCAGCCCGCGAGCACGTCCGTGAACCAGTGGACGCCCAGGTAGAGCCGGGTGAAGCCGACCCCGAGCACCGAAACGGCCGCCACCGCCCAGGCCGCGGCCACCGCGCCCGCGGGTGCCTTCGCGGGCAGCAGCCACAGCAGCAGCCCGCACACCACCGTGGCCGTCATCGCGTGCCCGGACGGATAGGCCGCGTAGTACGCCGAGTCGACGGGATCCGGCCACACCGGCCGGGCCCGCCCCATCAGCACCTTCATCCCCTGCTGGATCCCCGCGGCCGCCAGCGTCGCCGCCCCGACCCGCACCGCCCGCGAGCGGTCCCCGCGCCGCCAGAGCCACAGGCAGGCCAGGACGGCCAGGGCGCGCATCGTCCACGGGTCCCACACCCAGTCGGAGAGGACCCGCACGACACGGGTGACCCCGGTGTGGGTGACGGCGTACGCGTGCAGGTCCCGCGCGAGCCGGTCGTCGTACGAGATCAAGGGCGGCCAGCCCGCCACCACCAGCACGCTCAGCACGGCCGCGAGCAGCGCGCAGCCCACCCCCGCCCTCGAAAGCCACGTGTTCCGCATGCCCCTGATCCTGTCAGGACGCGGGCCGCGCCCCTCAGGCCAGCGCGCTCAGACCCGGTACGAAGGCCACCAGCAGCGGCACCGCCGGAACCAGCGCGGCCAGCGCCGCCAGCCGCAGCCGGCGGGCCGGCGACAGGCGCGGCGCGGCCGACAGCAGCCGCCGCACCCGCTGCGGGACGTGCGCCTGCTCGGGCCCGCACGGGCCGAAGACGCCCCGGTCCTCGTTCAGTCCGACCAGGGCCAGGGCGACGGTCAGCCGCCCGTAGCGCCGCGAGGCCACGTCGTCGGCCGCCAGCTCCACCAGCCGGTGCATCTCCGCCTCGAACGCCGCGAACACCGGGACCTGCGGGAACCCCTGGGCCAGCGCCCGCGAGCAGTGCAGCAGCCAGTCGTGCCGGGCGGCCACGTGCCCCTGCTCGTGCGCGAGCACCGCGTCGAGCTGGCTGCCCTTGAGCCGGCCCAGCGCCGCCGTGGTCACCACCAGCCGCGGCGCCGCCCCGGGCTGCCACCAGGCCTCCGGACGCGGACCCTCCAGCACCACCAGCCGCGCCGCGGCCGGGTCCTCGCCGGGCAGCAGCGGTGCCCGGACCAGGAGTTCGGCCCCCCGGGCGCGCCGCCGGGCCCGGGCCCGCAGCACCTCCCGCGCCAGCATCGCCCCGGTCCACAGCCCCCCGCAGGCCAGCGCCAGTGCGGTGGCCGCGGCCCAGGACCCGCCCTCCGCCCCCAGCGCGTACGCGTCGACCACCCCGTGCGGGGCCACGGAGAACAGCCGGCCCCGTACCGCCTGCCAGGCGGCGGCCGCGCTCAGCAGCATCGACAGCGCCAGGCACAGCAGGGTCGCGGCCACCACGCACTGCCACACCCACAGCGCGACCACCGGTTCGCGCTCGGGCCACTCGGCCCGGGCCAGCAGGCGGGGCGCGAGCACCGCGGTCAGTGCGCCGAGCAGCAGGAGAGCGGCGGGGACCATCATGTCCGCCAGCCTATGAGCGCGGCCACGCCCACCGGTACGGGCTCGGGGCATTGGTGACGCAGGACACGTCCCGCCCGCGCCCCGGCACCCGGGCCGGGGGCCTCACATGGCCAGCAGCATCGCCAACATCCCCGTCCCCATGGCCAGTCGGCAGGCCCGCGTCAGGTCCCCGGCCCCACCCGGGGCCCCTCCCGCGGCCGCGGGCAACGGCTGCGACGCACCGCCCGCCGTCACCAGCCGGGCCCCGCCGAGCAGCACGTACCCGGCGTAGTAGAGGAGCAGCGCCCCCGTCACCGCGGGCAGCCCCGCCCGGCCGTGCCCGTGCCCGGCGGTCATGGCGAGGGCCATGTACGCCATCGCCAGCGAGCCGACCAGGTGGTGCGCGTGGTGCACCCCGTCGCGCAACAGCCACAGCGCGTGCAGGGCCGCCCCGCAGAAGACGGCCAGCAGGACCGGCGGACCCCACGGGCCGGTGCCCGCCGGCAGCGCCATCGCCGCCATGCCGAAGCCCATCACCGCCTCGCCGGCGGCCGCCCCGCGCGCGCTCCGGTCCGCTCTGCGCGCCCGCAGCAGGCAGTACCCGCCGCTCGCCGCGCACAGCGCCACGAGCATCCAGGCCAGGGTGAGGGGCAACGCGGATCCGTGCACGGCGGAACCTCCCGGTTCGTCGGCGTCAGCAGAAGGGATTCCCTGCTCACGCCGCCCTCACGCCGACCCGGGTTAGGCTCTGCGTGCCGTACCAGGCATGTCATATGCCGCCGCGATGAACGGAGCCCCCGATGCCGACCGCCCAGCCCGCCGCCCTGAGCTTCCGCAGCGCCGTGGAGGCGGACGTACCGGACCTGGTGGCCCTCGTCGAGTCCGCCTACCGGGGCGACGCCAGCCGGGCCGGCTGGACGACGGAGGCCGACTTCCTGGACGGCCAGCGCACCGATCCGGAGGGCGTGGGCGCGATCATCGCCGACCCGGAGGGCATCCTGCTGGTGGTCGAGCGGGCGGGCGGGATCGTCGCCTGCTGCCAGCTCGAACACCGCGGGGACCACGCCTACTTCGGCATGTTCGCCGTGCGCCCGGGGCTCCAGGGCGCCGGCCTCGGCAAGGAGGTCCTGGCCGAGGCCGAGCGCCGGGTCCGCGAGACCTGGGGTGCCAAGCAGATGCGGATGACCGTGGTGAACGTACGGGAGGAGCTCATCGCCTATTACGTGCGCCGCGGCTACGAGCGCACGGGCGAGCTGAGCCCCTTCCCCTACGGCGACGAGCGCTTCGGCGTCCCGCTCCGCGACGACCTGGCCTTCGAGCTCCTCGTCAAGGCCCTGTAGGGCTCTTCGCGCGGCCGGCTGCTCAGGCGGTGAACCGGCCGGTGCTGCGGATCTCCGGGAAGTCGGTGGCCGCGCCGTCCAGTTGCAGGGCCCGCGCCAGCCGCAGCTGGTCCAGGGTGTTGACCGTCCGGCCCGTCACCCGCAGCCCCGCCGCGTGGGCCGCCTCCACCGTCTCCAGGGTGAGCCGGCGGATGTCCAGGGCCACGGTGCGCGCGCCCGCCGCCAGCGCCAGGTCCACGAGGTCCTCGGCGGCCGCGCCGGGCCGCCCCGGGTGCAGGGCCGTCCGGACTCCGGGGGCGTGCCGGGCGACCGCCGCGAGCACCTCGCCGTCGCCGGAGGCCACCTCCACCCGGGAGGCCAGGTCGCGGCGCACGATCAGCTCCGCGAGCGCGGTGGCGGCCGCCTGGTCCTGCACCGACACCTGGAGCGGGACCCGGACGGCGTCCAGGACCTCCTCCAGCACCGGGACGCGCTCGCCCTGGCCGGCGTCCAGTTCGCGCAGCTCGGCGAGGGTCAGGTCGGCGACGGCACCCGCGCCGTTGGTGGTGCGGTCGACCTCGGCGTCGTGCAGTACGACGAGGGCGCCGTCCTTGCTGAGGCGGACGTCCAGCGCGATGACGTCCATCCCGCAGCGTTCCGCGCGGACGAACGACCGCAGGGTGTTCTCCGGCTCGACACCCATGACCCCGCGGTGACCGATGGTGAGGAAAGTCAAGGTTCTCTCGCTTCCGTCGAGGGCGGCTCCCCGCGCGGTCGCGGTGTCCCGACCGGCCGCGCGCGGTGAGGACGCATGCTAGTGCGCCCCGGCCGCGATGGGACCGGTCGTGCAAGGGCCCGCGGAAGCCCTCCGGCCGCTTCCCGCCAGGGGTGTGCGCCGCCCGTCGGGTCCGGGGCTCCGTACCGCGTCACCCCTGCGTGGGCGCGTCCCCGCCGGCTTGACGGACGGCCGCCCCGAGTGCCGCGGTCCCGGTCCCGGACGCTCGCGGGCCGGCCCCGGCGGCCCGCGCCCCGGCCTCGCGGAGGTCGTCGAGCAGGGCCCCGGCCAGGTCCAGCTCGGCCAGGTGCTGGCGCTCGCTCCAGCGCAGCGCGAGCACGGGGAAGGCCCATTCCGGTACGTCCGCCGCGTGCCCCATGGCCTCCCGTACGGCGGCCAGCTCGCCCCGGGTCCGCTCCATGTGGTCCTCGACCACCGCGCGCAGCCGCTCCGGCTCGGCCAGGTGGCCCAGCCAGATCCGCAGCAGCAGCCCGTGCTTGAGCACCGGCGGTCCGGCGTCCGCGGTGTCGGAGGCCCAGCCCGAGAGGGCCTCGCGGCCCGCCTCCGTGATGGCGTAGCGGCGCTTGGCGCGGACCTCCTCGGGCCCCGAGCGCGCGGAGGCCGCGTAGCCCAGTTCCTCCAGGCGGCGCAGTTCGGCGTAGATCTGGCTGATCGCGGGCGACCAGTAGAAGAAGCGCAGGGAGGAGTCCGCCCACTTCTTCAGTTCGTAGCCGGTGCGCTCGCCGGGGAACGACAGCAGGCCGAGCACCGCCCACGCGGTCGGCGGGAGGTCTTGCTTCTTCGAGGTCTGACTACTAGTCATATTCCTAATCGAAGTAAGACCGGGCACGGGACGCATCCCTGGAGGCATCGTGAAATTCTCCGTGATCTTCGAGGCTCAGCTGGCCGATCCGACCGTGGAACGGGAACACCAGGTCATCCGGGACTGCGTCGAGCAGGCGGTCCTCGCCGAACGCATGGGATTCGACCGGATCTGGGCCGTCGAGCACCACTCCTTGAAGTGGTACGCACACCTGAGCGCGCCGGAGGTCTTCCTGAGCTTCGTCGCGGCCCGGACGAACACCATACGCATCGGCCATGGCGTCGTGTGCATGCCCTTCAACTTCAACCACCCGGTACGCGTGGCCGAACGGGCCGCGATGCTCGACCTGCTCTCCGGCGGCCGGCTCGACCTGGGCGCCGGGCGCGGCGGCACCGAGCAGGAGACCTCGCTGTGCGGGGTGGACCGGGAGCGCACCACCGCCGAGGTGGAGGAGGCGCTGCGGATCATCGGGAAGGCCTGGCAGGAGGAGGAGCTGGAGTACCACGGGGAGCTGCTGGACATCGGTCCGCACCCGATCCTGCCGCGCCCCGCCCAGCGGCCCCATCCGCCGCTGTTCCTGGCGTGCAGCCGGGGCGAGACCCTGGTGCAGGCCGCCGAACTGGGGGTCGGGGCCCTGGTGATGGGCTTCGCCGGGCCGGACTCCATCGCGGGGATGCGGGCCGTGTACGACGCCGCGCTCGCCGCCCGCGACGGCAGCCGGTTCGTCTCCACGGCCGTCAACGACCACTTCTCGGTGCTCTGCCCGACCATCGTGCTCGACGACCCCGAGGAGGCCCGCCGGATCGGCGTCCGGGGGCAGCGGTTCTTCGCGCAGTCCATCGGGCACTGGTACGGCGGCGCGGGGATCCCGGACGAGGCGGTGGTGGCCGGCGCCGACGAGGCGGCGGAGATGCGCCGGGCCGCGGAGCAGGTGGTGGCCCGGCTGCACGAGCTGGACATCCCGGTGCGGCCCACCTCCACGGCCACCTTCAACGCCGACCACGCCTACGGGAGCGCGGACGAGGCCATCGCGTACGTGGAGCGGCTGCGGGCGGCGGGCGCGGACGAGGTGATGTGCCTGGTCCAGATGGGCACGGTGCCGCAGGAGGCCTGCCTGGAGACCCTGCGGCAGTGGGGGGAGAAGGTCATCCCGCACTTCAGGGAGGGGCGCGGCGGCGCGCCGGGCCCGGCCTGACCCGGAAGGCGCGGCCCGAGGGGTGATCCGGGCGCGGCGGACCCCCGGTCGGGCCGGCCCCGCGCCCGGGTGGAGTCCCGGTGTCATGCGGACGGACCGGATCCTGCGTCTTTTTCGCGCCGCCGCCGGGGGTGGCCGGATGGCCCAACTACTAGGCGGAGTGGTGGATTCCACCGTGGGTTACGGGAAGACTTCCGGTGGAGTGGGGGGTCACACAGGATATTTTCCTTAGATTCCTCTTGAGTAGGGGAGCCTCGCATGCATACGCTGTCTTAACGCGAGGTTCTCCTGTGGAGGAAGTGACATGACGGAAACTCTTGTGCCGGGCTCCGGCGGTGCCGTGATAACCGCTGGCGCGCGGGTGGTCGACCACCCCGCCTGGCCCGCGCTCAAGGCCGCCGTGGAGGAGATCCGCCCCTGGCAGGCCAAGGACGGATCGATCGACTTCGACGCCGAGGGCGCCCCCGCCCGCGTCGACGTCGAGGCCACCGTTGAGCGGGTCGTCGGCGCCGTCGAGGAGCTGTCCCCGCTGCTGCCGCACGCCACCGCGTACCACGCCGCGCTCGTCGCCGACCTGCGCAAGTGGGTCGCCGAGGGCTTCGGCGTGCCGGACTTCCTGGACTCCCTGCTGGCCTTCCACCCGGCCGCCCAGCGCGCCGACGGCCTCCAGCACCTCGTGGTCTTCCCGATGTACACGCAGAACGGCAACCCGGACCGCAACTTCGAGGCCGTCGTCCTGAAGATGGTGTGGCCCGAGTGGCTCTCCGAGCTGGAGCGCACCCGGTACGACAACCCGCTCTTCCTCGGCATCACCTTCGAGGACTTCACCCCGGGCTACGACACCAACTCCGCGGTGCTCTTCCCCGAGACCATCGCCGTCCGCGAGGCCCCCGAGCGCTTCACCTGGGGCGGCATCTTCTGCGACCGCGAGGCGGCCCGCTACCGCAAGGTCACCGCGGCGGCCGTCGACATCCTCGGCATCGAGCTGCCCGAGGACATCGCCCGCATGGTCGAGGACCAGGAGCGCTGCGAGAAGGCCTTCGTCCTGTGGGACATGGTCCACGACCGCACCCACAGCCACGGCGACCTGCCGTTCGACCCCTTCATGATCAAGCAGCGCCAGCCGTTCTGGATGTACGGCCTGGAGGAGCTGCGCTGCGACCTCACCGCCTTCAAGGAGGCCGTGAAGCTGGAGTCCGAGGGCAACGAGCACGGCCGTGACGTGCAGTACGCCGTCCTCTTCGACCGGATGTTCCGCTTCCCCGTCTCCGGCGACCGCAACCGCAACTACGACGGTCTCGGCGGCCAGCTGCTCTTCGCGTACCTCCACAAGCACGACGTCGTGCGCTGGACGGACAACAAGCTGAAGATCGACTGGATGCGCGCCCCGCAGGTCACCAACCAGCTGTGCGCCGAGATCGAGGACCTGTACCGCGCGGGCATCGACCGCCCGAAGCTGGTCCACTGGTTCAAGGCCTACGAGCTGGTCTCCACCTACCTCGCCCCGCACCCGGGCTCCAAGTGGGCCAAGGGCCCCGACGCCCTGGACCTGACGCAGCCGCCGCGCAAGCTCGTGGACGACGTGCTTCCCGACGAGTTTCCCCTCAGCATGTTCTACGAGGCCCTCGCCAAGAAGCTCAAGGGCGTGATCGCCTCCACGAAGGGCATCACCCCGGCGAACGCGGACGACGCCGAGCGGGCCGCCGCGTGAGCGACCGCGCACAGGAGGCTGTACGGATGAACGGCAATGGGACGCTCCACGGAGCGGTCGTGGCGGTGGCCGGGGCCGGCGGCCCCGCCGGCCGGGCGGCGCTGATGCGCCTGGCCGAGGCGGGTGCCACGGTCGTGGCCTCCGACGCCGACGCGGCGCGCCTGGCGGAGGCCGTCGACGCCGCCCGCTACGCCCACGGCGGCGCCACCGTCACGGGTGACACCGTCGACCTGCTCGACCTGGAGGCCACCAAGGCCTGGGCCGAGCGCACCGAGAAGGAGTTCGGCCGGGTCGACGGCCTCGTCCACCTGGTCGGGGGCTGGCGCGGCAGCAAGACCTTCACCGACGTGGACCTCGCGGACTGGGACTTCCTGGAGAAGCTCCTCATCCGCACCGTCCAGCACACCTCGCTCGCCTTCCACGACGGGCTGCTGCGCAGCGACCGCGGACGCTACGTGCTGATCAGCCAGTCCGGCGCGCACAAGCCGGTCGCCAACAACGCCGCGTACAACGCCGGCAAGGCCGCCGCCGAGGCCTGGACCCTGGCCATGGCGGACTCCTTCCGCAAGGCCGGGGGCGAGGACGGGCCGCAGGCCGCTGCTGCGATCCTGGTGATCAAGGCACTGGTGCACGACGCGATGCGCGCCGAGCGTCCCAATGCGAAGTTCGCGGGCTTCACCGACGTCAAGGAGCTGGCCGAGGCCATCGCCGGCGTCTGGGAGCGGCCCGCCTCCGAAGTGAACGGACAGCGTCTGTGGCTCACTCCACAACCGTGAAGACCGATGCCCGCCGCCACCACGATCCGGCGGTCCGCGGTTTCGCGAGCGACAACTACGCGGGGGTGCATCCGGAGATCCTGGAGGCCGTCGCGCTGGCCAACGGCGGCCACCAGGTCGCCTACGGCGAGGACCAGTACACCGAACACCTGCAGAAGGTCATCCGCAGCCACTTCGGCCCGTACGCGGAGGCCTTCCCGGTCTTCAACGGCACCGGCGCGAACGTCACCGCCCTCCAGGCGATGACCGACCGCTGGGGTGCCGTGATCTGCGCCAAGTCCGCCCACATCAACGTGGACGAGGGCGGCGCACCGGAGCGGATGGCGGGCCTCAAGCTGCTCGCCGTGCCCACCCCGGACGGCAAGCTCACCCCCGAGCTGATCGACCAGGAGGCCTGGGGCTTCGAGGACGAGCACCGGGCGATGCCCCAGGTCGTCTCGATCACCCAGAACACCGAGCTCGGCACGGTCTACACGCCGGACGAGATCAGGGCGATCTGCGAGCACGCCCACGGCCTCGGCATGAAGGTGCACCTCGACGGAGCCCGGATAGCCAACGCCGCGGCCTCGCTCGACGTGCCGATGCGCACCTTCACCAACGCGGTGGGCGTCGACGTGCTGTCGTACGGCGGCACCAAGAACGGCATGATGTTCGGCGAGGCCGTGGTCGTGGTGAACCCGGACGCCGTCCGGCAGATGAAGCACGTCCGCAAGATGTCGATGCAGCTCGCCTCCAAGATGCGCTTCGTGTCGGTGCAGCTGGAGGCGCTGCTCGCGAAGGACCTGTGGCTGCGCAACGCCCGCCAGGCCAACGCGATGGCGCAGCGGCTCGCCGCGGGCGTGCGCGAGACCGACGGGGTGGAGATCCTCTACCCGGTGCAGGCCAACGCCGTCTTCGCGAAGCTCCCGCACGAGGTGTCGCGCCGGCTCCAGCAGCGGTACCGCTTCTACTTCTGGGACGAGGCCGCCGGCCACGTCCGCTGGATGTGCGGTTACGACACGCAGGAAGAGGACGTGGACGGCTTCCTCCAGGCACTCAAGGAGGAGCTGGCCCGCTAGCCGTGCGCCTCTCCAGAAGTGAATAGATATGCCTTCAGCTGTAAATCTATTGATCTACGGTCGGGGGCATGCCTATGCTCCCGGCCATGCAGCTCATCCAGCAGAACCCTGATATCCATGCGTATTTGGCCTCGGATGAGGCCATAGACCACTGGCATCCCTTGGTGCAGCAGACCGCCGACGACCTCTGGTCCGCCACCGGAGATGCATACTCATACGCCAAGGCGGCCTTCGAATTCGTCCGGGACACCATCCCGCACTCGGCCGATTCCGCAGACCCGCGCGTCTCCTGGCGGGCCTCCGACGTACTGGCCACCCGCAACGGCATCTGCTACGCCAAGTCCCACGCCCTCGCCGCCCTGCTGCGCGCCCAGGGCATCCCGGCAGCCCTGTGCTACCAGCTCCTCGGCGACGACGACGGCTCGGGCCTCGTCGTCCACGGGCTCGTCGCCGTCCGGCTGCCCGGCGCCGAGGCCTGGTCCCGGATCGACCCTCGCGGCAACAAGCCCGGCGTGGACGCGCGGTTCGACCTCGACCGGGAGCGGCTCGCCTTCCCGGTCCGCCCGGAGCTCGGCGAGATCGACTACCCCGAGCTGCACGCAGCCCCGCACCCCGCCGCGCTCAAGGCGCTCCAGGAGTCCGCGGACCGGCCGGAGCTGTGGCGGAACCTCCCGACCGCTCTCTGACCCCCTCGGCCGGTACGGGTTTCCGTGCCGCCACCAGCGCGTGCAGCGCGGCAGCCGCGAGCTGCAGTACGGCGATCCCGAGCAGCAGCGTCCACGGCGGCGCGGCGGCGGCCAGCCCCACCAGGGCGGCGCCCGTCGAAGCCGCCGTGATCTTCAGCCCCGCCCCCAGGGTGAACACCTGCGGCCGCACCGCCGCCGGGGCGTGCTCCGAGCGGATCCGCAGCGTGGCCGTCAGCAGCGGCCCGTCGCAGAAGCCGGCCACCGCGAACGCCACCGCCGTCAGCGCCACCGACGGCGTGAACGCCGCCACCGCGAGTGCCACCCCGGTCCCCGCCATGCCCCAGCGGGCCAGCCGGCCCGGCGCCACGCCCGTCATCCGGCCCAGCGTCAGGGATCCGGCCAGCGCACCCGCCGCGAAGGCCGTCATCAGCACCCCGCCCGCGCCCGGCCTGCCGAGCCCGGTCGCCAGCAGCACCGAGGTGGTGGTCAGCGACCCGATGCCCACGAAGGCCAGGGTCGTCGCCGAGGTGATGGCCCTCAGCTCCCGGACCCGCCACAGGGCGGCCAGCCCCGCCCCCAGCCCGGCGCGGGGTCCGTCCGGGGAGGGGCCCGCGCCCGGGTCCCCGTACGGCAGGGACGCCGCCAGCAGCGCCGCCAGCGCCGCCGAAGCCGCCAGCACCGCCATCGCGGGCCCGGCCGAGAGCAGCGCCCCGACCACACTGACCGCCGCCGGGGCCGTGACCGCCGCCGCGTTGTAGGTGGAGGCGTCCCAGCCGTACGCCCGGTCCCGCGCGGGGCCCGCCGGCAGCAGTCCCGCGACCAGGCTGGAGAGCCCGCCCGTCACCACCGGCCCACAGGTCCCGCCGAGCACCGCCACCACGAGCACCGCCGGCACCGGGGCCCGCCCCAGCAGCAGCGACAGCCCCGCCACCGCCGCCGTGAACCCCGCCAGCGCGCCCGCGTAGAACAGCCGGGGCCGCCGGGCGCGGGCCGCGGCGGTCCCCGCCAGCGGTGCGGCCAGCACGTGCGGCGCCAGCCAGGCGGTCAGCACGAACGCCCCGTGAGCGGCACTGCCGGTCCGCTCCACGGCCAGCAGCACCACCGCCATGCCCATGCCCTCGGACGCGAAGCGCGCGGCCAGCGCCGCCGCCAGGTACCGCCCGAACCCGCCCATCGGCGAACCCCCTCCGCGTTCGGTAACGTGTTGAGCCGAAAAGACGTTACGTCAGACGAGTGCAGGATGAAAGGATCCGTGCATGGCGGACCGGCGGGACTCGAGCGGTGGATTCGCGGCGGCCCGGAGGGTGATCGAGCTCGCCGAGGCGGTCCGCGCGGACCCCGCACTGCCGCGCGCCGCCCTGGCGGAACTGCTCGCCCGGCACGGGGAGCGTCCGGAGGAACTGGCTCCGGAGGTCTTCACGGAGGCGGAGGCGGAGGAACTGCGCGCCGCGGTCCGGCGCATGGCGGAGGTCCTCGCCGAGACCGACGAGGACCGCGCGGCCGGAGCCCTCAACGCCCTGCTGGAGGAGTGCGCCACCCGGCCCCGGCTGACCAGGCACGACGGCCACCCCTGGCACCTGCACGTGGACCGGGGCGACGGGGCGCACTGGGGGGACTGGTTCCTCGCCTCCGGCGCCCTCGTCCTCGCCCAGCTGCTCACCGAGTACGGGCGCCTCGCCTGGGGCGCCTGCGCCGCGGCCGGCTGCGGGCGGCTCTACCTCGGCACCGGCCCCGGCAGCGCCCGCCGCTACTGCACTCCCGCGTGCGCCACGCGCGCCAGGGTCGCCGCCCACCGGCGCCGCAGGCGCGACGGTGCGGCACCGGATCCGGCGGGCGGTCCGGCGGCGGGGCCGTAGGACGGGGTCAGTTGGCCTCGCGCTCCTTGACCTGCGCGGCCGTCGGGGCGGTGCCGCCGAGGTGGGCCGGGAGCCACCACGAGTCCTCGGAGCCCTGCGGCCTGGCCGGGTAGGCGCTCTGCGCCGCGTCCAGCAGCTCCTGCACGCGCTCGCGCACGCGGCGGGTGATGGCGCCCGCGAACTGGTCCTTCGGCGCCTCGATCGGCTCGCCGACGCGCATGGTCACCGGGATGTGGCTGCGCTTGAGGTTCTTCGGGCGGCCCTTGGTCCACAGTCGCTGCGTGCCCCACAGGGCCACCGGGATCAGCGGGACCCCGGCCTCCTGGGCCATGCGCGCCGCACCCGACTTGAAGCTCTTGAGGGTGAACGACTGGGAGATCGTCGCCTCCGGGAACACCCCGATGATCTCGCCGGAGCGCAGCGAGTCCAGGGCGTGCTGGTACGCGGTCTCACCCTGCTGGCGGTCGACCGGGATGTGCTTCATCGCGCGCATCAGCGGGCCCGAGACCTTGTGCCGGAACACCGACTCCTTGGCCATGAAGCGGACCAGCCGCTTCTGCGGGCGCGCCGTCAGGCCTGCGAAGATGAAGTCGAGGTAGCCGATGTGGTTCGACACCAGGACCGCCCCGCCCTTGCGCGGGATGTTCTCGGTGCCCTTCATGTCGATCCGGATGTCCAGCGCACGGAAGAGGGTGTGCGCGGCACCGATCACCGGGGGGTATACGAGCTCAGCCATGATGGGGAGACCCCGCTTTCTGCCTGGGGAGGTGCTCCCGGCCGGAAGTTACGGCAGCGTAGGTACGCGGCCATGGGGATCGTGCCCCAAACGCGGCCCGCTGGCCAGCCCAGACGACCGCGCCGGGCGAGATTCTCGTCACGCGGGGAATGCCGGGCGCCGGACGGATGCTCGGACGAGGGTACGTACATGCGAACAGGGCGGACGGGAGCGGGTGTGCGCGGGCACGGAGAAGGAACGCGGCGGCCGGGCCGGCAGGGGCCCCTCGGGGCCGCCGAGCTGGGCCGGGAACCGGGGGAGCGGGCCAGTCTGGTCCAGTTCTCCACCGCCTTCTGCCAGCCCTGCCGGGCCACCCGCAGGATCCTCGCCGAAGTCGCCGAAATGGTGGACGGCGTCGAGCACATCGAAATCGACGCCGAGCGCGACCTCGAACTCGTGCGCGCCCTCGGCATCGAGAAGACCCCCACCGTCCTCGTTCTGGACGCGGCCGGGCGCGTCGTGCGGCGCGCGGCCGGGATGCCGCGCAAGGCGGACGTGATCGCCGCCCTGGGGGCCGCGGTGTGACCGGCGCGCCGGTACGCGCGCCCGCACGCAGCGTGACGCGCCTGACATCTGCCCGCTGCGGCTTGACTGTGTACGCGTGAGATCGCCAGGCTGGCGGCATGCGGTATGAACTCCTGCTTTACGGGCGGCTCCACGTGGACCTCGTCCGCCATGCGAGCGCGCGCTGTCGGGACCGCTGAAGGCCCCAGTCCAGGCACCCGGCCCCCGGTCCCCCTAGCGCGCCCGCGACCCCGCGGCAGAAGGAAGCATCCCCCATGACGGCCCCGACGGCCCCGCCCGTACCCCTCGGCTCCACCGACGACCCCCTGCCCGGCTCTCCCGAACTGCTCCGCGCCGTCTTCCGGCGGCACGCCGCGGGTGTCGCGGTGATCACCGCCGAGACCGCGGGCCGGCCCGCCGGTTTCACGGCGACCTCGCTCAACTCCGTCTCCGCGGACCCGCCGCTGCTCTCGTTCACCATCGGCACCGGCGCCTCCAGCTGGCCGGCCGTGCGCGACAGCGAGTACCTCGGCGTCCACATACTCGGCGAGCACCAGCGGGAGCTGGCCGGCCTCTTCGCGCGCAGCGGCGCCGACCGCTTCGGGGCGCAGACCGAGTGGGCTCCCGGTCCGCACGGCGTGCCGCTGCTCGGCGGCGTGCTGGCGTGGATGGTGTGCCGGGTGGTGGCGCGGGTGCCCGCCGGAGCGCACCGGGTGGTCATCGCCGAGGCGGTGGCGGGGGACCCGGCCGGGCAGGGCCGCCCCCTGCTGTACCACCAAGGGCGCTTCAACGCGTTGCGGGACTGAATCGTCCCTGCTGGGGCGGGTTCGGGCGGCGTTGGACAGATCACAGTTCAGCGGCCTTGCAACCGGGGAAGACCCACTGTGTACTGACGAGTAACATTCCCTTCGGAGCGCGGGCCGCCCCGACCGGGACCCGCCCTACAAGGCGCCTATGCTGCCTGCACAAGGCGGTTTCAGAAAAAGACGATGCGGTAGGAGAGCCGGCGTGAGCCTGAGGATCGTTGTCTGTGTGAAGTACGTGCCCGACGCCACCGGTGACCGGCACTTCGCCGATGACCTGACCGTCGACCGCGACGACGTCGACGGTCTGCTGTCGGAGCTCGACGAGTACGCCGTCGAGCAGGCGCTGCAGATCGCCGACGAGGCGGACGACGCCGAGATCACCGTTCTGACGGTGGGCCCCGAGGACGCCAAGGACGCGCTGCGCAAGGCGCTGTCGATGGGCGCCGACAAGGCCGTCCACGTCGAGGACGACGACCTGCACGGCACCGACGTCATCGGTACCTCGCTGGTCCTCGCGAAGGCGATCGAGAAGTCCGGCTACGACCTGGTCATCACGGGCATGGCGTCGACCGACGGCACCATGGGTGTCCTCCCGGCGATCCTGGCCGAGCGCCTGGGCGTCCCGCAGGTCACCCTGCTCTCCGAGGTCAAGGTCGAGGACGGCACCGTCACGGGCCGCCGCGACGGCGACTCCGCGAGCGAGCAGCTGGAGGCCTCCCTCCCGGCCGTCGTCTCGGTGACGGACCAGTCGGGCGAGGCCCGCTACCCGTCCTTCAAGGGCATCATGGCCGCCAAGAAGAAGCCGGTGGAGTCCTGGGACCTGTCGGACCTGGACCTGGAGGCCGAAGAGGTCGGCCTCGAGGGCGCCTACACCGCGGTCGACTCCGCGGCCCAGCGTCCGGCCCGCACCGCCGGCACGATCGTCAAGGACGAGGGCGAGGGCGGCAAGCAGCTGGCCGAGTTCCTGGCCGGCCAGAAGTTCATCTAAGAGCTTCGGTCACCCCTCTCAAGCCCCCAGACACTTCGCAATAGCAGGAGAGCAGTCCCATGGCTGAAGTTCTCGTCTACGTCGACCACGTGGACGGTGCCGTCCGCAAGCCCACCCTCGAGCTGCTGACGCTGGCCCGCCGCGTCGGCGAGCCCGTCGCCGTCGCCCTGGGCGCCGGTGCCGAGGCCACCGCCGCCGTGCTCGCCGAGCACGGTGCCGTCAAGGTCCTCACCGCCGACGCCCCCGAGTTCACCGAGTACCTCGTCGTACCGAAGGTGGACGCGCTGCAGGCCGCGTACGACGCCGTCTCCCCGGCCGCCGTGCTCGTCCCGTCCTCCGCCGAGGGCAAGGAGATCGCCGCGCGCCTCGCCGTGCGCATCGGCTCCGGCATCATCACCGACGCCATCGACCTGGAGGCCGGTGACGAGGGTCCGGTCGCGACGCAGGCCGCCTTCGCCGCGTCGTTCACCACCAAGTCCCGCGTGTCCAAGGGCACCCCGGTCATCACCGTGAAGCCGAACTCGGCCCCGGTCGAGGCCGCCCCGGCCGCCGGCACCGTCGAGGCGCTCGCCGTCACCTTCGGCGCCCTGGCCACCGGCACCAAGGTCGTCTCCCGCACCCCGCGCGAGTCGACCGGCCGTCCGGAGCTGACCGAGGCCGCGATCGTGGTCTCCGGCGGCCGCGGCGTCAACGGTGCCGAGAACTTCGCGATCATCGAGGAGCTCGCGGACTCCCTCGGTGCCGCCGTCGGCGCCTCGCGCGCCGCCGTCGACGCCGGCTGGTACCCGCACTCCAACCAGGTCGGCCAGACCGGCAAGTCGGTCTCCCCGCAGCTGTACATCGCCTCCGGCATCTCCGGCGCGATCCAGCACCGGGCCGGCATGCAGACCTCGAAGACCATCGTGGCCATCAACAAGGACGCCGAGGCCCCGATCTTCGACCTGGTCGACTACGGCGTGGTCGGCGACCTCTTCGAGGTCGTCCCGCAGCTGACGGGCGAGATCAAGGCGCGCAAGGGCTAAATCCCGCGCCCGGTCCCTGACCTGCGCATCTCTTGGCCTACGGGGCCGTGTGGTGATTGTCACCGCACGGCCCCGAGTCGTTTGTCCCAGGCGGTGGAGGGACCATTGACTGAGCGGAACCCCGTGGCTAAATTCTGCTATGCGGATCTAAGCTTCCGTGAAGCGGAAAAGAGGAGAGTGCACGATGGGTCAGCAGGAGAAGGTGGCGACGAGCCTCGCAGGCGCGGTCAGCGAGGGCATCAGCGCCTCCCTGGCGCCGGTGGACGCGGAACTCGCGCGTCACTACCCGGGCGACCCCGGCACCCGCCAGCCCATCCACACCGTCTACGTGCCCGGTGACGTCTTCGCGGCCGACACCATCCGCTCCTGGGGCGACCAGGCCCTCGCGGCCATGGACGAGCACGCCCCGGACGCCGCCACCTTCGCCAAGGTACTCGGTATCTCCGACGAGCTGGCCGTACCGGTCTACGACCGCGTCCGCGCCAAGCTCGCCACCGAGCCCATCGAGGACCTCCGCGTCGACTTCGAGGACGGCTTCGGCGTCCGCTCCGACGAGGAGGAGGACCAGGCCGCGGCCCGCGCCGCCCGGCTGATCTCCGAGGCCTACTCCAACGGCACCAACGCCCCGTACATGGGCATCCGCATGAAGTGCATGGAGTCCAACGTCCGCGACCGCGGCATCCGCACCACCGACGTCTTCCTCTCCGGCCTGCTCGCCCACGGCGGCCTCCCGGAGAACCTGGTCCTGACCCTGCCCAAGGTCACCTACGCCGAGCAGGTCAGCGCGTTCGTCGAGCTGCTGGAGGCCTTCGAGTCGGCCCGCGGCCTGCGCTCCGGCCGGATCGGCTTCGAGATCCAGATCGAGACCAGCCAGTCCATCCTGGCCTCCGACGGCACCGCCACCGTGGCCCGGATGATCGAGGCCTCCAAGGGCCGCGCCACCGGCCTGCACTACGGCACCTTCGACTACAGCGCCTGCGTCGGCGTCTCCGCCGCCTACCAGGCCAGCGACCACCCCGCCGCCGACCACGCGAAGGCGATCATGCAGGTCGCCGCGGCCGGCACCGGCGTACGCGTCTCCGACGGCTCGACGAACGTGCTGCCCATCGGCACCACCGAGAAGGTCCACGAGGGCTGGCGGCTGCACTACGGCCTCACCCGCCGCGCCCTGGCCCGCGCCTACTACCAGGGCTGGGACATGCACCCGGCGCACCTGCCGACCCGCTACGCGGCCGTCTTCACCTTCTACCGCGAGGGCCTGGAGGCCGCGGCCGCGCGCCTGAAGGCGTACGTGGCCAAGATCGAGGGCGACGTCATGGACGAGCCCGCCACCGCCAAGGCCCTGGCCGGCTACCTGGTCCGCGGCCTCGACTGCGGCGCCGTCGGCACCGAAGAGGTCACCGCCCTCACCGGCCTGACCCGCGCCGAACTGGACGCCTTCGCCATCCCGCGCCGCTCGGCGACCCTGACGGCGACCGCCTGACCTCCAGACCCCCGCACGGCCAGGCCCGGAATCATCCGAGCCGGGCCGTCGGCACGTCGGGCAGCAGCCAGCAGCGCAGGGTGCCGTCGTCCCCGGAGGAGGCCAGCAGGCTCCCGTCGGGGGAGAAGGCGACACCCCGGACGGCGCCGGTGTGCCCGGTCAGCGGCAGGCGGGTGGCGGCCTCGCCCGTGGCGGTGCCCCAGAGCTGCACGGTGCCGTCCGCGCCGGCGCCGGCGAGCCGGTGCCCTTGGGGGGAGAACGCCAGGTCGTACACCGGGCCGGTGTGCCCGGAGAGGCGGTGGGCGGGGGTGCCGGGCGCGCTGACGTCCCACAGCAGGACGTCCCCGTCGGCGTCACCAGTGGCCAGCAGGTGGCCGTCGGGGGAGAAGGCCAGGGCGCCGACGGTGCTCAGGTGGCCATCCAGCTCCAGGCCGGATCCTGCCAGGGCGGCCGGATCCCACAGCACCACCCGCTCGCCCATTGCGGCGGCCAGCACGCTCCACTCCGGCGCGGCTGCGAGGGCGTACACGTCCGAAATCCCGTCCGGAACGTGCGCGGCGGCCGTGTTCGGCACTGACACCCGTCCCTCCGCACCGATCACGGCCACCGGCGCGGTGGCGCCGCAGAACGCGACGTGCTGCACCAGGGACACGGGGCGGGCGAAAGGCAGGCCCGGGGTCCAGAGCACGGCAGGCCCGCCGCCGGCCGGGAAGTCCAGCCCCCAGGGAGCCGTACTGCCAGGCGTGAACAGGGTCTCGGGCAGCTGGACGCGTGCCGCCGGGTCCCAGGAGAGGACCTGGCCGTCCTGCGCCCGGACCACGAGGCGGCCGCCGTCCGGCGAGAACGCGAGCCTGCGCAGGGCGACTTCACCAGCCGCAGCCAGGGGAGACAGAGGCACGGCCTGACCTTGGCCCAAGGCCGAGTCGAGGGCCCGCATCGAGAGTGGCCGGGGCGGCGTGGGTTCCGCGTGAGGTGTGTCGTGGTAGACGACCAGGCTGTTGCTCTCGCCGCAGACGGCGAGCACACGGCCGTCGGGGGACAGCGCCGGCGAGTGGAACGGACCCTTGTGCACGGTCAGCGGCCGGCCCAGAAGGTCACCGGTCGAGGGATCCCACAGGCGCAGGGCGCCGCCGTTGTCCACGGAGGCGAGCCGGCGGCCGTCCGCGGAGAAGGTCAGCTTGCCACCACCATCGCCGGACTCGGGCAGGCTGCGCACGAGGGTGTGGGTCGCGGTGTCCCACAACGACGTCGTCTCAGGGCCGGTCGTGGCCAGCAGGGTGCCGTCGGCGGAGAACGCGGCCCCGGACGCCGGACGCAGGTTCCCGGTGAGGTGCGTACCGACACTCGAACCGGTTCCGAAATCCCAGAGGAACAGCCCCTGCTCGTGGCTGAACGCGGCCCGGACCCGGCCGTCGGGGAGGCAGACCAAGGCCCCGATCTCACCGCTGTGGCCGATCAGCGGGGGTCCGACGGGCTTTCCGGTGGCGACGTCCCAGCGGATGATGGCGTTGACGTCGTCGGCCGCGACCAGTATCCGGCCGTCCGGCGTGAAGGCGAGGGCGTCGACGGAGCCGTCGTGGCCGAGCATGGGGGGCCCCGTCGGTCGGAGGGTGGCGGTGTCCCACAGTCGCACCCCGCCGTCCATGTCCCCGACGGCCAGGACCCGGCTGTCCGGGGAGAACGCCAGCGAAAGGGCGGCGGCCTCTCCCTCGAGCGTGCCGAGCGGGGCTCCGCGGAAGGGGTCCCACAGGCCCACCACTCCGTCATTGGTCTCCCGCACGCCGGACACGGCGAGGATCCGGCCGTCGGGGGAGAACGCCGCGCAGTAGTTGTTGTCCACCCATGTGCTGAGTACGTGGGCCACGGCGAAGCCGGTCCCGCCGACGGGAACGGGGGGCTTGGCTGCCGGGGAGCGCCGGACCGGCTCCAGGGCGGCCAGTTCGCGCCAGCGGCGGCGCCAGGGCTCCAGCTCGGGGGAGTTGTGGGGCGGCACGGGCCGCTCCACTCCGAACGCGTCGTACGCGTAGAGGATCCGGACCAGGCCCATCAGCCGGTCCAGCCCCAGCAGCCGTTCACCCCGAAAGGCCTCGCTCTGGGTGGCCACCGGCAGACGGATCCCGGTCGCGGACCTCGCCGCGCGCGCAGCGAGGTCACGGTACGAAGGCTTGCCGCGCTCGATCCGCAGCTGCCGCAAGTCGGCGGCGAGCGAGGCGAGTTCTTCCTTGAACGTAGACACGCTTTTCATTACCGGCCAGGTTATGAGGGTACGAACGGGTCCGCCGGACAATCCCGAACAGTGCCGGACGCAGCCGTGTCCGGCGCCGGTTCCGGGTTCGTCCGGCGGAGGCCGTCCCCCGGTGCGCGGCGCGCTGGAATCGGGGCATGACCACAGCCCCGGACGACACCGATCCGCCCCTGCTCACCCTGCACGCCGCCGTCGTGCTCCTCGGCGCCCTGTTCACCGGCCTCGTCACCGGCGGGCTGAGTTACCTCGGCGGGGTGCCGGCCCCGCTGGCCGTCCTCGCCGGGCTCACCGGCGCCGGCGGGGCCGTGCCCGGGCTGCGGTCGCTCATCCGGTGAACGGCGGGAGTTCGCCCGAGCCGCGGGGGATGAGGCGGGTGGGGAGTTCGATGCGGGTCGGGGGGAGGGCGGTGCCCGACAGGCGCTGGAAGAGGCGGTCCGTGGCCACCCGGCCCAGGGCCGCCGGGTCCTGCGCGACCACCGTGACGCCCGGGCGCAGCAGGTCGGCGAGTTCGAAGTCGTCGAAGCCGACCAGGGCCACCGGCCGGGGCAGCGCCGCGAGGACCCGTACGACGGTGACGGTGACGCGGTTGTTGCCGGCGAAGACGGCCGTGACCGGCTCCGGCCCCGCCAGCATCGCGCGGGCGGAGGCCGCCACCCGTTCGGGGGCGGTGGAGCCCAGGGAGACCCAGGCCCCGGACACCGGCAGACCCGCCCGTCCCATCGCCTCGCGGTAGCCGCGCAGGCGTTCCGTCGCGGTGTGGATGCGGGGGTGGTCGCCGATGAACCCGATCCTGCGGTGCCCGGCCGCGATCAGGTGCGCCACCCCGTCCCGGGCGCCGCCGAAGCTGTCCGACAGGACGACGTCCGCCTCGATCCCGCCCGCCGGGCGGTCCACGAACACGGTGGCCACCCCCGCCCGGATCTCGGGTTCCAGATAGCGGTGGTCGTCCCCGGCGGGGATCACGATCAGCCCGTCCACCCGTCGGGCGCACAGCGCGAGCGCCAACTCCCGCTCGCGGTCCGGGTCCTCGGCGCTGGAGCCGTTGATGAGCAGGGCGCCGTGGGCGCGGGCCACCTCCTCCACGGCCCGGTTGAGCGGACCGTAGAAGGGGTCGGCGAGGTCCTCCAGGACCAGGCCCACGGTGGCGGTGCGCCCCTTGCGGAGCACCCGCGCGCTGTCGTTGCGCCGGAAGCCGAGCTCCTCGATGGCCTCCTGCACCCGCCGCTCGGTGTCGGGGGTCACCCCCGGCTCGCCGTTGACGACCCGCGAGACCGTCTTCAGGCCGACGCCCGCCCGGGCCGCCACGTCCTTCATGGTCGGCCGGTTGCCGTAGCGGGGCTCGGACGGGTGGCGGGTCTGCGGCACGGCGGGGAATCCTCCGGAGGTGGCGGGTGACGGGCGGCGCGGAAGGGCTCCGGCCCCGGCTGTGATCTCGGCTCCGCCCCCGAGCATAAGCACTCGACCGGCGGGCGGGTTTCCATGGCAGGGTGGGGCGGGCAAGCCACCGGGGGGCTTCGGAGGCGAGCCATAGGGAGAGGGGTAGACGTGATTGTCTGGATCAACGGCACTTTCGGCGCCGGGAAGACCAGCACGGCCCGTGAACTGGCCGGACTCCTTCCGGACAGCAGCCTGTACGACCCGGAGCTCATCGGCGACGCGCTGCGCCGGCTGCTGCCGCCCAAACGCCTCGCCGAGGTCGACGACTACCAGGACCTCCCGAGCTGGCGGCGGCTGGTCGTGGACACGGCGGTGGCGATGCTGGCGGAGCTGGGAGGGGTCCTGGTCGTGCCGATGACGCTGCTGCGGCAGGAGTACCGCGACGAGATCTTCGGCGGCCTCGCGGCGCGCCGGATCCCCGTGCGGCACGTGCTGCTCGCCCCGGAGGAAACGATCCTGCGGGAGCGCATCGCCACCCGTCAGGAGCCGGGGGCGCCCGAGGAGGTGGACGTACGGGTCCGCCAGTGGGCGTACGACCACATCCCGGCGTACCGGCAGGCGCTGGGCTGGCTGAGCGCCGACGCGCACCTCGTCGACAACGGACATCTGACGGTACGGGAGACGGCACAGCGCATCGCCGACGCCGTACGCACCGGCACGGCGGCGGTCTGCGACATCGTGCAGACCCCGGAGCCGACGCGGGAGACGGTGGCGGCGGGGGTGCTGCTCTTCGACGACCGGGACCGGGTCCTCCTGGTGGATCCGACGTACAAGCCGGGCTGGGAGTTCCCGGGCGGGGTGGTCGAGCCGGGCGAGGCCCCGGCACGGGCCGGCGTACGGGAGGTCGCGGAGGAGCTCGGCCTGACACTGGAGCAGGTCCCCGGGCTGCTCGTGGTCGACTGGGAGCCGCCCCGTGCCCCGGCGTACGGGGGGCTGCGGCTGCTGTTCGACGGCGGGAGGCTGTCGGAGCCGGAGATCGCGCGGCTGCGGCTGCCCGGCCCGGAACTGCGCGCCTGGCGCTTCGTCACCGAGTCCGAGGCCGCTGGCCTCCTGCCGCCGCAGCGCTACGAACGGCTGCGCTGGGCCCTGCGCGCCCGCGAGCGCGGCAACCCGCTCTACCTGGAGTCGGGCCGCCCCACTCCGTGACGCGGTCCGGACCCCGGTCTCGCGCACCGGGGTCCGGCCGTGCTCAGGCCGCGGCCGCCCGCGCCGCCTCGTGGAGTGCCTTGGCGGTGTCCTCGGTCCAGGGGTCGCCGTGGCCGAAGCAGGCCACGGAGGGGGCGAGGGCGGCCAGCCGGCCGAAGGAGGCGACGGCCTCGGCCCGGTCGACGTTGAAGACGCCCAGCATCACCTGGCCGACCCCCGCCACGCAGTCCCCCGTGAACAGGACGCCGTGCCCGGGCAGGTGCACGCCGATGCTGCCCGGAGTGTGCCCCGGGGCGTGGACCACCACCGCCCCGCCGCCGAAGTCCAGCACCTCGCCGTCCTCGAGCTCCCGGTCGACCCGGGTCGGCGGGGCCTCGGGGACCGTCATCCCGTGTGCGTAGAGCGGGACTTCCCAGTCCAGCAGCACCGGCTCGGGAACCGGCTGCTCGCCGCGCACCACCGGGGCGTCCAGCCGGTGGGCCAGCACCTGCGCGCCCCAGCGGGCGGCGAGTTCACCGGCGGCGCCGACGTGGTCGCGGTGGCAGTGCGTCAGGACGATCCGCTCCAGCCGCTCGGGCTCCAGCCCGAGGGAACGTATCGCCTCCTCGATGCCGTCGGCGGAGCCGGCGTGCCCGGCGTCGATCAGGGTGAGGGCTCCGCCGTCCTGCCAGAGGTAGGCCTGGCCGATGGCGAAGTGCAGCATGTGGAGCCGGTCCGGGATGACTTCAACAAGATCCATGACGGCGACCGTAGGCGCCCGGGCCCGCCCCGCGCACCCGGCTTCGCCGGGAGCGGAGTACGCCCAGGGCGCAGTGTGCCCTGGGCGTACAGAAGGGGATTCCCGCGGGTGGCGTCAGGCGGTCAGGCGCTCTTGGAGGCCGCGTAGTTCACCAGGAACAGGGCCTCGGCGACCGACAGCCGCTCCAGCTCCTCCGGGGAGACGCTCTCGTTCACCGCGTGGATCTGCGCCTCCGGCTCGCTCAGCCCGATCAGCAGCATCTCCGCCCCCGGGTACAGGGACGTCAGCGTGTTGCACAGCGGGATGGACCCGCCCATGCCGCTGATCTGCATCTCCTGGCCGTCGTACGCCTCGCCGAGGGCCGCCGCCATCGACGCGTACGCCGGGCTGCTCGTGTCCGCCTGGAAGGGCTGTCCCTGGCCGACGACCTCCAGCTCCAGCCTCGCCTTCCACGGGGTGTGCGCCACCAGGTGCGCCTCCAGCAGCTTGATGGCCTCGGTGGTGTCCACGCCCGGCGGCACGCGCAGGCTGATCAGCGCGCCCGCGCTCGCGTGCACCGAGGGGGTCGCGCCGACCACGGGCGGGCAGTCGATGCCGAGCACGGTGACGGCGGGACGGGCCCACAGCCGGTCGGCGATGGTGCCCTCACCGATCAGCTCGACGCCGTCCAGCACCTTCGCGTCGGCGCGGAAATCGGCCTCCGGGTACTGCAGGCCCTCCCACACGGCGTCCGAGGCCAGGCCGTCCACGGTCGTCGAACCGTCCTCGGAGCGCAGCGAGTCCAGCAGGCGGATCAGCGCGGCGAGCGCGTCGGGGGCGACACCGCCGAACATGCCGGAGTGCAGGTTGCCGCCCAGGGTGTCGAGCTTGACCTTGATCAGGGTCATTCCGCGCAGGGTGGCCGTCACCGTCGGGAGTCCGAGGCGGAAGTTGCCCGCGTCGCCGATGACGATGGTGTCGGCGGCCAGCAGCTCCGGGTTGGCCTCGGCGTACTGCTGGAGGCCGCCGGTGCCCTGCTCTTCCGAGCCCTCGACGATGACCTTCACGTTGACGGGCACCCCGCCGTTGGCCTTCAGGGCGCGCAGCGCGAGCAGGTGCATGATGAAGCCGCCCTTGCAGTCCGCGGCACCGCGCCCGTACCAGCGGCCGTCGCGCTCGGTCAGCTCGAAGGCCGGGGAGATCCAGGCGGCGTCGTCCAGCGGCGGCTGCACGTCGTAGTGCGCGTACAGCAGGACGGTCGGGGCGCCCTCGGGGCCGGGCAGAAACCCGTACACCGACTGGGTGCCGTCCGGGGTGTCGAGCAGCGCGACGTCCTGGAAGCCCTCGGCGCGCAGGGCGTCGGCCACCCAGTTCGCGGCGGCCTGGCTCTCGCTCTGCGGGAACTGGGCCCAGTCCGCGACCGACTGGAAGGCCACCAGCTCGGTCAGCTCCGCCTTGGCGCGGGGCATGAGCGAGGCGACGGTCTCGGCGATCGGATTCTGGGACATGGGCACGCTCCTCGTGGGTGCGACGTTGTTGTGGGTGCCGGGGTACGGCGAATACAAGGCGAAAGACTGTCACGATCCTCGCACAGAGGGACGAGGCGGCGGCTCGCCGTAGGATTTCCACGGCATCGGAGCAACCGGGTGATCAGGAGCAGCAGCACATCGTGAGCAGCGACGACGACGTGAACGGCGCGAGCGCAGAGCAGGCCGCTCGGGCGGCGGACGAGGGGACCCCGGCGGAGGCGGTGGGGGAGACGGCCGAACGGGCGGCCGCCGAGGGCGCCGCGGAGGTGTGGGACGTCGTCGTGGTCGGCGCCGGACCGGCCGGGGCGTCGGCGGCGTACGCCGCGGCCTCGGCGGGCCGGAGCGTCCTGCTGCTGGAGAAGGCGGAGCTGCCCCGGTACAAGACCTGCGGCGGCGGCATCATCGGCCCCTCGCGCGACGCCCTCCCGCCGGGCTTCGTGCTGCCCCTCAAGGACCGCATCCACGCCGTCACCTTCTCCCTGGACGGCAGGCTGGCCCGGACCCGGCGTTCGAAGACCATGCTGTTCGGGCTCATCAACCGGCCCGAGTTCGACGCGGCGCTGGTCGCGGAGGCCGAGAAGGCCGGTGCGACCCTCCGTACGGGCACGGCCGTGTCCCGGGTCGAGCAGCACGGCGCGGCGGTGCCGGACCGCCGCACGGTCGCCGTGGTGCTCGCGGACGGTGAGACCGTCCTGGCCCGGGCCGTGGTCGGCGCCGACGGCAGCGCCAGCCGGATCGGCGCCCACGTCGGTGTCGAGATGGACCAGGTCGACCTCGGCCTGGAGGCCGAGATCCCGGTACCGGAGACGGTGGCCGAGGACTGGAAGGGCCGCGTCCTGATCGACTGGGGCCCGCTGCCCGGCAGTTACGGCTGGGTCTTCCCCAAGGGCGACACGCTCACCGTCGGGGTCATCTCGGCGAAGGGCGAGGGCGCGGCGACCAAGCGGTACCTCGACGACTTCATCGCCCGGCTGGGCCTGGCCGGCTTCGAACCGGCCGTCTCCTCCGGCCACCTGACCCGCTGCCGGAAGCCCGATTCCCCGCTCTCGCGCGGCCGGGTACTGGTGGCGGGTGACGCGGCCGGCCTGCTGGAGCCGTGGACGCGGGAGGGCATCTCCTTCGCGCTGCGCTCGGGGCGGCTCGCGGGAGAGTGGGCGGTCAAGGTCTCCGAGGCGCAGGACGCGGTGGACGCGCGCCGCCAGGCCCTCAACTACGCCTTCGCCGTCAAGGCCGGGCTGGGTGTGGAAATGGCCGTCGGCAAGCGGATGCTGACCGTCTTCGAGTCCCGCCCGGGACTGTTCCACGCGGCGCTCACGGGCCTGCGGCCGGCCTGGATGGCCTTCGCCCGCATCACCCGGGGCTCGACGACGCTGCCCGACCTGGTCCGTGCGCACCCGCTGGCGCGCAAGGCCCTGCACCTGCTGGACGACCGCCAGGCGCGCGCCCGCCGGGGGTAGCGGCCGGAGTACGTCGACCGCGAGCGCCGGTTCCCCGTGGGGACCGGCGCTTCGCCGTTCCCGGGGGCGGCGGGCCGGTGAGGGGGCGGGCCGGCGGGGGCGGGCCGGGCCGCTCAGCGGGACACCGTGATCCGGAAGACGGGGTGGTCCCCGGCGGCCGCACGGAGCTCGGCGTCGGTGGACTTGGCGGTGACGCCCTGGAAGAACCGGTTGACCTCCCAGCCCCACTTCTCGAGGTAGGCGCGCAGCACGGCCGCCTTCTCCGCCGGGTCGGTCAGTTCCGCGGCGGTGAAGGCGCGGACCCTGCGGCCGACGCGCAGCTCGCCGCCGCCCGCCACGCGCATGTTGCGGACCCACTGGGAGTGGCCGCGGGCCGAGACGAGGTACTGCTCGCCCTCGTAGGGGTGCGGGTTGACGGGGATGCGCTGCATCCGTCCGGAGGTGCGGCCGCGCACCGACAGCTCGGCCGTGCCGGCCAGGCTGATGCCGAGGCGGGCGAGCTTGCCGAAGAGGGCGTTGAACCGGACGGCGAAGGGGGTGGCCTGGACGTAGTAGGGGGTGGGCGCGTTCATGGTGGCCTCCGAGGCACGGTATTCCGAGAGCACTGCTCTCGCTTGAGATCAGTGTGCACGGATCGGCGCCCCAAAACAAGAGCACTGCTCTCTGAATGGATCGCTGCTCCCATTTTTGTGCACTGCTCCGCCCGCATGGCACACTGATCCGCATGAGCACCGTGCGAGGAGCCAGGGAACGGGCCCGTATCGAGGTCACCGCCGCCATCAAGGACGAGGCGCGCCGCAGGCTCGCGGCCGAGGGCGCCGCCAAACTCTCCCTGCGGGCCGTCGCCCGCGAGCTGGGCATGGTCTCCTCCGCCCTCTACCGCTACTTCCCCAGCCGTGACGAGCTGCTCACCGCGCTGATCATCGACGCCTACGACAGCCTCGGCGCCGCCGCCGAAGCCGCCGACGCCACCGCCCTCGCCGCCGGCTCCGAGCCCCGCGCCCGCTGGACGGCGGTCTGCGGGGCCGTCCGCACCTGGGCACTGGCCCACCCGCACGAATACGCCCTGGTCTACGGCTCGCCGGTCCCCGGCTACACCGCCCCGCTCGACACCGTCGGCCCCGCCTCCCGCGTGGCCAACGTCCTCATCGGCATCCTCCGCACCGCCTACGAGGGACGCGGCCTCGCCCTGCCGCCCCTGCCCGACGCGCTGCGCCCCGAAGCCCACCGGATGACCGCCGACTTCGCCGAAGGCCTGCCCCCGGCGGTGACGGCCGCCCTGGTCGCGGCCTGCGCGCAGCTCGTCGGCCTCGTCTCCTTCGAGCTGTTCGGCCAGTTCAACCGGGTCGTCGAGGAACGGGAGGCCTTCTTCGCGCACGCCGCCGGACAGCTGGCGCACTCGGTCGGACTGCCCGCCACGACCGGGCCCCGGTGACCAGTCGCTTGTCTGTTCCTCATACCAATCCGGGTGGTTCGCCTTTCACCGGGTTTCCGCGCGCCTAGTGTTCCTCGGGTCCCCGCCCCCGCCGCAGCCGGAGGAACAGCCGTGGCTCCCGCCCGCGTACTGAAGGCCCTGTACGCCGTCGCCCTGATCATGCTGCTCGCCGCACCGGCGCCGGCCGTACCCGCCTCCGCGAGACAGGCGGAGCCGTCGGCGGCTCCCGCTCCCCGGATACCCGGCGTGCGCGGCCTGGAGATCGGCGTCCCCGCCTACGTCTGGGCCGGCGACCCGATGCTGACCGCCCTCACCGCCACCACCCCCGCCGCCTCCGTGGTCGTCCTCAACCCCGGCAACGGCGACGCCCCCTTCGACGCCCCCTGGCGGGCCCGCGCCGACGCCCTGCGCGCCGGCACCACCGCCACCGGCGAGAAGACCAAGGTCCTCGGCTACGTCTACACCGACCACGGCAACCGGGACCCGGCGGCCGTCAAAGCCTCGGTGGACAACTACCTGCGCCCCTCCGACGACGAGGGCGGCGGCGGGGACGGCCGGCTCCATGTCGACGGCATCTTCTTCGACGTCGTCAGCCGCGACTGCGGCCCCGGCAACGCCACCCGCGACCACTACGCCGCCCTGCGCCGCTACGTCCAGGACACCATGCACGCCGCCGACCCGGACGCGGACGACCTCGTCGTCAACAACCCCGGCACCGCCATCGCCGACTGCTACCTCGAACCGGGCCACCGCACGGCCGACGTCTTCGTCACCTACGAGGACACGTACGCGGCGTACACCACGGGAGGCTGGCAGGGGAACGTGTTCGACGCCCGCGGCGGCTACCGCCCGGGCGCCGAACTCGACCCGAGCGGTACGGCGTTCTGGCACCTCGTCCACGAGGTTCCGGACACCGCCGCGATGCGCACCACGCTGCGCACCGCCTTCGGCCGCGGCGCCGGGTACGCCTACGCGACGAGCGCGGCCATGCCCAACCCCTGGAACACCAGCCCCTCCTGGAAGTACCGCCCCCAGACCGCCTACGCGGCCACCCTGGGCGGGCCGGACCCGTCCGGCTGACCGGTCCGGCCGACCCGGCTACCGCTCCCGGCCGGGGTCCGGGGCGCCGAAGGGGCCGTCGGGCGCGAAGGCGCGGGCGGCGAAGCGGGCGCCCATGAGGCGGTGGGTCTCCGGGGCCGGGTGGAGGTCGTCGGGGAGGGGGAGGGCGGCGAAGTCGGCCCCGCCGTAGAGGTCGAGCCCGTCCAGGTGGTGCAGGTTCGGGTCGTCCGCGGCGCGCTCCCGCACGATGCGGGCCAGTTCCTGCCGGACGACCTTGAGGGTCAGCTTGCCCGCGGCCACCTCCGCCGGGTCTCCCGCGGCCCTGAACCGGAGCCTGCCCGCGGCGAGTTCGGAGAGATCGGGGGCGCTGGGCCCCGGGGTGTCCTCGTGGACCGGGCAGAGGATCGGTGAGACGACCAGCAGCGGCGTGGCGGGGTGGCCCTCGCGGACGGTGTCGAGGAAGCCGTGGACGGCGGGGCCGAAGGCGCGCAGCCGCATCAGGTCGTGGTTGACCAGGTTGATGCCGATCTTGATGCTGATCAGGTCGGCCGGGGTGTCCCGCAGGACCCGCGCGGTGAACGGGTCGAGCAGGGCGCTGCCGCTCAGACCCAGATTGACCAGCTCCACCCCGCCGAGGGAGGCGGCCAGCGCCGGCCAGGTCGTACTGGGGCTCGCCGCGTCGGATCCGTGGCTGATCGAGCTGCCGTGGTGCAGCCACACCCTGCGGCCCGGGTCCGGGGAGGGCTCGACGGGGGCGTCGGTCCGCAGGGCCACCAGCTCGGTGACCTCGTTGTGCGGCAGCCAGATCTCCACGTCCTTGACCCGGTCGGGCAGGCCGGAGAAGCGGACCGTGCCGACCGGGCCGGGGATCCGCTCCGCCGACCCGGTGGCCATGTCGACCATCAGGACGTGCCCGCCGGTCACCGTGCCCTGCCCGGCGGGCCGGCCGTCGACCAGCAGGTCGTACAGGCCGTCGGGGCGCGGCGGGGCTCCCCGGTAGGCCATTCTGGTGCGCACGGCGTCCAGTTCGACGGCCGTCGCCCGGGTGCGGAACACCAGCCGCACTCCGGAGGGCTGCGCCTCCGCCATGGCGAGCTGCCCGTCGGCGCACTGGGCGCGGGCCCGGGCGGGCAGCCGGTGCGGCAGCAGCCCGAGCGCGGTGCGTTCCACCTCCAGGGCGCCGCGCAGGAAGCGCTCTTCGACCGGGGTGGTGATCCAGTCGGGGGAGTCCGGGGAGGTGGGGGAGGTACGAGAGGCCATGGTGCCCACCCTGCCAAGCCTCTCCCCGGCCCGCACGCGCGTTTCCCCGCCACGGGTCCCGCGACGCGGCACCGGCCCCGGCGCGTGGCCCCGGCGCGTGGCCCCGGCCCGCCGTCCCGCGTCAGATGCCCGCCGTCGCCTGCCACAGCCGCGTCAGGGACTCGTCCCCGCGCACGCCCGGCCCGGCGAGCGGGACCCGGTTCCACAGGGCCGCGTACAGCCAGGACGCCTCCCCGGTCACCTCGCAGTGCGGCTCCTCCCCGGTGTCGCCCCGCACCGTACGGGCCGGCTCCTTCGACAGGTGGACCGTCCACACCGCGCCCGTGTCCGCCGCCCGGACCCGCAGCACCCGCGGCTCCTCGGTCCGCACCCGGCTGCTCGGCCGGGCGTGGAAGCCGGTCAGCAGCTCGTCCACCCCGTCCTCCGCGAACTCCGGGGCCACCGCCGAGAAGGCGATCCCCCGTGCCGACTCGGCGTCGAAGCGGTGCACGGTCGTCTCGTGCGCCTGCCGCCGGGCCCAGAACGCCAGCGGTGACGGCGGCGCCGTCGGCAGGAAGGTGAAGCAGGCCACCGTCTCAGGCGCCTGCGCCAGGGTCCGGACCAGCTCCGCGTGCCCCTCCCGGAACCAGGCGAGCAGCTCCGCCCCCGCCAGTTCCGGCGGCTCCGGGAACGGCACCCGCTCCACCAGGGCGTCCCGCACGAACCCGGCGGCCCAGCGGTGCACCGCACCGGTGTGCCGCAGCAGGTCGGCGACCCGCCACTCGGGACAGGTGGGCACGAGGGCGTCCGTACCCGCGTGTTCGGCCTGGTCGGCGAGCAGCTCGCCCTCCCGGGCCAGGGTCTCCACGTATTCGGTGATCTTCATGCCGCGAGTCTGCCAGCCGCCCCCGACAATGGGAGGGTGGACGGGGAACTCTTGCCGCACGGGGAGCTCTTCCCGCGCGAGCGGACCGAGATCGCACCCGGTGCCGTGCACCTGCCCGACTGGCTCGGGCCCCGGCGCCAGCGGGAGCTGCTCGCAGCCTGCCGCGAGTGGGCCCGCCCGCCCGCCGGACTGCGTACCGTACGCACCCCCGGAGGCGGGACGATGACCGCCCGCCAGGTGTGCCTGGGCCTGCACTGGTACCCGTACGCCTACGCGCGCACCACCGTCGACGGGGACGGGGCGCCGGTCAAGCCGATGCCCGGGTGGCTGGCCGAGCTGGGACGGCGGGCCGTCACCGCCGCGTACGGGACGCCCCCGCCGCCCGCGGAGGCGTACGACATCGCGTTGGTCAACTTCTACGACGGCGACTCCCGGATGGGCATGCACCGCGACGCCGAGGAGCGCTCCGGGGCCCCGGTGGTCTCCCTGAGCCTGGGCGACTCCTGCCTCTTCCGCTTCGGCAACACCGCCTCGCGGGGCCGCCCGTACCGGGACGTCGAGCTGCGCAGCGGAGACCTGTTCGTCTTCGGCGGCCCGAGCCGGCTCGCCTACCACGGGGTGCCGAAGGTGCTGCCCGGCACCGCCCCGCCGGGTCTGGGACTGACGGGCCGCCTCAACATCACCCTGCGGGTCGGCGGCCTCGGCGCATAGCCGGGGGCGGGAGGTGCCCCCCGATCATGCGAGGATCCCCTCATGAACGGCAACGGGGCCCCGCTGGGGGCGGGGGACGAGAGCACGGCGTCGGCGGCGTCCGCGAGGACCAGGCTGGAGCGCGGCCGCGGCGCCCTCGGCCCGGCGCTGGAGCTCGTCCACACCGGCCGGGCCCCGACCCGGGCGGTGCTCACGGCCGAGCTCGGCGTCACGCGTGCCACCGCCGGAGCCGTGGCCGCCGAGCTGGAGGCGCTCGGCCTGATCCGCGTCGACTCCCGCCCCGGCGGCGCCGGCGGTACCCAGGGCCGGCCCTCGCACCGGCTCGCCGTCGACGAGAACGGCCCGGTGGCGCTGGCCGCGCAGGTCCACCCCGACGGCTTCCGGGCCGCGCTGGTCGGCCTCGGCGGGCGCATCGTGGCCACCGCGCCCGGCAAGCTCACCGTCTCCGCGGACCCCGCGCAGGTGCTCGACGCGGTCGTCGACGCGGGCGCCCGGCTGCTCGCCGAGTCCGGGCGGCGGTGCGTCGGCGCGGGCCTCGCGGTGCCCTCGGCGGTCGCGGAGCCCGAGGGGACCGCCCTCAACCCGCTGCACCTGGCCTGGCCGCCCGGCTCCCCGGTACGGGCCATCTTCGCCGAGCGCGTCAAGGCGGCCGGCATCGACGGGCCGGCCCTGACCGGGAACGACGTCAACCTCGCCGCGCTCGCCGAGCACCGGCACGGCGCGGGCCGCAGCGCCCAGCACCTGCTCTGCGTGGCCACCGGACACCGCGGGGTGGGCGGGGCGCTGGTGCTCGACGGCCGGCTGCACAGCGGCAGCGCGGGGCTGGCCCTGGAGGTCGGCCACCTCACCGTGAACCCGGAGGGGCGGGCCTGCCACTGCGGCAGCCGGGGCTGCCTGGACGTGGAGGCCGACCCGCTGGCCTTCCTCACCGCGGCCGGCCGCACGCCCGGGCCCGAGGTGTCGCTGCTGGCGCAGGCCCGAGACCTGCTGCGCGCCGAGTACGCGCAGCCGTCCGTCCGGGCGGCCGCCGAGGAGCTCATCGACCGGCTCGGGCTGGGCCTGGCGGGCCTGGTCAACATCCTGAACCCGGACCGGATCATCCTGGGCGGACTGCACCGGGAGCTGCTGTACGCCGACCCGGAGCGGCTGCGCGCGGTGGTCGCCGACCGCAGCCTGTGGGGGCGCAGCGGGGGCGTGCCGATCCTGCCGTGCACCCTCGACCACAACAGCCTGGTCGGGGCGGCGGAGCTGGCGTGGCAGCCCGTGCTGGACGACCCGCTGGGGGCGCTGGGCGCGGCGGCCTGAGCCGCGCGGGCGACCTCCCGGCGGGGGCGCGCTCCCGGCAGGCCCGGGCGGGCCGGGGTCCGGGGGCGGGGTGGCCGCGGGGGAGTCAGCCGGGCCTGGCGCCGACCGTGACCGACGCCGGCACGCCGGTCACGACGGCCTGTGCGTCGACGGCGGCGAGCACCGGGCGCGCGGGATTCCGTACGGTCTTCTTCACGCCGATACTGACCGTGCGCGCCGGCGCCGCCGGTGCGGGGGCCGCCCGCATGGAGAACCAGACCACCTTGCCGGGCCCGTCCGGCCGGTGCCGGGCCCCCCAGGCCTCGCTGACCGCCTCGACGAGCGCCAGGCCGCGCCCGCAGGTCTCCAGGTCATCGGCCGCCCGGCGGACCGGCAGCCGCGGATCGCTGTCGTGGACGGAGACGGTCAGCCGCCCCAGGCGGAGTTCGATCTCGACCGTGCACACCTTGTCCGGCTGCGCATGGCGGTGGACGTTGCTGAGCAGCTCCGTCACGCCGAGCGCAGCCCGGTCTATGAGCGGGTCGAGCTGCCAGTGGCGCAGTTGCGCGGAGATGATTCTGCGGACCTGACCGATCCGCGCTGGCAGGGCCTGCAGTTCGACGACGCAGTGCCTGCGGGAATGACTGATCACGGCTGCGACTCCCCGACATCATTGTTACGGGTGCTGCACCCTCGGTGACGCAATCACCAGGGTCACCCACGGTGGCGCCGCTTGCAACCGAACGCCCGGGGATGCGACCGAAAGCGATCCGCATGGAAACCCAAAGTAATCATTTGCGCAGGTGAGGGGGGTACATTTCGAAAGTAGGGGGCTTCGGAACCGACAAAGGAGCAAGGCGCATGAGCACCACCGGTACCACCGGTACACCGGCCTCGAACACGGCCGGAAGCACGGCGGCGACGACGGTCGACATCGACCGCAGCGACGCCGACTACCGGGCCTGGCTCAAGGAGGCCGTGCGCAAGGTCCAGGCGGACGCCAACCGCTCCGCCGACACGCACCTGCTGCGCTTCCCGCTGCCCGAGGCATGGGGCATCGACCTCTACCTGAAGGACGAGTCCACCCACCCGACGGGCTCCCTCAAGCACCGCCTCGCCCGCTCGCTGTTCCTCTACGCCCTCTGCAACGGCTGGATCCGGCCCGGCCGCCCGGTCATCGAGGCCTCCAGCGGCTCCACCGCGGTATCCGAGGCGTACTTCGCCAAGCTGATCGGCGTCCCGTTCATCGCGGTCATGCCGAGGACCACCAGCCCGGAGAAGTGCCGGCTCATCGAATTCCACGGCGGCGAATGCCACTTCGTCGACGACTCGATGAAGATGTACGAGGAGTCCGCCGACCTTGCCGCCCGCACCGGCGGCCACTACATGGACCAGTTCACCTACGCCGAGCGCGCCACCGACTGGCGCGGCAACAACAACATCGCCGAGTCGATGTACCAGCAGCTGCGCCTGGAGCGCTACCCCGAGCCCGCGTGGATCGTGGCCACGGCCGGCACCGGGGGCACCTCCGCCACCATCGCCCGCTACGTCCACTACATGCAGCACGACACCCGAGTCTGCGTCCCGGACCCGGAGAACTCCTGCTTCTTCGACGGCTGGACCAACAACGACCCGCACGCGGGCAGCGACTGCGGCTCGCGCATCGAGGGCATCGGCCGGCCCCGGATGGAGCCCAGCTTCGTGCCCGGTGCCATCGACCGCATGATGAAGGTGCCCGACGCGGCGTCCGTCGCCGCCTGCCGCGCCCTCGAACAGGCCATAGGGCGCAAGGCGGGCGGCTCCACCGGCACCGGGCTGTGGAGCGCCCTGAAGATCGTCTCCGAGATGGTGGCGGAGGGCCGCAAGGGCAGCGTCGTGACCCTGCTCTGCGACCCGGGCGACCGCTACCTCGACAAGTACTACTCGGACGAGTGGCTGGCGGCCCAGGGCCTCGACATCGCCCCGTACGCCAAGACCATCCAGACCCTGCTGGAGACCGGCGACTGGCGCGAGCCCCAGGCCTGAGCCGGCTCCTGGGTCCTGTCCGGGCGATCTTCGTGGATCAGGTCGCGGGGTCTGGTGCGGTGCATCGCAAGGCGGAGGAGCGCAGCTCGTACTCGGCCGTACTCGCGCGCTCCGACAACGCGGCGAGGTGCCGTGCCGGACGTGGCGGGCCCGCGAAGATCGCCCGGACAGGGCCTAGGAGGCGGCGCGCGCCGCCAGCCGGGCGTCCAGGGCGCGTACCGCCGCACGGAAGGACCGGCCGAGGCCCGGGCGGGCCGCGGCCAGCGCCAGCCGGAAGGGGGCCGGGCCGTCGGCGGCGAAGGTCCAGCGGACGAGGGTCCCGGCGGCGTCCGGCCCCGGGGCCAGCAGCCACTCCTCCACCAGGGCGCTCATGCCCGGCGCGTTGGTCTCGTCGACCCGGTAGGCGTAGCGCAGCCCGGGGTCGGCGGCCACCACCGTCTCCTGGAAGCGGACCCCGCCCATCAGCCGTATCTCCCGGCCCGTCCCGCCTCCGGTCGGCCGGGCCAGGGTGACCGCACGGAACCAGGCGGGCCAGCCCGTCACCTCCTGCGCGAGCGCCCGGTACACGGCGTCGGGCGGGGCCGCGGCCCGGGCAGTGAAGGCCAGCCGGACCGGGGCTTCGGCCGTGAAGTCCAGCCCCACGGGGCGGAGTCGGCGGGCCATGGCGTTACCCCCTGGGGTGCGTGTGCGGCGCGGGTGCGCGCCCGCGCCACCATAACTGACCATCCATCAGATGTCCCCGCCGGCCGACGGATCAGCACGACGCCGGCAGGGCCGGCAGGTCCTCCGGGAACAGCAGGGTGAGCTCGTCCGTACTCGGATCGGCCAGCTGCGCGACCCGGCCCGCGTGCCGCTCCACCATCGCCTCGAAGGTCTGGCGCGCGGTCCGGCCGTTGCCGAAGGCCGGGCCCTTGGGCAGCTCCGTGAAGTACTTCAGCAGGGCCTCCCCGCTGCCCTCGCCGAGCCGGTACTCGTGCTCCTCCGCCTGCTGCTCCACGATCCGCAGCAGCTCCTGCGGACCGTAGTCCCCGAAGGTGATGGTGCGGGAGAACCGCGAGGCCACACCCGGGTTGACCGTCAGGAACCGCTCCATCTCCTCCGTGTACCCGGCGACGATCACCACCACCGCGTCCCGGTGGTCCTCCATCAGCTTCACCAGCGTGTCGATGGCCTCGCGCCCGAAGTCCCGGCCCGAGTCCTCCGGGGCCAGCGCGTACGCCTCGTCGATGAACAGCACCCCGCCCCGCGCCCGGTCGAAGGCCTCCTGCGTACGGATCGCCGTGGACCCGATGTGCTCGCCGACCAGGTCCACCCTCGACACCTCGACCAGGTGGCCGCGCTCCAGCACGCCGAGGGAGGCCAGGATCTCCCCGTACAGCCGGGCGACCGTGGTCTTGCCCGTGCCGGGGGAGCCCGTGAAGACCAGGTGCCGGCGCACCGAAGCCGCCTTCAGGCCCGCCTGCTGCCGCCTGCGCCCGACCTCGATCATGTCGGTGAGGGCCCGCACCTCGCGTTTGACGCTGTCCAGCCCGACCAGCGCGTCGAGCTGCCCCAGCACCTCGCCCGAGCCTCGGGACCCCGCCGGTGCGGCTTGCGGGACGGCCGGTGCCGCGGCCGGAAAGGCCCCGTCCCCGGCCCGCGCCGCCGGCACCCCGTCCGCCGGACGTCCCGCGGGGCCCTGCGCGGCCGTTGCCGTACGCGGCCCCGTGCTCCCCGGCCGCGCCCCCGCGAGCACGCCGCCCGCCGGCCGCGCCGCCGGGCCCGTACCGCCCTCGTCGCCGGTGCACCCCTCGGCGAGCGGGCCGTCCTCCGCGAACTCGTAGCCCCCGCGCGCGCAGCGCTCGGTGTGGCACCGGGTGAGGGTGGTGCGGCAGCCGTCGATGACGTGGAAGCCGAAACCGGAACTGCCCGTCACCCGGCAGGCCGTGAAGGTTCCCCGGCCGCCCGCCGACACGTAGAACCCGGCCTCGGCGGCGGAGGTGACCGTGCACCGCTCCAGGACCGGATCGGCGCCCTTGGTGACGATCACACCCGTCTGCACGGCGTCGATGGTGCAGTTGGCGAGGGCACCGCCGCTGCCGTGGTCGCGGAACCACGCCCCGGTGCCCGCCTCACGGATCCGGCAGTCGTCGAGCCGGGCGCTCGCCCCGTCGCTCACCGAGACGGCCGTGTTGCGCACCTGTGAGAGGTCGCTGTCGACCACGTCCACCCGCGAGCCCCGGTCCAGCACGAACAGCGCGTCCGGCACGTCGTGCAGCCGGCAGGAGTCCAGTGAGGCGGTGGCCCCGTCGCTGACCCACACCGCCGGATAGTCGCCCGTGCTGTCGTGGATCTCGCAGGACTCGGCATCGACCCGGGTCCCCGGATCCCACACCGACAGGCCGTTGCGCCCGAACCGGCGCACCGTGGTGCGGCTGAGGGTGAGCACCGAACGGGAGCGCAGGTCGACGGCGTTCTCCGGGATGTCGTGGATGTCGCAGCCGGCGAGCGTCAGCACCGCGTCGGTGTCGAGGGTGACCCCGTCGGCGGACGTGCGGTGCACCGAGCAGTCGGTCAGGCGGGCCGCGGCGCGCGAGGCGATCTGCACACCGGCGCCCTTGACCTCGTACACCTCGCAGCCCAGCGCCTCCAGCCCCGAGCCCTCACCGGTGACCGCGATGCCCGCGCCGACGGCGTGGTGGATCCGGCAGCGCTCCAGGCGCGGGTGCCCGCCGCGCACCGAGACCCCGGCCTGCCCGGCGACGACCACCTCGCACTCCTCGAACACCCCGCCGCCGCCGTCCAGGACGGAGATCCCGACCCCGGCCGGATTCTCCACCGTGCACCGGCGCACCAGGGGCCGGGCCCCGCCGCGCACCTCGATGCCGGACGCCGAACGGGTGTGCACGCGCAGGTCGGTGAGCTCGGGCGAGCCCTCCTCGACCAGCAGCGCGGGCGCCGCCCGGTCCGCCCCCTCCAGGTACAGGTCCTGGACCACGGCCGAGGCGCGCACGGTGAGCGCGACGCCGTCGAGCGGGGCGATGCGCACCGACCCGGCCACCGCCCCCTCGGGCCCGCGCAGGGTGACGGCATGACGCAGTACCAGGTTCTCCCGGTAGGTGCCGGGGGCGATGGACAGCACGTCCCCGTCGCCCGCCGCGGCGAGCGCTGCGGCCAGCGTCGGATACTCCCCGGAACGCCGCCGCCACCGCGAGGCCCCGCCGTGCGTCACCTGGACCGTGCCCTGAGCCATCGTGCTGTCGTGCCCCCACCCTGGTACTCGTGCTGCCGGACCTGCGGAAGCGACTGAAGAGACTGAAGCGACCCGGCCTCGGGCTCCACGGTAGCGCGCGTGGGGCCGGTGAGTGGCCAGGTCAGCTGCCCGCGCCCGCCCGGCCCCAGTCCGGTCCCGCCGCCGCCCACGCCCGGTCCAGACGCGTGTACCGCCGATGCATGAGCCGGCGTACGACCAGCCGCCGGACGGTCTCCGCCAGCGCGGCCGCGGTGAGCGCGGCGGCCAGGCCCGCGGCACCCGCGTGGAACGAGGCGGCGGTGGGGTCGAGCGGCTGCCCCACGAGGCGGCCCCGGATGTCGGTCCATATCCGGAACCGGTCGCCGGCCCGCGGCGGTTCCTCCGCCGCCGGGACCGTGCCCTCGTGGCTGCTGCCGTCGGGCGCGGTCCAGGAGGCCACGATCCGCGTCCGCTCGGGCGCCTGCCGCTGCGCCGACGGATCTGCGGCCGCCCCGGCGGCCGCGCCCGGCGCGGGCCGGACCACCACCGCCGGGACCAGGTACCGCTCGTGCCGCTGCTCGCGCGCGGCCCGCTGCAAGGTCCCGTCCACCTGGAGGCCCGCCACCCAGCCGACGGCCGGGGCCACCAGCAGTACGCACACGAGCGCGGCGAACGCCACCCACGCCTCGAAGAGATCGGTCGGCCTGCGCAGCGGATTGCGCCGCCAACGCCACACACCCATTGCTGTCCGCACGGTCCGGCTCCCCCTGCCCCATGCCCGGTCTACGTCTTCGTCTGCCGTCCTGAATGCTCCAACGGCCCCGCGCGGCCCGTTGGTTCCAGTGGATGCCACGAGCCCCTCGAAGGTGTCATTCCGGCTGCCTGCCGTGGTCAGCGGCGGAGTCGGGACCTCCGTGTGCGGCGGGCGCGGTCACTCCAGGACGCGCACCTCGTCGCCCACCCGGACCGTGCCCGTGACGACCGGCACCAGCTGGCGTCCGAAGGCCAGCGACTTCCCGATCCGCCGGTGCCTGGCCAGGGTCTTCAGCGGCTCCCGCCCGCGCTCCGACGTCCGCTGGTCGGTGGTGGTCACGATGCAGCGTCCGCATTCGCGCACCCCGCGGAAGACCGCGTCGCCGATCGCGATGCGCCGCCAGCCGTCCTCGGCCCAGGCCTCGGCGGGACCGCCGACCACCAGATTGGGCCGGAAGCGGTTCATGGGCAGCGGGCCCTCCTCCGGGTGGTCGCCCTGGGCGATCAGCTCGTTGAGGGCGTCCAGCGAGGCGCTGGTGGCCAGCAGCAGGGGGTAGGCGTCGGCGAGGCTGACGGTCTCCCCGGGCAGGGCGTAGTCGGGGTCCACCGGCCGGCGGACGGCCGGGTCGTCCATGTGCACGAGGCGCGCGGGCAGGCCGAGATAGGCGCTGAACCACTCGGCGGCGGCGGACGCCGCGACCACCGTCTCGATCTTCTTGCCGAAGAGCACGACCGGCTCCAGCGGGCCGGGCTCCGGCACCTCCACGACGAGAGCGGGCATGCCCGGTCCCGACAGCTCGATCCGCCCGCCCGGCAGCGGCCGCGCCGAGGCCAACGCCAGCCGCGCCTGCTGGCGTTGGGTGATGACCGCGCCCGACGTGTCCACCACGGCCCAGCGGCGGTCCCCGGCCGGCCCCCAGGGCTCCACGGCGATCTCGTCGGGAGCGGTCCCCGCCACCGACTTGACGGGATGGACGTGGAGCGACTGGACGTACAAGTTCGACATGGGGGCATTGTGACAGCTGCCCCCGCCGGCCCCCCAACGACCGCGTGTACGGCACACGGTGTGCGGGACGCCGGCGTCACCGTCGGTGACCTCGGGGGCGGGTCAGTAGGCGCGCTGCTGGTACTGGCGGCCGTACGGGTCCTCGTACGAGGGAACGCCCGCCGCGGACGCCGCCGGGGCCATGGGGGCCATGGGTGCCATCGGGGCCATGGGAGCCATCGGACGCGGGGCCGCCGGGCGCATGGCCTCGTACCCGGTGCCCATGGCGGCCGGGCGGGGCTGCTGGGGCTGCGGCTGCGGCACGTATCCGGCCCGGGCCGCGACCTGCTGCTGCGGGATGTACGGGGCGGGCGCGTGCTGAAGCGGAACCGGCATCTGCTGCGGCTGCGGCGCGGCCTGCTGCGGATATCCGTAGCCGTACGAGGGCGCTGGCAGCTGCGGCGCGGCGGGCGGCAGGGCGGGCATGGACGAGGCGAGGGCCGGCAGGAAACCACCGCTCGAGTAACCGGCACTGGGGGAATCGTAGGCGGCCGGAACGCGGATCGGGGCGATCTGCGGAGTGCCCCGCTCGGCGACGAGGGAGTCGTAGATGGGGGTGTCCGGGAAGGAGGGCGCGGAGTAGTAACCGCCGCCATAAGTGGAGCGGGGGGAGGTCATGGGAGACAAGTTAAGCCCACGACTTCACCGGGTCTATAGCCAGGTGTCGCCAACACCGCCCTGACCTGCATATTCCCAGGTCAGCGCCACAGCTTTCACTTGACGTTCACCTGCACGATTCGTCACTTCCGCCCCGTCTTGGTGCTACTCGTACTCGCCGGTTGGCCGTTGCACGCACCTCGCGCTGACGCGGCGTCACAACGCGGTGACCTCGGATGACGTCTCCTCAGGCGGCGGAATTCTCCGTTCCTGCCGCCCGGCCGGTTTCAGGCGTCGCCGGGACGGGCATAGGTACGGCCCTTCCAGGCGGCCCCGCGCCCACGGTAGTGCTGGACGGCGGAGTCGACGGTCATCAGCAGGTAGAGCAGCGCGGTGAGCGGCAGCAGCGGGGCGAGCACGGCCGACTGCCGGTAGTAGCGCAGCATCGGCAGGTAGGTACCCGCCATCAGCAGCCAGGCGAGCCCCCCGGCCCAGGCCGTGGCGGTGCTCCCGGCCGAGGGCGGACCCGCCAGCCCCGCGAACAGGGCGGCCGGCGGGACCAGGTACACCAGCACCAGCCCCGCCACGGTCCCGGCCAGCAGCAGCGGCTGGTGGCGGAGTTGGGCGTACGCGCTGCGGGACACCATCCGCCACAGGTCCCCGAGGGCGGGGTACGGGCGCACGCTGTCCACCCGCTCCGCCAGCCCCAGCCAGATCCGCCCGCCCGAGCGCTGGACGGCGCGGGCGAGGGAGACGTCGTCGATGACGGCCTGCCGGATCGAGTCCGGGATCCCGGCGCGGACGGCCGCCCCGGTCCGCAGCAGCACGCAGCCGCCGGCCGCCGCGGCCGTCCGGGAAGCGGGACGGTTGATCCGGCGGAAGGGGTACAGCTGCGCGAAGAAGTACACGAAGGCGGGTACGACGAGCCGCTCCCAGAAGCCGGCCACGCGCAGCCGGGCCATCTGGGAGACGAGGTCGAGGCCGGCGCTGGTCGCGGCGGCGACCAGCTCGCGCAGGCTGTCGGGCTCGTGCGCGATGTCGGCGTCGGTGAGCAGCAGGAACTCGGGCCCCCCGTCCGCGGCGGCGCGGGCGTGGGCGATGCCGTGCCGCAGCGCCCAGAGCTTGCCGGTCCAGCCGGGCGGGGGGTCGCCGGGGGTGACGACGGTGAGGGGGAGGCCGGGCTGCTCTGCGGCCAGGCGGCGGGCGAGCGCGGCCGTGCCGTCGGTGCTCCCGTCGTCCACCAGGACGATCCGGGCCTCGCCGGGATAGTCCTGGGCGAGGAGCGAGGGCAGGCTCAGGGGGAGCACCTCGGCCTCGTCCCTGGCCGGGACGACGATGGCGACGGAGGGCCAGTGGGCGGGGGCGGTGCGCGGCGGGAGGCGGACGTCGGTGCGCCAGAACATGCCCTGGGCGAGGGTCAGCCAGAGCCAGGCGGCGAGGGAGGCGCAGGCGGCGATGAGGAGGCCCATGGCGGCAGTCTCGCCGAAGCGGCGGGGGCGTGTCCCGGTCTTCCGGGCGAGTCGGGGCGCGCGTCGGGAGTGCGTCGGGCGCGCGTCGGGGGCGGGTCCGCGGGGCGGGGGATCGTGGGCGGGGCGGGTACGTCGACTAAGGTGACCGGGTGAAGATCGCGCTCATGGACTCGGGAATCGGCCTCCTCGCTGCGGCCGCCGCGACGCGTCGGCTGCGGCCCGACGCCGATCTGCTGCTGTCCTCCGACCCCGACGGGATGCCCTGGGGGCCCCGTACGCCCGCCGACCTCACCGAACGTGCCCGCGCCGTCGCCCGGGCCGCCGCCGCCCTCGGCCCCGACGCGCTGATCGTGGCCTGCAACACCGCCTCCGTGCACTCCCTGGACACCCTGCGGGCCGAGCTGGAGCCCGGCATCCCCGTCATCGGCACCGTCCCGGCGATCAAGCCCGCCGCGGCCGCCGGCGGGCGGGTGGCCATCTGGGCCACCCCCGCCACCACCGGCAGCCCGTACCAGCGCGGGCTGATCCGTGACTTCGCCGCCGGGGCGCGCGTCACCGAGGTGCCCTGCCCCGGGCTCGCCGACGCCGTCGAGCACGGTGACGGGGCGGCCGTCGCCCGTACCGTCGCGGCCGCCGCCGCGCTCACCCCGGCCGACGTCACGGACGTGGTCCTCGGCTGCACCCACTACGAGCTCGTCGAGGAGTCCATCCGGGCCGCCCTCGCCGCCCGCACCGGGGGAGCGGAGCTCACGTACCACGGCTCCGCCGAGGCCGTCGCCGTGCAGGCGCTGCGCCGCATCGGCCTCGAACCCGCGCCGGGGCTGCCCCGCACCGGCGGGCTGACCGTGCTGCACAGCGGGCGGACCTCCGTGCTCTCCGACGCCGCCCTCGGCTACGCCGAAGGCCGCCTGCTCGCGGAGCGGGAGCAGGCCCACCAGCACTGATGCGGCGGGCGGCGAAAGGCGGTTACGCGGTCCGGGCCTGGCTCGCATACTGGGCCTGTGATTGCCTATGCCAAGCACCTTCCCGCCGGGGTCGTACCGGCAAGTGATGTGCGGACATGGGGCGTTGAGGAGTCCGAGCGCTGGCACAAGGCCCGGACCCCGGTCATCTTCGCCCCTGCTGCGGGTAGTTGGGCCCTCGCTGTCCTGGTGACCGTCTCGCTCGTGCTGATCCTCCGCGACGGGGGGCCGGCCGGTCCGGTGGGCACGGCGTGGCGGTTCTATCCGGCGGCCGTGCTGCTGGTGGCCCTGCCCCTCTGGTACCGGTTCCTGCCCGGCGCGGCCGCGCCGGCCGCCGCCGTGCTGGTGGCGGAATCGGCCGCCGCGGTCTCACGCGGTCCCGGCGCCGTCCTCGTGTGCCTGTCCGCCGCGTGGGCGCTGGCCGGGGCGATGCTGCGGCTGCGGTCCCGGCGCGCGCAGGAGCGGCTGGCCCTCGACGCCGCCGGGGCGGCCCGCCACCCGCTTCCCGACAGGCTCCCGCCGGGGCAGGAGCGGCGCGGGAACACGCGGATCATCGTCGGGGCCCTCCTCTGCCTCGCCGCCGCCGGAATCCTGGTGGACGGCCTGGTCGAGGACCTCGGGACCGCCCCCGGCGACCTCCCGTACGACGCGGTCGGCCACCAGCGCACCGCCCTGGTCCTGCTGGTGCTCGGGAGCACCCTCCTGGGCCGGGGCTGGGCCGCCGACCTGGCCGCCCGGCGGCTGTACGCCGACGACCAGCCCGTGCTGGTCGTCGGCGTACGGATCTCCCCGTCGGGGCACTTCTGGCTGCTGCCGGACGCCGACGACACGGCGGGCCGGCCGCTGCTCTGCTACCGCCCCGGCGAGCGGGACACCCTCAGGGGCGCGCGGCTGCTGGCCGCGGGGACGGAGGGCCTGCCGCGGGGCGGGCTGCACGACGTCGATGCCCGTGCCGAACCCTTCGAGGCGCTGCTCCACGGGGTGCCGCGGGAGGGGGCCGAGGTCGTGCTGGAGTACGCCGTGCACGAGGACCACGGCAGCATCTCCTGCCAGGTCACGGGTGCCCCCCTGCTGCCCCGCCGGCAGCACGGGCTGGGCCCCTGGAGCCCGGCCGGGGTGTCCTACGGGGAGACGGCCCGGGGTCGCCGGGAGCGGGAGGAGGAGCGCCGCAGGGAGTCCGAGCGGCTCCGGAGGCAGGCCGACCGCAAGAAGGACGCCAAGCGGGCCACGGCCACCGGGACCGCCGGCACGACCGCGGCCGGCTGCGGCGGAGGCGGCGGAAGCTGCGGCGGCGACGGCTGCGGAGGCTGCGGCTGCGGGGGGGGGCGGGGGGGGGGGAGGGGGGGGGGGGGGGGGGGGGGAGGGCGGGGGGCAGGGGGGGGGGAGGGGCCCCAGAGCGCGCGACCCGAGG
>NZ_JBVJWV010000002.1:255174-289808 GCF_055602105.1 Streptomyces sp. NPDC037421
GCGGGGAGCGTTCCGGGCAGAAACACGGAACTTTCGTGGCCCACCAACGGCCCCCCCCCCCCCCCCCCCCCCCCCCCCCCCCCCGTCCCGCCCCCCCCCCCCCCCCCCCCCCCCCCCCCCCCCCCCCCCCCCTGGGCCCACCCCGCGTCCGCGAGCCGCCGGCCCAGGGCGCGCAGCGCGTCGGCGTCGAGGACCCGGTCGCCGAAGCCGGGCAGCGGCACGTGCAGCGGGCCCGTCCACCGCTCCGGGACCGCCGCCTGCCCGTACACCGCGCCGGCCAGGGTCCCGGTCACGGCGGCGACGGTGTCGGTGTCCCCGCCCAGGTCCACGGCGGCCCGTACGGCCTCGGCGAACCCGCAGGCCGTACGCAGGGCCCACACCGCCGAGCCCAGGCAGGGCCACACCGCCCCGTTGAACTCGGTGGCCAGGCCGGGGTGCCAGTCGGGGGCGAGCACGCGGGCGTACCGGTCGCGGTGGTCCGGGTGCACCGCCTCCAGTGCCTCCGGGAGCGCGGCCAGCGGATCGCCGCCGTCCAGGGCCACCCGTACGAGCTCGTGCAGGAGGGCGGTGCCCTCCCAGGCGGCCCGGTCCCCGTGGGTGAGGGCCGCGATCCGCCGGGCCGCGTCCATGGAGGCCTCGCGCCCGGCGGAGGCGAAGTACACCGCCGAGCCGGCGGCCCGCATCAGGGAACCGTTGCCCGCCGCCCGCGCGTTCACCTGGAAGTGACGGGCGGCGGCCAGGTCCCAGGGCAGGCCGTTGGTGAGCACGTCCTCGGTCTGGAGCCCGATGTCCTTGGGCTGCCCGGCCGCCCAGCGCTGGAACCGCGCGAAGACGTCCGGGAGTTCGAGACCGCCGCGCTCCAGCAGGGACTCGGCCACCAGGACCGCCATCTGGGTGTCGTCCGTCGCCTCGCCCGGATCCCAGCCGCCGCCCCCGCGCATCTCCTCGCCCCGCGCGCTCAGCTGCCCCGCGGGCCCGAACTCGTACGGAGCCCCCAGCGCGTCCCCCGCGGCCGAGCCCAGTACGGCTCCCACGGCCCGGTCCACGCGGGTGGTGGTCACCGGGTCCCCGCCCCTTCGGGGCACACGGCCGCCAGCAGGCCGCTCGCGAAGCCGTCGAGGTCGTCGAGCCCGGCCGCGGCCAGGGTCTCCGGGGCGCCCGCCAGCAGGTGCGGGATCGCCCCGTGCAGCGCGAGGGTCAGGGCGCGGGTCTGCCGCGGCCCGGCGGGGAGGCCGGCTCCGGCCAGCAGGGCCCGGTGCGCGGCGAAGTCGCCGGAGGCGATCGGGTCCAGCAGCCCGGCCAGCCAGGGCCGCCGGGTTGCTTCGGTCTGGAGCTCCAGGTAGGCGAGCACGCGCGGCCGTCCCGGCCCGGCCACGTTCCGCAGCAGTCCGGCCAGCAGCGCGGCCAGGCCCGCCCGGTCCGAGGGTCCCGGACCTGCTCCCGCCAGGGTGGCGGCCACGGCCCGGTACTGCTCCAGGCAGCGTTCGGCCACGGCCCGCAGCAGCGCGTCACGGCTCGGGAAGTAGTTCTTGGCAGTGCCCAGCGGCACTTCGGCGGCGGCGTCGACGGCCCGGTGGGTGAGCCCGCGCCCGCCCGCCTCGGCCAGCACCGCGACGGCCGCGTCGCGCAGCCGGTCCCTCCGGTCCTGATTCACCTTGCCAGGATAACCACAACCGTGGTACCACGGATGGGGTACCATGGTTGTGGTGGTGTGGTTCTGTTCGTCCGACGGATCGAGGGGCACGTCATGGCAAACGACCGGCACGGCGGGAACGGCAGGAACGGCGAGCACGACGGCAAGGCCGGGAGCGGCACCCCCGGCACGGCAGTCGTCGTCGGCGCGGGCGTCGGCGGGCTCGCCACCGCCATCGGCCTCCGCCGCGCCGGCTGGTCCGTACGCGTCCTGGAGGGCCGCACCGCCCTGGAGCGCTACGGCACCGCCTTCGGCATCCACCCCACCGCCCAGTCCGCCCTGGACCGGCTCGGCCTCGGCGAAGCCCTCCGCGCGCGGGCCCTCCCGTACCGCCGGGCCCACATCCGGCGGCCGGACGGCAGGGTGCTAGCCGCCCTCCCCCTCGAACGTGTCGAACGCAAGGCCGGCCGCCCCGAGCTGCTCGTCTCCCGGCCCCACCTGATCGACGCGCTGCTCGCCGAACTCGGCCGGATCGGCGGCGCGGACGTCGAGTACGGGCAGCGGCTCACCGACCCCCGCACCCTCGACGCCGACCTCGTCATCGGCGCCGACGGCATCAACAGCGCCGTCCGCACCGCCCACTTCGGCACCCGCAGCGCGGTGCGCGCCGTCGGCACCGTCGCCTGGATCGGCATCGCCGGCTTCGAGACCGGGGTCTACGGGGAGACCTGGGGCGACGGCCGCTTCTTCGGGATGACCCCCGTCGAGCCCGGCCGCACCAACTGGTACGCCACCGTCCCCGAGGCCACCACCGCCGACGGACTGCGGGCCGCCTTCGCGGGCTGGCACGACCCGGTCCCGCGCGTGCTCGCCGAGACCGACCCCGCGACCTGGATCCGGTACGAGATGCGCCACCTCCACCCGGCCCTGCCCTCCTTCGTCACCGCCGGCCGGATCGCCCTGGTCGGCGACGCCGCCCACGCCATGACCCCCAACCTCGGCCAGGGCGCCTGCACGGCCCTGCTCGACGCCGAGGCCCTCACCCGCGCCGTCGCCGCCCACGGCCGCACGGGTCTGCCCGCAGCACTGCGTGCCTACGACGCGGAGCGCCGCCGCAGCGCGCAGCGGGTGGCCCTCGGCTCCAGGACCCTGCACCGCTTCGTGACCACCCGCCGCCCGGCCCTGCGCGACGCCCTGATCGGCCTGCTCCCGGCGTAGGAGGGGGAACCCCCTCGGGCCCCGTTTGGGCGGGCCGGGCGCGGGCAGGCGCCAGCCCTCGGAGAGTGATGCGCCGAGTGGCGCAGAGGTGGTGGCGCGGATGCGGAACGTGGGTACGCTGCTGCTCATGACGGGTCACCCGCCGGGCCCCCTCTGGACGGGCCGGGCCACCAACCGTGTGCAGTGGCTGCTGGCCGCGGCCGGCGCGGCCTGCCTCGCGCTGGGGGTGGAGCTGGCCGTCGACAACTCCTGGACCGCCGGGTTCGTCCCGCTGCTGATGTCCGTGATCGGCTGCCTGGCGGTCGGGCTGCTCATCCTCTACGGCACCCTCGCCTTCGTGCACGTGGCGGTCACCGTCGATGCCGAGGCCCTGGAAGTGCGCTGCGGCCACATCGGACTGCCCCGTCGCAAGATCCGGCTCGCGGAGGTCGCCTCCGCCGAGTTCCGCCCCCGCATCACCCCCCAGCAGTGGGGCGGCTGGGGCTACCGCTGGCGCCCCGAGAAGGGCACCGCCGTCATCGTCCGGCGCGGCGAGGGCGTGGAGCTGCGGCTCGGCGACGGGAAGCTGTTCACGGTCACCGTCGACGACGCCGAGAACGCCGTCCGGGTCATCCGCACCCACCTGCGCGCCCTCGCGCGGTAGCGCGCGGCGGCTCCTTACCGGCCCTTGGGACGCGGGGACGTACACTCCGCCAGATGAGCAGCAGTGTCACCCGCGCCGCCGAGAGCGAGCCCTCGCAGCCAGCCGGACGAGCAGCGGCGGTCGCCCCGTCCGAAGCCGCCGCCTCCCCGCGTCAGGGGGAGCACAAGGCCGCCTGGCTGATGCGTTCCGCCCTGGCCGGAGCCGCCGGTGTGCTGCTCTACCTCAGCTTCCCGCCCCGCCCGACGTGGTGGCTGGCCCCCTTCGCCCTCGCCCTGCTCGCCGGCTGCCTGCGCGGCCGCCGGGCCCGGGCCGGCTTCGGCCTCGGGTTCCTCTTCGGGCTCGGCTTCCTGCTGCCGCTCCTCGTGTGGACCAGCGAGGGCGTGGGCCCGGTCCCCTGGATCGCCCTCGTCACCCTCGAAGCCCTCCTCATCGGCCTGACCTGCCTCGGCGTCGCCCTCGTCAGCCGGCTGCCCGGATGGCCCCTGTGGGCCGCCGCCGTCTGGATCGCGGGCGAGGCCCTGCGGGCCCGGGCCCCCTTCGGGGGCTTCTCCTGGGGCAAGCTCGCCTTCGGGCAGGCCGACGGCGTCCTCACCCCGCTCGCCGCCGTCGGCGGCACCCCGCTGCTCTCCTTCGCCGTCGCCCTGTGCGGCTTCGGCCTGTACGAGGTCCTGCGCACCGCCCGCCGAGACCCCCGGCGCGGCGCCGCGGCCCTCGCCGCGCTCGCCGTCGCCGCCCCGGTCGGCGCCGGCCTCGCCGCCCGCCCGCTGGTCTCCGGCGCCGCCGAGGACGGCACGGCCGTGGCCGCCGTCATCCAGGGCAACGTGCCGCGCGCCGGGTTCGACTTCAACGCCCAGCGCCGCCAGGTCCTCGACAACCACGCGAACCGCACGATCCAGCTCGCCGAGGACGTCAAGGCCGGCCGCGTCCCGAAGCCGGACTTCGTCCTGTGGCCGGAGAACTCCTCCGACATCGACCCGTACACCCAGCCCGACGCCCACGCCGTCATCGACAACGCGGTCAAGGCCGTCGGCGTACCCGTCGCGATCGGCTCCGTACTGGCCCCCGAGACCGGGCCGCTGCGCAACACGATGATCCTGTGGGACCCGGTCAAGGGCCCCACCGACACCTACGACAAGCGCAAGATCCAGCCCTTCGGCGAGCGCATCCCGATGCGCTCCTTCGTCCGCCTCTTCAGCTCCGACGTGGACCGGGTCCGCCGCGACTTCGGCCCCGGCAAGGAGCCCGGCGTCTTCGACCTGGAGGGCACCGGCGTCGGCATGGTCACCTGCTACGAGGCCGCCTTCGACGACGCCGTCCGCTCCACCGTGCGGGCCGGCGCCCAGGTCATCGCGGTGCCCAGCAACAACGCCACCTTCGGCCGGACCCAGATGACCTACCAGCAGCTGGCCATGGACCGGATCCGAGCCGTCGAGCACAGCCGTACCGTCCTCGTTCCCGTCACCAGCGGGGTCAGCGCCGTCATCCAGCCCGACGGGAAGGTCACGCAGCAGACGGAGATGTTCACCGCCGACGCCCTCGTCGCCGAGATCCCGCTGCGCTCCGGGCAGACCCCGGCCACCCGCCTGGGCCCGCTGCCCGAGTACGCGCTGCTCCTCGTCGCGGCCGGCGGGCTCGGGTGGGTGCTGACCCGCCGGGTTCGCGCCCGCCGGGCCGCATGACGACGGCGGCCGCGGCCGGGCCCCGTAGGGTCGGGGCATGACCACACCCGAGTACATCCGTGAGATCAGGGCGAGCGGCGCCGGCCACCGGCTGCTCCTGCTGCCCGGCGTCACCGCCGTCGTCGTCGACGACCGGGGCCGGGTGCTGCTCGGGCGCCGGGCCGACACCGGGAAGTGGTCCGTCGTCGGCGGGATCGCCGAGCCGGGCGAACAGCCCGCCGAGACGGCGGTGCGCGAGGTGTACGAGGAGACGGCCGTGCGGTGCGTCCCCGAGCGGGTGGTCCTCGTGCAGATGCTCGAACCGATCACCTACCCGAACGGCGACGTCTGCCAGTTCCAGGACATCACCTTCCGCTGCCGGGCCACCGGCGGCGAGCCCCGCTCCGCCGACGGTGAGCTGCTGGAGGCGGCCTGGTTCGCACCGGACGCCCTGCCGCCGCTGGAGCACTTCGCCCTGGACCGCATCCGGCGCTCCCTGACGGAGGAGCCTGCCTGGTTCGAGGCCCCGCCGGGCCTAGGGGGGGTGTCCGGCGGATCAGGGCCGGACAGCCCCTAGTCCGCCGCCCGGCGGTAGAGCTCAAGCGCCCCGGTGCCCATGACCGCGCTGTAGGAGACCTCCGGGACCGTGCCGCCGCCCTCGTGGCCGCCCAGCACCCCGGCCAGCGCGCCGCCCGCCAGCCAGGGGCTGCCGCTGGTGCCGCCGCCGAGGCCGGGGCAGTCGATCCGGCGCTGCGTGGCGGAGAACAGGCTCGTCCCGTTCGAGCAGCGCAGCGGGGCCTCCTCGGTGCCGGGGTAGCCGACGACCGTCACCGTCACGTCCCCCGGCTGCCCGGCGGCGGCGACCGGGAAGCCGCCGACCACGTCCTCCACGTTCCCCGTCTCCGCGCCGTCCGCCGGGGCGACCGTCGCGAAGGCGATGTCCGCGTCCGGGTCCTCCCCCCGGGTCCAGGCCGGGGCCGTGAACACCCCGGTCACCCGCCACAGTCCGTACGGGGCCTCGCCGTCCCGGTATCCCGGGGCGAAGACCGTGGTGTCCGGGTGGCCCAGGCAGTGCGCGGCGGTGGCGATCACGTCGCGGCCGGCGCTGCGCACCACGGAGGCGGTGCAGAAGTGCCCGCCGTCCGTGCCGCCCGCGAACAGCGCCCCCACCCGGGCCGCCGTGGCGTCGGCGTCGGCCCCCACGGTCACGCCGAGCGGGGGCAGAGCCTCGGCCTCCGGGAGGTCCAGGCTCAGCAGGGCGGCCATCGAGGTCAGCGCGAGCAGGATCCGTGCCGCCCGCCGGGCGCGGGGACGGCCGGCCGGCCGGGGAAGGGTGCGAGGGATCATGCGTCCGAGCCTCCCCGGCGAAACTGTGCCCGGAGCCCGGTGTTCCGTATGAATCCGCTGTGAATGTGTCGGAAGCCCCGAAGACGCGCCGGTCCCCGGCGGGCGGCTTCGGCGGAACGTCCCAGTCTATGGACGCCGCGGCGGACTTCCGGCCCGGCTGTTGTGCACCGCGGTGCGTGATCGCCGGGCCCGCCCGCCCCTAGCCTCGCCGCAGGAGCACGAACGAGGGGCGGTACCGAGTGAACTGGCTCATCCACGACTACCGCGAGAGCGATCTCGCGGCGGTGGTCCATCTCATAGACACCACGGCCGAACTGGGCCAGGAGTCCGTCTTCTCGCTCGCCGAGTGCATCAGCGCGCTGACCGACCGGCAGCCCTGCGTCGTCGCCGTCCACCAGGGCGTCCCGATCGGCGCGGCCCTCGCCTGCGTCACCGGCGAGCGGGCCTGGGTGATGCGGATCGCGATCGCCTCCGGCTGGCGCGGCCGGGGCCTGGCCAGCGCCCTCCTCGTCGAGCTGGAGCGGCGCCTGATCGCCGCCCGCGTCGGCCGGATCGCCTACGTCCTGCCCGAGGAGGACCTGCTCGGCGAGGGCCTGCTCAACGCCGGCTACACCCGGCAGCCCGCCGTCGCCTACTTCGAGAAGACCGAGCCCCTGCACGGGCCGGCGGCAGGCCTCCTCGACGACCTCGGCGGCCGCTTCCTGCCCAACGACCTGTGGGCCAAGGTCGCCGGCATGGAGAAGGAGAAGGAGCTCATCGAACGGCGCGTGGTCCTCCCGCTCGCCGAACCGGAGCGGGCCGCCGCACACGGGGTGCGGCCGCCGCGCGCGATCACCCTCTTCGGGCCGCCCGGTACCGGCAAGACCACCTTCGCCCGCGCCATCGCCTCCCGGCTGGGCTGGCCGTTCGTGGAGCTGCTGCCGTCCCGCCTCGCCGACGAGGGCAACCTCGCCGCCGCGCTGCGCGTCGCCTTCGCCCGGATCGCCGAGCTGGAGCGGGTCCTCGTCTTCATCGACGAGGTCGAGGAGATCGCACCCGTCCGCACCGAGCCGGCGCAGCCGGGCGGCATCCACGGCGTGACGAACGAGCTGCTCAAGCTGATCCCCGGCTTCCGGGAGGGCGACGAGCGGCTGCTGGTCTGCGCGACCAACTCCATCCGCTCCCTGGACCCGGCCTTCCTGCGGCCCGGCCGCTTCGACTACCTGATCCCCATCGGCACCCCCGACGCCGGAGCGCGCGCCGCGATCTGGTCGCGCTACACGGCCGGGCGGACCGGCGTGGACGTGGCGGCACTGGTGGCGGCGACCGAGCTGTTCACCCCGGCCGACATCGAGCACGCCGCGCGGACCGCCGCGCAGGCGTCCTTCGAACGGGACCTGGAGGCGGTGGGCGCGCGCGGCGCGGCGGCCGCGCAGCTCGGCGCCACCACGGAGGACTACCTGGCGGCCGTCGCGCAGTGCAGGCCGACGGTCACCCCCGCGATGACCGGGGAGTTCCAGGCCGACATCACCGCCCACGCGCGCTTCTAGACCCTGGACCTAGTCCACGAGACCTCCGGACGGAACAACCCGTCCGGACCGGGAGCCGTCCGGCGCCGTCCCGCCGGCCGCTCCCCACGGGCACCGTCCCCCGGTTGCGGCGGGGGACGGGAACGCGAAACGGCCCGCGGCCGCTCCCCAAAGCGGCCGCGGGCCTCCCGCGCGGACTCGGCATCCGTGCGGGACGGCCGCGTTCCGTTGGGGTGTCGCATGCCGGAACGCGGCACGCAGGGGTGCCTGAGGACGTCCTGCACGCCCTCGTCTACGTCTGCGAGTCAACCAGCGAGGCCGCCGCCCGGGCCTCGGCCGGACGGCCACACCCACCCCGGCCGGAAGTACGGCTCCTGGCCCCTGCCCCCGGGCACGACGGTGGGCTACGGTCGGGCCATGGGCTTCGCCGTCTTCATGACCCTGCCGGGACTCGCGCTGCTGCTCACCGCGATGGCCTTCCTGGACCTCGCGCTCGTGCGCGCCGGCCGCGCCGGGCTGCTGCCCTGGCGGTGGAACGGCCGCCAGGGGCAGATCTCCTCCACCGGCTTCGAGCAGCTGCACGCCAGCTTCTCGCCGGGCAAGCAGCACGAGCTGAAGGAACGCCGGAGCGCCCTCGTCATGCGCGACGACGAGGAGGACGGCGCCCCGCCGCACTCCCGCGTCGACCTCGACGGCGGACGCGCCGTGATCAGGCTCCCCGCTACCGGGGGCACCGGTAGGTGAACTCGGCCGCCGCGGTCCGCTCGACGGGCGAGATCAGCTGGAGCTCGGCCCGCGCCGGGTAGCTGCCCGTGCCCTGGAAGGTCCACAGCAGGTGCAGCACGGCCTCCTTCCGCCCGGCGGGCAACCGCTCCGTGAGCTCCTCCGACCGGGTGCCGTCGCTGCGGACCCAGCGGTAGGTGAGGGTCCCCGGGCGCCCGTCGGTGCGTACGACGGCCACCACATCGGCAGCCGCGCCGCACCCGGGACCCCGCGGGTCGGTGGACACCGCCACCTCCCGCACCTCGACGGCCGGGCCGAACCGCTGCCAGGCCAGGTAGCCGAGCACGGCGGCCAGCACCACGGCCGCCAGGGTGTACCGCCGCCAGCCCCCGCCGCGCCGCGCGGGCGGCCGCGGCCCGGGCGGCGGCCCGGGCACCACGGGGAACGGCGGGGCCATGGCCGCCGTCACCCCCGGCCCGAACCGCAGCACGGAACCCTCGACCCGGTCGGGCGCCGCGTCCGCCGGGGGCGGCGGGCCGCTGAACCAGTGGCTGCCGAGCACGGTGGCGCTGTACTCGTCGTCGGCGGGGTCCTGCGGGACGCGGGGATCGCTCATCGCGGGACCTCCTGGTCCTGGCAGCGGTACAGCAGGGCGGAGGCGGCGGCCGGGCCGTTCGCGGCGGCCGGCCGGGTGGTGACCCGCACCCCGCCGTAGCAGCCGTGGCCGCGGCTGAAGTCGTGGGCCTGGATCACGGGGGCCACGGAGCCGGCCTGGACGACGACGGTGTCGGTGCCGTCGGGCACGGAGTAGGCCCCCTGCGAGCTGCCGAGGAACCACTCCAGTACGACGGTGACCGGACCGCTGCCCTGGGCCGCCAACGAGACGGTCGCCTCGCCCCGGTAGACCCCGGGCCTGAGCGAGACGCCGAGCTTGGTCACCCGGAGCGTGGGGGAGGGCGCCGGGGTCGGCGAGTGGCTCACCGTCGGCTTCGGCGTCGGGCTCGGCGACGGGCTCCGGCTCGCCGAGTGCGAGGGCGTCGGCATCGGCGTGGGCGTCGGGGACGCCGAGGCGCTCGGCGACGCGGACACGGAAGGGCTCGCGGACGCCGAGGGCGGGGCGGACGGCCCGGGCGCGGGCGTCGCGGGTCCCGGCGTGGCCGGGCCCGTCGTGGCGAAGTCGCTGAGCGCCGAGGCCCCCGGCGGGGTGCCGGCGCCCGCGTCCGTCGTGAGCACCAGCACCGCTCCCAGTACCAGCGCCAGCCCCGTCGCCAGCCAGCCGCCGCGCCCCGGTGCCCAGCCCGAGCCGCCGCCGATCGAGGTGGTGGCCACCGCGGTGGTGCCCGCCGCCGCGCCGGCCGCCGAGGGGAACAGCAGCGGCAGCAGGGCCGCCAGCGCGGCGAGCTTGCGCTGCCCGCGCTCCTCCCACTGGGGCCCGTACGCGGCCACCGCCACCGCTTCCAGCTCGGCCACGAACGCCTCGGCGTTCTCCGGGCGCTGCTCCGGCCGCTTGGCCAGACCCCGACGGATGAGCGGGCGCACCGGCTCGGGGGCCTCGGTCTCCGGGACCGGGGCCTCGATGTGCTGGACGGCGAGCTCGGCGAAGCTCGCCCCGTCGTACGGTTTGCGGCCGGTCAGGAACTCGAAGAAGGTCGCGGTCGCCGCGTACACGTCGGCCGTCGGCGAGGCCGGCTGCCCCTGCCACTGCTCGGGCGCCATGTAGGCGGGGGTGCCCGCCACGCCGGGGGTGGTGCCGCGGCCCGCCGCGATCCCGAAGTCCACCAGCTTGGAGGAGCCGTCGGGTGCGACCAGTACGTTCTCCGGCTTGTAGTCCCGGTGCACGACACCCGCCCGGTGGGCGGCGGCCAGCCCGAGCAGGGAGCCCTTCAGCACCACCAGCGCGGCCTCGGCGTCCGCCCGCCCCGACTCCCGCAGCACGGCGCGCAGGGAGATCCCGTCGACCAGCTCCATCACGATCGCCGCGCCGGCCGGCGCCTCCACGTACTCGTACAGGCCCACCACGTACGGCGACACCAGCCCGCCCAGCAGCCGCGCCTCGGCGCGGAACTCCCGGACGAAGGCGGGGTCCTCGCGCATCCGGTCGCTGAGGTACTTCACCGCGACCGCCGTGCCCGTGGCGTCGTGGAGCGCGAGCACGACCCGGCCGCTGCCGCCCGAGCCGAGCTCACGTACCTCGGTGTAACCGGGTACCGTCCAGCCGTTGCCCATCATGCGCCCCCGTCCGCGGCGTCACCGGCCGGCCGCCCGCCGGCCTGTTTTTCATCCGGAGGACGGCTTTTCCGCCACGGCCGGTTCCCAACCCCGCCGCACGTCTCGGATCGTGGTCAGGCCGCCGCCGACACGGCCCCGATCATCGCGTGCAGCCGGTCGGCCGCCGCCCGCCCGAAGGACGGGTCGTTGATGTGGGTGTCGTAGTCGTAGAGCCGGGCCGCACTGCCCCGCAGCCCCTCGCGCAGCGCCGAGAACAGCGCCAGGTCCGCACGCGGATCGTGGTACGGGCCGTCCGGCGCGCCGAGCGTGGACAGTCCGCGCAGCGGGACGCACACCGCCGTCGGCCCGGTCGCCGCGCGCAGCTTCGCGGCGACCCGCCGCCCCAGCTCCGCGCACTCCGACTCGGTCGTACGGATCACCGTGATCGAGGGGTTGTGGACGCGGACCCGGCGGTAGCGGGCCCGTTCGGGCAGGGTCTCCAGCGGCCCGAACTTCACCATGTCCAGCGCCCCCAGGCTCACCACCTGGGGGATCCCGGCCCGCCCGGCCGCACTGAGCCGGTCGGGGCCGGCGGTCAGGATGCCCCCGCACAGGTCGTCGGCGAGCTCGCTCAGGGTCAGGTCCAGCACTCCCGCGAAGACGCCCTGCCCGGCCAGCTTCTCCAGGGTGCGGCCGCCCGCGCCGCTGACGTGGAAGACCAGGACCTCGTACCCCAGCTCCTCCAGCCGCTCCCGGGCCGCGTCCACGCCGATCGTGGTCACCCCGGCCATGCTCGCCGCCACCAGCGGCCGCGAGCCCGAGCCCAGGCGGGCCGGCCGGCTGCGGTCCAGCGCGGCGCGCGCGAACCCCTTCGCCATCCCGGCGACGGCCTCCGCGGCATTGGCCAGCACCGGGGCCGAGACGCTGTTGATCCCGGCGATGTCCACCACGCTGTACATCATGGTGATGTCCGCCGAGCCCACGTACGGGGACACGTCCCCGGACGCCATCGACGAGACCATCACCTTCGGCACGCCCAGGGGCAGCGCCCGCATCGCCCGGGTGGCGATGGAGGTGCCGCCGCTGCCCCCGATCGCGAGCACGCCGTGCAGCCGGCCCTCGGCGTGCAGGCGTAACAGGGTCGCCTCGGCGCCCCGGGCCATCGTGGTCACGGCCGCGCCCCGGTCGGCGGCCGCGCGCAGTTCCGACAGTTCCGTGCCCGCCGCCCGCGCCACCGCTTCGCGCGGCACGTCGGCGGGCACCCGGGGTTCTCCCATGATCCCCGTGTCCACCAGCACCACTTCGACGCCGGCGCGCAGCAGCCTCTCGCGCAGCCAGCCGTACTCGACACCCTTGGTGTCCAGGGTTCCCACCAGCACGACGTTCGTCATATGTGCAATGTCCACGCAGGTAGGGTTTGTTGGCAAGTAAAGGTCAGGTCAATCCGCCAATAGCACCAGCAATCGCTCCAGGAACGGAATTTGACCGACAATCAGCTTGTTCCGTGCGATCGGGGGAGCGAACCAGGCCACCCGGTCCAGTTCGGGGAACTCCCGCTCGATGCCCGAGTGCGGGGGCCACTCCATCGTGAAGGTGCCCGGCACCGTCAGCGCCGGGTCGAGGTCCGCCTCCACCGCCCAGATGGTCACGAGCTTCCCGCTGCTCAGCCGCACCTCGCCCAGCGGCAGGTAGTCGCCCTCCGGCGGGGGCACCCCCAGCTCCTCCGCGAACTCCCGGCGGGCCGCGTCCCGGGGCGTCTCGTCCGGCCCGTACTCGCCCTTCGGGATCGCCCAGCCCCCGGCGTCCCGCCCGGCCCACAGGGGACCGCCCATGTGGCCGAGCAGCACCTCCACCCCGTGCTGCGCGGTCCGGCGGAACAACAGCAGGCCGGCGCTCCGCCTGTACCTCTTCGCATCCGTCACGGGGGCCATACATGCCCCGCCGGAGCCCCGCTCAGTGATCGGCCGTCCGTAACCGGCCACCGGAAGCGGGCCGTCAGTGCGCGTGCGGCCCCTCGCGGTGCACCGGCCCGTGGGCGTCCGCACAGTGCGGGTCCGCGCCCTGGGGGTCCTCGCCCGGCCGGCCCACCGACAGCAGGGCGTCCTGGACGTGGTCCACCTGGAGGGTGGTGTGCGTGATCCCGTACTCCTTCGCCAGCAGCAGCTCCAGCTCCCGGCGCACCGCGTGGCAGTCGCCCGCCGGCTCCACCAGCACGTGCGCGGACAGGGCCGCCTGCCCGGAGGTGATCGTCCAGATGTGCAGGTCGTGCACCTCGGTGACGGGCACGTGGGCCACCAGCCGGTCGCCGACCGCGTCCGGGTCCACGTGCGCCGGCGCGGCCTCCAGGAAGATCCGCCCCGACTCCCGGACCAGCCCGTAGCCCGCCTTGACCATCAGCACCACCACCACGAGCGTGGCGATCGCGTCGGCCTGCACGAAACCGGTCGTGAGCACGATCAGACCGGACACCGCCGTCCCGATGAAGGCGAACAGGTCGTTCAGGATGTGCTGGTAGGCGCCCTCCACGGCGAGCGAGGACCGGTTCGCCCGCGAGATGCACCAGGCCGCGCCGACGTTCACCACGATCCCGGCCAGCGCCGTCACCAGCACCAGCCCGCCCTCCACCGGCGGCGGGTCCAGCAGCCGCCGCACCGCCTCGTACGCCAGCCAGACCGCCAGCAGCAGCAGGGTCAGCCCGTTGGCCTGCGCGGAGAGTATCTCCGCCCGCTTGAGGCCGTACGTGAACCCGCCCCGCGCCGGGCGCGCCGCCAGCCGCATCGCGATCAGCGCGAGGACGATCGAGACGGCGTCCGTCAGCATGTGCGCGGCGTCGGAGATCAGGGCCAGCGAGTGGGCCATCACGCCGATGACCACCTCGACGGCCATGAAGCCGCCGATCAGGGCGAGCGCGATCGCCAGCCAGCGGCGGTCGGCGTCCGGGTCCACGCCGTGGCTGTGCCCGCCGTGACCGTGGCCGTGCCCGTCGTGCCCGTGCCCGGCGTGGTCCGCCCCGGTGTGCTCGTACGCGTGGTCGTGGTCGTGCCGGCTCATGGCTTCCCCCGTTTGTTCGGTTCCGACGCGTGAAGTGAAGCGCACCGCGACGAGATCGGCAAAGGCTGCAACGGGGACCGTTGTCATTCCCCATAAGAACCCTCTGACCTGCGGCGATGGTCCTTCTGCCGGTTGCGGCCGTTCATGGGAAAATCTGTCCATGGTCCAGCGGCCCGGTGCGGCGACCGCGCCCGAACTCGTCCTGGAAACCGCCATGGGCTCCACCGAGATGAGCCCGGGCCGGAGCTACCGCGTCGGCCGCGACCCCCTCTGCGAGATCTGCCTCGACGACGACCGCGTCTCCTGGCACCACGCCGTCCTGCGCCCCGAAGGCGACCACTGGACCCTGGAGGACGAGGACAGCACCAACGGCACCTGGGCCGACGGCCACCGCGTCCGCGAATGGGCCGTCGGCCCCGGCAGCGAACTGAGATTCGGCAGCGCCCAGGACGGCCCGCGCGCCCTCCTCAGCAGCCGTACGCCGCCCCGCGCCGCCGCCTCCCGCCCCTCCCGGGTCGCCGACCCGGCCATGACCGGAACCTTCCGCAGCCCCACCAGCATCCGGCCGCTGCCCGCCCGCACCGCCCTCCGCATCGGCCGCGGCCCGGGCAACGACCTCGTCATCGACGACCTGGTGGTCTCCCGCAGACACGCCGAACTGCGCGCCCTCGCCGACGGCACCCACGAGATCGCCGACCTCGGCAGCCACAACGGCACCTACCTCAACGGCGCCCCCGTCGGACGGGCCCCCGTCACCGAGGGCGACATCGTCGGCATCGGCCACTCGGCCTTCTGCCTCGTCGGCGACCAGCTCCAGGAGTACACCGACACCGGCGAGGTCTCCCTCGACGTCCAGGACCTCGCCGTGGCCGTCGACCACGGCCGCAAGACCCTCCTCGACCACGTCTCCTTCCCCGTCGGAGGCAAATGCCTGCTCGCCGTCGTCGGCCCCAGCGGCGCCGGGAAGTCCACCCTCCTCGGCGCCCTCACCGGACTGCGCCCCGCCGACCACGGCACCGTCCTCTACGACGGCCGGGACCTCTACCGCGACTACGCCGAACTGCGCTCCCGCATCGGGCTCGTCCCCCAGGACGACATCCTGCACGCCCAGCTCACCGTCCGCCGAGCCCTCGCCTACGCCGCCGAACTGCGCTTCCCGCAGGACACCGGCAAGGCCGAACGGCTCGCCCGGGTCGACGAGGTCATCGGCGAACTCGGCCTCGGGCAGCGCGCCGACCAGCCCATCCACAGCCTCTCCGGCGGCCAGCGCAAACGCGTCTCCGTGGCCCTGGAGCTGCTGACGAAGCCCTCCCTGCTCTTCCTCGACGAGCCCACCTCCGGCCTCGACCCCGGCATGGACCGCTCGGTCATGCACATGTTGCGCGGCCTCGCCGACGACGGCCGCACCGTCATCGTCGTCACCCACAGCGTCCTCAGCCTCGACGTCTGCGACCGGCTCCTGGTCCTCGCCCCCGGCGGCCGCGTCGCCTGGTACGGGCCGCCCGGGGAGACCCTCGGCTTCTTCGGCTTCGACCAGTGGCCCGAAGCCTTCGAGGCCTTCGAGAACCAGCAGGACCGCGACTGGGCGGGCCAGTACGAGGCCTCGCCGCAGCACCGTACGTACGTGGCGGGCGCCGGCCGCCGCCCCCGCGCCCGGGACGCCGCACCGCCCGGCCCGGCCGGCTTCGCCGACCCGCCGCCCCAGGCGCAGAGCCGGCGCTCCCAGCTCTCCACGCTGGTCCGCCGCTACGCCACCGCCCTCGGCGCCGACCGCACCTTCCTCGTCATCATGGTCGCGCTGCCCTTCGTGATGGGCGCCATGGCCCGCGCCCTGGCCGGCAGCGCCCTCACCCAGGAGACCGCGGTCAACGCCCTGCTCATCCTGTGCGTCGGCGGCGTACTGACCGGAGCCGCCAACGCGGTCCGCGAACTCGTCAAGGAACGGGTCATCTACCAGCGCGAACGCGCCGTCGGACTGTCGCGGGGTGCCTACCTGATGTCCAAGGTGGTGGTCCTGGGCGCGATCACCGTGGCCCAGGCCGTCGTACTGACCCTCGTCGGCCTGTTCGGGGTGCGGCTCGGACCGCCCGGTGCCACCGGGGTCTTCCTGCCCCGGCTCGCCGAGATCACCCTGGCCGTCGCCCTGCTGTCCTTCACCGCCATGATGCTCGGCCTGCTGGTCTCCGCGCTGGTCAGGAAGGAGGAGGTCACCATGCCCCTGCTGGTCCTCCTCGCCATCGTGCAGGTGGTCTTCTGCGGGGCGCTGCTCCAGCTCGACGGGGTACCGGTGATCGGACAGCTGGCCTGGCTGGTGCCCTCCCGCTGGGCGCTCGGCGCCATGGCGGGCACCGTCGACCTCGGCCGGATCGTGCCCGGCACCCTCGCCGACGACCCCCTCTTCGCCCACTCCGCCGGGGTCTGGCTGCTGGACGTCGGCATGCTGGCCGCCCTGTCCGTGCTCTTCGGAGTGCTGGTCGCCCGGCTGCTGCGGCGCCACGAGCCCGCCGTGATGCGGAAGTAGGCCCGGCCATGACCGACTCCCCGGAGCCCGGCGCCGGCTTCCGCCCCACCCACGTGGTCCCGCAGGACGGGCTGCCCGCCTGGGAGGCCCCCGACGTCTCCCGGCCCACCGCCGCCCTCGACCCCTTCCTCCCCGTCCGGCTGCTGTCCCGGCGCGGCGAATGGGGGGAGATCCTGTGCGCCAACGGCTGGTCCGCCTGGGTCGACGGACGGCTGCTCGTCGCGGTGCCCCAGCCGCCGCCGACCGCGGGCCGGCCCCTCGAACGGACCGAGGACCCCGAACCGCTCCTCACCCGGACGGCCGACGCCCTCGACCGCTACCGGCGGGCCCTGCGGGAGACCGTCCCCGGAGCCGCCGGCGACGGCTTCCGGCAGGCCGTAGGGGGCCTGCGCGCCGGGATCGTGATCGACGGCGAGTCCGTATGGCTGTACGAGGAGGCGGCGGGACGGTGGGTGTACACCGACGGGAGCCGTCTGACCACCTACGCGGTCGTCTCGGAACCGGGAGCTCCGCCCGCGCCGGAGCCGGAGCCGGGGGAGCCGGACACCGACGCGGCGGCCGTCGTACCGGAAGCACCGCACGAGCCCACGCGCGTCGCGGACCGCCCCGACGGGGGAGGGCGCTGATGGCGGACGCCGGACGACCCGTCGGGCGGGCCTCGGAACTGACCGGTACGCGGTTCGCCGGCTACCTCGTCGAGGACGAGATCGGGCGCGGCGGGATGGCCGTCGTCTACCGCGCCCGGGACCTGCGCCTGGACCGCACCGTCGCGCTGAAGCTGCTGGCCCCCCAACTCGCCCGCAACGACACCTTCCGGCAGCGCTTCACCCACGAGTCGAAGGTCGCGGCCGCCATCGACCACCCGCACATCGTGCCCGTCTTCGAGGCCGGCGAGACGGACGGCATCCTCTACATCGCCATGCGCTACGTCGCCGGCCAGGACCTGCGGGCCCTGCTCGACCGCACGGGCCCGCTGCCCGTGGAGACGGCCGCCCGGATCGCCGGCCAGGTCGCCTCGGCACTCGACGCCGCCCACGCCCACGACCTGGTCCACCGGGACGTGAAGCCCGGCAACATCCTCGTCGCCGAGGGCACCGACAGCGAGCACCCCGAGCACGTCTACCTGACGGACTTCGGCCTGACGAAGAAGTCCCTCTCGCTCACCGGGTTCACCAGCGTCGGACAGTTCGTCGGGACCCTGGACTACGTCGCGCCCGAGCAGATCGCCGGGAAACCGGCCGACGGGCGCTGCGACGTCTACAGCCTCGGCTGCGTGGTCCACGAGATGCTCACCGGCGGCCCGCCGTTCCGCCGCGAGGACGACATGGCCCTGCTCTGGGCCCACCAGCACGACCCCCCGCCCCCGCCGAGCGAACGCCGCCCGGAGCTCCCGGCCGCGGTGGACGACGCGCTGGCCAAGGCCCTCGCGAAGCAGCCCGAGGAGCGGTGGGGCACCTGCCTGGAGTTCACCGGCGCGCTGCGCCGGGCGGGCGCCGGAGCGCCGGAGCCGGGCCCGTCGGAGCACGGCCCGCCGCCTCCGCCGCCGCGGTGGGCGCTGCCGGTGTTCAGGGGGCGTTAGGGCGCCCGGCCGGGGTGGCGCAGGGGGCGGGCCAGAAGGGCGCCGAGGAAGCCGGCCACCGCGCCCCACAGGAGCGCGAGGCCGGTCGTGCGCCAGAGGTACGGGGTGAGCTCGACCCGGCCGCCGAGGCCGGAGACGTCCCCGAGCCCCAGCAGCGACAGCCCGAACCGGGCCTGGACCCCGGCCAGCAGGCACACCGTCAGGGTGGCCAGGCCCAGCGCCACCGCCAGGTGCACCGCGTGCTGCCAGGGCCGGACCCGCGCGGGCGAGCGCGCGGCGGCCAGCACGCCCGTGCCGAGCAGCGCGACGGCGGCCACCACGACCAGCCACCAGGCCCGGGAGTCGCGCTGCGCGAGCGAGGCCACGTCGACCGTGGACGGCACGGGGCCGCGCAGCACCTGGTCCAGCAGCGGCGGCACCGGCAGGCCGAACGGCCCCTCGGCCACGCCCCGCCAGGCGCCGCCGAAGCCCGTGGTCAGGGCGAGCCAGGCCAGGTTCGGCAGTCCGAGCAGCAGCACCGCCAGGGTGCGGGCCGCGTGCCCCTGGGTGGCCGCCGCCACCAGGCCGACGCCGATGCCGAGGGCCACGTACGCCAGGAGCAGCACGGCCGTCGCGTGGGCGGCCGGCCGCACCGCCGTGTGGAAGCGGAGCAGCCCGGGCGGGAGCGGGGTGCGGCGCGAGACCAGCAGGGCGATCAGCAACAGGCCCAGGAACCACAGCAGTCCGCCCAGCAGGGTGGGCCCGAGCGCGGCCCGGAAGCCCACGGTCGGGGCGGAGTCGAGCAGTTCGCCGATCTCCCCGAGCGGGGAGTCGCCGGTGGACAGGCCGAAGGTCCGGCGGGCCAGGAGCGCGAACAGGGTGAGCAGCGCCAGCCACAGCACCGCCGACCGGCCCGCCCGGGCGAGCAGTTCGCGGGTCCCGGCCACCGCCCGGTGGCGCAGCGGGCGCAGGAAGAGGCACCCGGTGGTGAGCGCCCCGGCCACGCTCACCGAGAGCGGGAGTACGGACAGGCTCGCGTCGGCGCCCGCCAGGAACCCCGCGTCACCGGAGACCTCGACCGAACCCCCGGCCGCCATCACGACGACCGCGGCGACCACCCGGGGGAACGCCCCGCCGGGCAGATCGCCGGCGCCGGCGCAGGCCAGCGCGGCGGCGGCCACCGCGGTCATCACCGCGAAGCCCGCCGCGACGGCGACGAGGGCGTCCCGCCAAGCCCTGGCGGAGGTACCCGCGGAGCTGCTCGCGGAAGCACTCGCGGAGGTACGGCTCACCTTGCCACGGTGGCATCCCCGGCTTGCGGGCACCACCTGGACGGCGCACACAATGGTCGGCAAGAGTGCCGGAAATCCCCGGTGTTCCTGGGATTCATGCCATTTCCCCGGATTCCTCCGCCTGGGAAGAGGAGCCCGTGACCACGCAACCCTCCGGTGAGCGGCCGCCCCAGCCGTCACAGCCGTCGTCCGGGCGGCCGACCGGTCCGCCGTCCGGTCCGCTCTCGGGCGGCGGCGGGGAACCCCCGCAACCGCCCGAGAGCGGACCCGGCGCCGGGGGGCCGCCCCGGGGGCCCTGGTGGCGGTCGGTGCCCGGGCTGGCGACGCTGGCCGTGGCGCTCGCCGCGGTGGTCACCCTGGTGGTGGTGCTGACCAGGCCCGGCGGTGGCGGAACCCCGCAGCGGGCCGCGGCCGAGGTGTTCCTCCAGCCTGCCGCGGAGGCCGGGCGGGACCCCTTCACCGAGTCCACCGCGGCGAAGCAGGCCACCCCGCCGCCCGAAAGCCCGCCGCAGGGCACCGCCACGCCCACCGCGGCCGCGGGCACCCGCAGCGTCAGCGGCTCCTCGCCCGGGCTCTACGGCGGCACGAAGGACGTCGCCAGCTGCGACGTGGAGAGGCAGATCACCGCCCTGACCTCGCAGCCCGCCAGGAACGCCGCCTTCGCCTCGGCCCTCGGCATCCGGCCGGCGGCCGTCCCGGGCCACCTGCGCTCGCTCACCCCGGTGCAGCTGCGGATCGACACACGGGTCACCAACCACGGCTACCGCGACGGCCGGGCCACCCCCTACCAGGCCGTGCTCCAGGCCGGGACGGCCGTTCTGGTGGACGACCGGGGGATACCGAGGGTGCGCTGCGCCTGCGGGAACCCGCTGGGCCCGCCGGTGCCGCTGAAGGCCGATCCGAAGCGGTTCGGCCGGCCCTGGTCCTCGTACCGCCCGGCACAGGTGGTGGTCGTCGCGCCGTCGGTGACGGTCGTGCGGAAGTTCGTCATCTACGACCACCACGACCGCCGCTGGCTGGAACGCGACCGCGGCGCCGCTCCCCGGCCCGACAGGCCCGTCAGGCCGCCGGTCGGCCCGCCCGTCGTCTCCCCGCCCGTCGTGTCCCCGCCGGTGGTCTCGCCCCCGGTCGTCTCCCCGCCGACGGTCTCCCCGCCGGAGGTCCTTCCTCCGCCGCTCGTCGTCACCCCGTCGGAGCTGCCCCAGCACCCGACCCCGCCCCCGACCCCGCTCCAGCACCCGACCCCGACCCAGCACCCGACCCCTGCCTCGCGGCCCCCGGCCCCGACCGACGGCCCGACCGGTGCGGGGACCCCGACGGACACCGGCCCTCCCACGGAGAAGGGCACGCCCCAGGCCACGCGGTCCGTACGCCCGCCGGCCCTGACCGGCGACCGGACGACCGCCCCGCCGACCGTGTCCAGCCCGCCGCCGGCCACGCCCCCGGCGGACCACCGGACCGGCCCGGAGCACATGCCGAGCCAGGGGGAACAGTGAGACCCTGGCTGCATGGACCAGCGGGGACGGACCCCGGAGGTCGACTGGCCCGCGCGGCCCGACCTGAGCCTCGCGCTCAACCGGATGGGCACCTTCGACTGGGACCTCGACAGCGGGCGCATGTACCTGGACACCACCGCTCTCGAGGTCCTGGACCTGCGCCCGGAGCAGTTCGACGGGACCCCCGCCGGACTGCGCCGCCGCGTCGTGCCCGGCGACGCGGAACGGCTGGACGCCCGGGTGGAGCGGGCGCTGAAGGACGGCCGCAGCCACTACGGGGCGTACTTCCGCACCCTGCGCGAGGACGGGACGCCGGGCTGGACCCACCTCCAGGGGCACGTCCTGCGGGACCCGCACGGTCGCGCGCACCGGGTCATCGGGATCCTCCGCGACGCCGACCAGGACCCCGGGGAACCCGGGGCCGCGGGGGAGCGGGACGAAGGACGGCGCAGGATGACCGGGGTCGTCGAGAGGACCACCGCGATCCTCGCGCACGCCCGCACCGTGAACGACGTGACCGACGTCCTCAAGGACCCCGAGGCCCTCGGCCACCTCGGCGCCGTCAGCGTCATGCTCGGCATCGTCGACGGCGGCCGGATCCACCTGGTCGCGGAGGGACAGCTCGGCTCGTACGTGCCCGAGATCGAGTACACCCGCATCGACGCGGAATTCCCGATGAGCGAGGCCGTACGGACCACGCAGCCGGTCTTCCTCGCGTCGCGCGAGGAGTTCCAGCGGCGCTACCCGCTGCTGTGGCCGTACATCGAGCCGCTGGCCGTGCGCAGCGGGGTCTACCTGCCGCTGATCGCGCAGGGCCGGCCCGTCGGCGCGCTCGGACTGCTGTACACCCGTGACGGCGACTTCGACGCGGAGGAGCGCAACCTGCTGGTGGCGCTGGGCAGCGGGATCGCGCAGGGACTCCAGCGGGCCATGCTGTTCGAGCAGGAGCACGACCTCGCCGAGGGCCTCCAGCGGGCCATGCTGCCCCGGGTGATCCCGCGGGTGCCGGGCGCGCTGATCGCCGTACGGTACCGGGCCGCCCGGGTCGGGCGGGACATCGGCGGCGACTGGTACGACGTGGTCCCCCTCGGCGAAGGCAGGGTCGGGGTGACGATCGGCGACGTCGAGGGCCACGACACGGACGCGGCGGCCGTGATGGGACAGCTGCGGATCGTGCTCCGCGCCTACGTCCTGGAGGGCCACACCCCCGGCACGGCGCTGGCGCGGGCCTCCGCCTTCCTCCGCGACCTGGCGACGGAGCGCTTCGCCACCTGCACCTACGCCGAACTGGACCTGAACACCGGGATGCTGCACCTCGTGCGGGCCGGCCACCTCGACCCGGTCGTGCGGCGCGGGGACGGCAGCTGCCACCGGATCCAGGTGGCGGGCGGGCTCCCCCTCGGCCTGCCCCCGCGCGAGCAGCCGGGCAGCGGCTCCGGCTACCCGGTCACCACGCTCGAACTGCACCCCGGGGACACCCTGCTGCTGTGCACCGACGGCCTCGTCGAACGGCCCGGCGGCGACTCCGAGACCGGGATGCGGGAGTTCATGGAGGCCGCCGAACACGGCCCGGCCGACGTCGAGGAACTCGCCGACGTGCTGTGCGACCTCGTCGGGGACGCGGGCGGCGGGGACGACATGGCCCTGCTCCTGCTGCGCCGGCGCGGCACCCCCGCCCCGCGCGGCGGCGGGCCGCTGCGCCAGCGCCTGGTACCGGGCGACGTGGACGGACCGGCGATGGCCCGGCACCTGATCCGGGCGGCGGTGGCCGCCTGGGGCGCCCGGGACCGGGCCGACGAGATCGAGCTGGCGGCGGACGAGCTGATGACCAACGCCCTCGTCCACACCGACGGCGGCGGCCAGGTCGCGCTGAGGCTGACCGCCGCGGGCCGGATCCGGATCGAGGTCGAGGACCGCAGCAGTGCCCTGCCCCGCCGCCGGGAGGCCGACGACTGGGCGGTGTCGGGCCGCGGCCTGCTGCTGGTCGAACGGCTCGCGGACGCCTGGGGCGTGGAGCCCCGGGGCGCCGGGAAGTGCGTGTGGTGCGAGTTCGCCGTACCCGTCCCCGCCGCCCCCCGGACGGGGGCGTAGCGGCTTCAGACGGCGGCGTACGGGCCCTGAGCGGCCTTCACGTTCTGCAGGGCCGTCAGCTTGCGGACGAACACCATGGCGAGGACGGCCGCGGCGACCGTCGTCAGGTCGGTGACGACACCGAGCACCGAGACCTCGCGCAGGCTCTCGGGGGTCTCGGCGCGGACGTACAGCGCGTTGAGGACCCGGTCGAGGACCAGCGACACGGCCCACACGATCCACCACGAGGTCACGGGCGCCGTGGACACGTGGCGGTACGAGCCGTCCGGCGCGAGCTGGACGCTCGCCTCCCAGGTCTGCTTCGCCACCCGGTACGGCAGGAAGAGGTTGCCGACGGGGACGAACCAGGAGCCGATGGCCCAGCCGCTCGCCAGGGTGAAGGCGTCGGGGCGGAAGACCTGGCCGTTGACGCGGACCCGGTGGAACCAGATGACGAAGACCACGGCCGTGACGAGCAGGGCCAGCCAGTGGAGGCCCGAGGCGAGTCCGGTCAGCACGTCGGACTGGTCGAGGGTGTCGTCCGGTACCGAGGAGGGGTCCGCGGCGACGTCCTCCATCAGCGACCACGTGTTCAGGTTGGCGGCGGCCGAGAAGAGGCTGACCACGGCCGCCCCGCAGAGCAGCACGGTCAGCGCGGTCGCGAGGCCCCGCGGGGAGCGCAGCCGCTGCACGGGCGGCGGCGGTGGGAACGGGAAGGCCTGGCCGGGGTAGGGGGTTCCGGGAAGCGGAGGGCCGGCCGGGTACGGGGTCGCCCCGTACGGCGGCTGCGAGCCGGGGGCCTGAGGTGGCGGCGGAGATCCGGGCGCGCTGAAGGACATGGTGAAGGACCCCCCACGGGACGTGCGAAAGTGCGGTGGTGAACGCGGCACCGGCCGGTCGAACGCCGGTCCGGGCAGCGCTGAACATATGCCAGTGCCGCGTCCGGCGTCCAAACCGTTCGCCCCGCCGGCCGTTCCCGGCCACCCCCGCCGGCCGGAGACGGCCCTAGAGAGGCACCAGCGTGACCTCGGTGGCCTTCACGCTCGTCCACACCGGCGCGCCGTCGGCCACGCCGAGCTCGGCGGCTGCCTCCGGGGTGATCTCCGCGACCAGGTCGGGCGCCTCGGCCGGGGCGACGAGCACGCGCAGCCGGCTGCCGGCCGAGGTGACCTCCCGTACGGTGCCCGGCCAGACGTTGCGGGGGCTGCCTTCCGGGCGGTCCCGGTGCAGCGACACCGCCTCCGGGGCGATGATCGCCAGGGCCTGCGCCCCCTCCGGCAGCGTCTCCGCCACCACCAGCCGGCCGCCTCCCGCGAGGAGGAGCCCTTCGGCGGAGGCGGTGCCGGGCCAGGCGTTGCGGCCCAGCATCCGGGCCACCCAAGGCGAGCGCGGATGCCGGGCGACCTCGGCGGGCGGCGCGTCCTGGAGGGTGCGCCCGTCGGCCAGTACGAGGACCCGGTCGGCCAGCGACACCGCCTCGACGGGGTCGTGCGTGACGATCAGGCAGACCCCGCCGAAGCCCGCCAGGTGCCTGCGCAGGGTGTGCCGCACGTGCGCCCGGGTCGTCTGGTCGAGGGCGGCGAGGGGCTCGTCGAGCAGCAGCAGCCGGGGCCGGGCGGCCAGCGCCCGGGCGAGGGCCACCCGCTGCGCCTGACCGCCCGACAGCTGCGCGGGCCGGCGCTGCGCGAGGTGGCCCACGCCGAGCCGGTCCAGCCACAGCTGCGCCTCGCGGCGGGCCTCGGCGCGCCCGACCCGGCGGGCGCGAAGCCCGTACGCGGTGTTGGCCAGGGCGCTCAGGTGCGGGAACAGCGCCCCGTCCTGCGGGACCCAGGCCACCTGCCGCCGGTGCGGGGGCAGGGCGGTGACGTCGGTGTCCCCGAGCCGCAGCTCGGCGCGGGCGCGCGGGGTCAGGCCGAGCAGGGCGCGCAGCAGGGTGGTCTTGCCGGCGCCGTTCTCGCCCACCACGGCGATGGTGGTGCCGGGTCCTGCGTCGAGGGTGAGCTCGTTGAAGCCGGTGACCTCGGCGTGCAGGGGCCAGCGGCCGCCATCGGCCGGTGCGGGGGCCGGTGCGGGGGCGGGGGACTCCTCGGAGAGGGCGGGGGCGGGTGCTTCCGGCCCGGCCCCGGGGTTCGCGGCCGCGGGCGTGCCGGTCCAGCGGCCGCGCAGGGCGATGAGCACGCCCATGGCGATGGCGAGCAGCAGCAGCGAGACCGAGGTGGCCGCCTCGGGCTGGTCCTGGAGCAGCAGGTACACCTGGAGCGGCAGGGTCTGGGTGGTGCCCGGCAGGTTGCCGGCGAAGGTGATGGTCGCGCCGAACTCGCCGAGCGCGCGGGCCCAGGTGAGGGCGGCGCCCGCGATCAGGCCGGGGGCGACCATGGGCATGGTGACGGTGAAGAACACCCGGACCGGCGGGGCGCCGAGGGAGGCGGCGGTCTCCTCGTAGCTCTGCTTCAGCCCGCCGAGCGCCCCCTCCAGGCTGATCACCAGGAAGGGCATGGCGACGAAGGTCGCCGCGACGACCGCCCCGGACGTGTGGAAGGGCAGTGTGACGCCGAAGGTGTCCTCCAGCCACGGCCCGAGCAGTCCGCGCCGTCCGAAGCCGAGCAGCAGTGCGACGCCGCCGACGGTCGGCGGCAGCACCATCGGCAGCAGCACCAGCGAACGGACGAAGGCCTTGCCCTTGAACTCGACCCGGGCCAGCAGCCAGGCGAGCGGCACCCCGAGGAGCAGCGAGAGGCCGAGCGCCCACACGGACACCAGCAGCGAGAGCTTCAGGGCCGTGACCACACCGGGGCTGGTGAGGTGGGCGCCGAGTTCGCCCCACTGCGTACGGGTGAGGATGCCGATGAGCGGCAGCAGCAGGAACGCGACGGCGAGCAGCGCGGGGAGCGCCAGCGTCACGGGGGGCCGGGTGCGGGTGCGGAGTCTGCTCATGGGGTGATGGGGGTTCCTGGTCGGGGCCGGGGAGGGATCCTACGGAGCGTACGGGCGCGGCGCGGGCGCCGGACACGCCGAAAGGGGCTGCCCGTCCCCCCGGACCGGGCAGCCCCCTCCGCGGCCGTGGCGGCTAGGAGGTGTCCGGCCCTGATCCGCCGGACACCCCCTAGGCCTTCTGGAAGCCGGCGTCCTGGAGGATCTTCTGCGCCTCGGGGCTGCTCAGCCAGGCCACGAACGCGGCGGCGGCCTCGGCGTTCTTGGACTGCTTCAGGGTGGCGGCCGGGTAGGAGGCGACGGCGTTCTGCTCGTCCGGGATGTCCACGGCGACGACCTTGTCACCGGACTTGATGGTGTCGGTCTTGTAGACGAGGCCGGCGTCGGCCTCGCCCAGCTCGACCTTGCTCAGGACGGCACGGACGTTGGGCTCCTGGGAGACCGGCTTCACCTCGATCTTCTGGGCGTCGAGGATCTGCTTGCTGTAGCGGCCGACCGGGACCTCGGGCGCCGCGAGGACGACCTTGATCTTGGAGTCGGCGAGGTCCTTGAGCTCGTCGATCTTGAAGGGGTTGCCCTTGCCGGCCGCGACGACCAGGCGGTTCTTCGCGATGACCGTGGCGTCGTTGGTCTCGGCCTTCAGGCCGTCCATGGTCTTGGTGTCGGCGGTGACCAGGGCGTCGGCCGGGGCGCCCTGCTTGACCTGGGCGGCGAGTTCCTGGGAACCGGCGAAGGAGATGGTCACCTTGGTGCCGGGGTGGGACTTCTCGTACGCCGCCTTCGCCGTGTTGAACACGTCGGTGAGGGAGGACGCGGCGAGCACGGTGAGGTTCGCGGCCTTGGCCTCGGCGGAGGCGGGGGCCGAGGCGGAGGGGGCGGCGTCGTCGGCCTTCTTCTCGTCGCCGCTGCTGCCGCAGGCGGACAGGGGTACGAGCAGGGCGGCGGTGAGCGCGGCGGCGGCGATGCGGCGGGCGTTCGGGGTGGCGGACATGAGCGGGTGCTCCTCGGTCGGGTCGGCGGCCGGCCGGGTGCCGGGGCCGCGCGGTGGTGACCCGCGCCGGTGACGGGCGGAGCGGGTGGGGACGAGCGATGGGTCTCGGTCCGGGGCCGGGTCTGGGGCTGGGGCCGGTCTGGCCGTCGGCCCGGCTCAGGCGCGGTCGACGTGCACGCTGGTCGACTTCACGCGGGCGGTGGCCCGCATGCCGACCTCCAGCCCGAGCTCCTCGACGGCCTCGCGGGTGAGGAGGGAGACCAGCCGGTGGGGACCGGCCTGGATCTCGACCTGGGCGGCGACGTCGCCGAGCCTGACGGCCGTGACGATGCCGGGGAAGGCGTTGCGCACCGAGGTGTGGGACTCGCCGTCCTCGGTGTGGGCGCCCTGCCCCACCTCGACGGAGAAGGCCGCCAGGTCGCGGCCGTCGATCAGGCGGCGGCCGCCCTCGTCGCGATGGGTCGCGACCCGGCCGGCGTCGGCCCAGCGGCGCGCGGTGTCCGGGCTGACGCCCGGCAGACGCGCCGCCTGTCCGATGGTGTAGGACTGCATGTGCGACAAGGTAGGGGGAACGAACCTGCATGTGCAATTCGTTTGGCTTGATCTCTATCGCATATGCCATGCCGCTTGTGGTATCTGCCAAAATCCGTTCCGCTTCGGGGCGGCCGGATCGCTAGAGTCGGGGCATGACTGACGGTACGAGGACCACGGAGACGGGGGCGGCCCCGCTGGAGACGGGGACCGCGCGGGTGGACGCCTGGATCTGGTCGGTCCGGCTCACCAAGACCCGGTCCGTCGCGGCGACGGCCTGCCGGGCGGGGCACGTGAAGGTCAACGGCGAACGGGCGAAGCCCGCGCAGCAGGTGCGCGCGGGCGACGAGGTACGGCTCTTCCACGCGGGGCGCGAGCGGATCGTCGTGGTCCGGCGCCCCGTGACGAAGCGGGTCGGACCGCCGGTCGCCGCCGAGTGCTACGTGGACAACAGCCCGCCGCCGCCGACCCCGGTGGAGGCGGCGGTGGTCGGCATCCGCGACCGCGGCACGGGCCGCCCGACGAAGCGGGACCGCCGGGAAATGCAGAACCTCCGCGGCCGCTAGCCTCCGGCGGTGTCCGGGGCCTCGGGCCGGGGGCCCGGACACCGGGCCCCCGGCCGCGCCTCCGCCGCCTGCGGGGCCCTGCCGCTGGGCGGGGCCGGCCCCTCCCCGCCCATCCACCGTTCCCAGGGGCTCCGCCCCTGACCCCGGTACGGGCGCTGCGCGCCCCGTCGCCTCAAGCGCCGGCGGGGCTGGATCTGCCGGCGCTTGAGGCGCGGGGGTCCGGTCAGCGCCCCGGGGAACGGGCGAAGGGCGGGTAGAGGTCACGCCCCCGCGGGGTCACGCCCCCCCCGCGGGGTCACGCCTTGCGGTAGGCGTACGCCTCTTCGGCCGCCGCCGCCACCGCCTCCAGGGGGGCTCCGGCCGAGGCGGCCACCACCGCCGCGACCGCGCCCTCCAGGAACGGGGCGTCCACCAGACGGGATCCGGGCGGGAGTTCCTCGTCCTCCAGGAGCGCCTTCACGGTCAGCACCGAGCTGCCCAGGTCCACCAGCAGCGCGACCCCGGCCCCCCGGTCCACCGCCGCCGCGGCCGCCGCGATCAGCTCCGCGCTCGTGCCGAGCCCGCCGTCGGCGGTGCCGCCCGCCGGGGCCACCGGGGCCAGTGCACCGCCCGCCGCGATGCCCCGCGCCAGCTCCGCCACCGACTCCGCGACCCCGGCGCTGTGCGACACCAGCACGATGCCGACCAGCGCCCCGCCGCTCACGCGGCCCCCTCCGCCGCGTCGGCCAGCGCGCCCAGCAGCAGGGCGGCCGAGGTGGCCCCCGGGTCCTGGTGCCCGACGCTGCGCTCCCCGAGGTAGCTGGCGCGGCCCTTGCGGGCCAGTATCGGAACCGTCGCCAGGGCCCCGCCCTCCGCCGCGTCCCCGGCGGCACGGTAGGACGTACCCAGCGCCGCGACCCCCGGGACCAGCGCGTCCAGCATCGTCTTGTCGCCCGGTGCCGCCCCGCCCAGCCGGGCCACCGCGTCCACCCCCGCGTCCAGGGCCCCGCGCAGCTCCCCGTCGGAGACCTCGGCGGCCTCCCCGAGCTCCTTGCCGGTGCGCCGCAGCAGCGTCCCGTACAGCGGTCCGGACGCGCCGCCCACCGTGGAGATGAGCGTGCGGCCGGCCAGCTGGAGCAGCGCCCCGGGCACGGCCGCCGGGTCGGCCCCGGCCAGTGCCGTACGCACGGCCGTGAAGCCCCGCAGCAGGTTGGCCCCGTGGTCGGCGTCGCCGATGGGGGAGTCGAGCTCGGTCAGCCGGTCCGCCTCCCGTTCCACCGCCGCCGCGGCGGCCTCCATCCAGCGCCGGAAGAACTCCGCGTCCCGCATTCCGTCTCCTCCGCCTTCCCGTACGTCCGCCACGCGCTCAGCACCCCCAGCGCAGGGCGGCCGTCCGCACCGGCGCGTCCCACAGCCGCAGCAGCTCGTCGTCCGCCCGGCACACGGTCACCGAACACCCTGCCATGTCCAGGGAGGTGACGTAGTTCCCGACGAGCGCCCGCGCCACCGGCACGCCCCGCGCGGCCAGGACCGCGGCCACCTCCGCGTGGAACCCGTACAGCTCCAGCAGCGGGGTCGCGCCCATCCCGTTGACCAGCAGCAGCACCGGACCGGCCGGCGGTCCCGCCTCCGCCAGATCGTCCAGCACGGCCGCCACCGCCACCTCCGCGATCTCCCGGGAGGTCATCATCGCGCGCCGCTCCCGGCCGGGTTCGCCGTGGATCCCCACGCCCAACTCCAGCTCCCCGTCGGGGAGGTCGAAGGTCGGACTGCCCTTCGCGGGTGTGGTGCAGGCGCTGAGGGCCACCCCGAAACTGCGGGAGGAGTCGTTGACCCGCCGGGCGAGGGCGGCGACCCGCTCCAGCGGCGCCCCCTCCTCGGCGGCCGCCCCGGCGATCTTCTCGACGAAGAGGGTGGCTCCCGTGCCGCGCCGGCCGGCCGTGTAGAGGCTGTCGGTCACGGCGACGTCGTCGTTGACGAGCACCCGCTCCACCCGCAGGCCGTCCTCCTCCGCCAGCTCGGCGGCCATCTGGAAGTTCAGCACGTCCCCGGTGTAGTTCTTGACGACGAACAGCACCCCCTGACCGGCGTCGACGGCACCGGCCGCGTGCAGCATCTGGTCGGGCACCGGCGAGGTGAACACAGCGCCGGCGCACGCCGCCGAGAGCATCCCGGGGCCCACGAACCCGGCGTGCAGCGGCTCGTGCCCGGACCCGCCCCCGGAAACCAGCCCGACCCGTCCGCCGGCCCGCGCGTCCCGCCGTACGACGACCTGCCGCTCCACGTCGACGTCGAGCTCGGGGTGCGCGGCCGCCATGCCGCGCAGCGCGTCGGAGACCACGGTGTCGGGTGAGTTGATGAGCATCTTCACGGAAACCTCCCGGTGCGGTGGAGTCGTGTCCTGTGACCTGCTGCCGACGGTATGGCAGACGGCCCCGCCGGGGCGGCGGAACGCGGACGCGGCGCGGCCGTCGCCGGACTGCCCCGGCACGATCGGGTCATGGCTCTGAACGTGATCGTCGGAGTCCTCGCCGGTGCCGAGGACGAATGCGCGGACAGGGCCCGCGCCGACTTCGCCGCGATCGGCGCACTGCTGGAGCGCGCCGGGTGCTCGGTCTTCCCGAGCACCTCGACCCGCACTCCGAGGAGCTCTTCGAAGCCGCCGACGCGGAGGAGCCGGCCGCCGGGGGCCGGCAGCGCTACGGCGTCGAGTCCTGCGGCTGCCTGCAACTCCTCCGGGTCGCGGAGCTCTCGGTCGCCACCGGGGCGGCCATCGCCTTCACCTGAGCCCGGCGGCCCGCCGCCCGCGCGGGGGCGCGGGGCGGGGCGGGGGCCGTCCAGCCTCCGGGCCCCGCTCTTTCTCCCCGTCAGGCGCCCTGTTCGCGCAGGCGGCGGCTGACCTCGCCGAGGCCGTCGGCGAGGGCGTCCAGCTGTTCGGGGGTGAGTACGTCCACGAGGGCCTCGCGGACCGCCGTGACGTGGCCGGGGGCGGCTTCCTCCAGGCGGGTCCGGCCCGCGTCCGTGAGGACGGCGAAGACGCCCCGGACGTCCGAGGGGCAGCTGCGGCGGCGGACCAGGCCGGCCTTCTCCATCTGGCCGACCTGGTAGGTGAGGCCGCTCTTGGAGTTGATCAGCCCGTTGGCGAGCTCCGTCATGCGCAGCTCCTGGTCGGGCGCCGCGGCGAGCCGCACGAGGATCTCGTACTGGGGGTGGGAGAGTCCGGAATCGTCCTTCAGCTGCTGGTCGAGCCGCCGGTTCACCAGTGCGGAGGCGGCCAGGAAGCCCCTCCAGGCCCGCATCTCGCGGTCGTCCAGCCATCTCGGTTCAGCCATGGCGCCAGGGTACACGAGTTGTTCGAATTTGAATCACTGGCTGATCCGTGGCTAGAGTCGGACTCAAGCAGGTTCGAATTTGAACCAATCTCCTCGGGCCGCCCGACCGGAAGGACCCCCCCATGAGCAGCGCCACCGCCACCGCGACGAAGGCCCCGGCCGCCGCCCCGGCCGTCCCCGTCGCCGACACCTCCTCCTACGACGCCGGACTGCTCCTCCTGCGTGTCGTCCTCGGTCTCACCGTGGCCGCCCACGGCGCCCAGAAGCTCTTCGGCTGGTTCGGCGGCGGCGGGATCAGCGGCACCGGCCAGTTCTTCACCGCCAGCGGCTACCCGGCGGGCGACGCCATGGCCACCCTCGCAGGCCTGACCGAGACCCTCGGCGGCCTCGGCCTCGCCCTCGGCCTGCTCACCCCGCTCGCCGGGGCGGCCGTCACCGGCACGATGATCAACGCCCTGGCCGTCCACGGTGCCGGCGCCTTCTTCGCCCCGAAGGGCATGGAGTACGAGCTCCTGCTCGCCGTGGCCGCCGCCGCCCTCACCCTGGCCGGCCCCGGCCGCCACGCCGTCGACCGGCTCCTGTCCGTCCCCGCCCTGCGCACCCACCGCCTCGCCCTCGGCGCCCAGGCCCTCGCCCTCGGCGTGCTCCTCGCCGTCGTGACGCTCTTCATCCGGGGTTAGGTTCCGTCTCCTTGGTCAGCGCCGGACCGGATGCCGACCAAGGAGATGTCGGTAGTGCAGACCCCGGAAGCCGGGCCACCCGAGAGGGGGCACGCGCCAGGCCTGGGCCGTCGCGCGGGCTGCCGGTAGCGTCGTGATCATGAAACCCTCCACCGGCGACACCACCGACCAGGCGCCCGCAGACCCGGCCGCCGCCGACGACGCGCTCGCCACCCAGCCCATCGGCTACTGGAGCGGGCTCGCCCACGACGCCGTCACCCGGCACCTGCGCGACGCCATGGCGCGGATCGACGTCACGCAGCCGCAGTACTGGGTGCTCAACCGGGTGCACGGCGGACCCGCCGCGCCCGCCCGCGAGGAGGTGGCCGCCCAGCTGACCCCCCTCGCGGACGGGCCGTACGAGATCCCCCGCGTCGTCGACCAGCTCCTCCACCGCGGCTGGCTCCGCGGCGACGAGGGCGGCCGGCTGCACCTGACCGACGAGGGGGAGGCCGCCAGGATCCGGCTGCGCGCCCTCGTGACCGAGCAGCGCGCCGTCGTCCACGAGGGCATCGACGACGCGGAGTACGTCGCCGCGCTCAAGGTGCTGCGCAGGATGGCCGCCAACGTCGAGGCCGCCCGCGCCGCCGCCCACCCCACGCGGGCTGATTGACCCCCGGCGTTCGGGGGAAAAGCGGATGAATGACACAACCCATCGAAGACTACGCACTCATCGGCGACCTGATGACCAGCGCATTGGTCGGCCGCGACGGGTCCATCGACTGGCTGTGCCTGCCGCACTTCGACTCCGCCGCCTGCTTCGCCGCCCTCCTCGGCAACAAGGAGAACGGCCACTGGCGCATCGCCCCGGCCGCCGCCGAGAACGGCGAACGGTGCACGCGGCGGGCCTACCTGGACGGCTCGCTGGTCCTGGAGTCGTACTGGGAGACCGACGAAGGCACCGTCAAGGTCGTCGACTTCATGCCGCAGCGCGACAACGCGCCCGAGGTGATGCGCATCGTCGAGGGGGTCTCGGGCCGGGTCACCGTCCGCAGCACCCTGCGGCTGCGCTTCGACTACGGACACGTCGTCCCCTGGGTCCGGCGCAGCGAGGGCGACCGGGTCGCGGTCGCCGGACCCGACTCGGTGTGGTTCCGAAGCGAGCCGCCCGTACGGACCTGGGGCGAGGACCGCAGCACCCGCTCGGAGTGCACCGTCGGCCCCGGGGAGAAGGTCGCCTTCGTACTGAGCTGGCACCCCTCGCACGAGCCGCGCCCCGAGCCCGTGGACCCGTACGAGGCATGGGAGCAGAGCCTCGCAGACTGGCGCGAGTGGGCCGGCCAGTGCCGTTACGAGGGCCCGTACAAGGAGGCCGTCACCCGCTCGCTGATCACCCTCAAGGCCCTCACCTTCGCCCCCACCGGCGGGATCGCGGCCGCCGCCACCACCTCGCTGCCCGAGGAGATCGGCGGGGTCCGCAACTGGGACTACCGCTACTGCTGGCTGCGCGACGCCACCCTGACCCTGGGCGCCCTCCTGTCCACCGGCTTCCTCGACGAGGCACGGGCCTGGCGGGGCTGGCTGCTGCGCGCCGTCGCGGGCGACCCGGCCGACCTCCAGATCATGTACGGCATCGCCGGCGAGCGCCGCATCCCCGAGACCGAACTGCCCTGGCTGCGCGGCTACGCCGCCTCCGCCCCGGTCCGGGTCGGAAACGCCGCCGTGGACCAGCTCCAGCTGGACGTGTACGGAGAGGTCCTCGACGCCCTCCACCTGGCGCGGGCCTCCGGGCTGGCCTCGGAACGGCACGCCTGGAAGATCCAGCTCGCCCTCCTCGACTTCCTGGAGCGCAACTGGCACCGCCCGGACGAGGGGCTGTGGGAGGTGCGCGGCCCGCGCCGCCACTTCACCCACTCCAAGGTGATGGCCTGGGTCGCCGCCGACCGGGCCGTGCGGACCCTGGAGAACGCCCCGCACATGCCGGGCGACGTCGAGCGCTGGCGGGCCATGCGGGACGAGGTGCACCGCGACGTGTGCGACAAGGGCTACGACCCCGAGCGGGGCACTTTCACCCAGTACTACGGCTCCCGCGAGCTGGACGCGGCCACCCTGCTCATCCCCCGCGTCGGCTTCCTCCCGCCCGACGACCCGCGCGTGATCGGCACCGTCGACGCCGTCCGGGCGGAACTGGGCAGCAGCGGCCTGGTACGCCGCTACAGCACCGAAGGACCCTCCGTCGACGGGCTCCCCGGGGACGAGGGAACCTTCCTGGCCTGCTCGTTCTGGCTGGCCGACGCCCTGCACATGACCGGCCGGACCAAGGAGGCCCGCGAACTCTTCGAGAAGCTGCTGGCGGTGCGCAACGACGTGGGCCTGCTCGCCGAGGAGTACGACACCCGCGCCGGGCGCCAGCTCGGCAACTTCCCGCAGGCGTTCAGCCACGTCGGCCTGGTCAACACCGCGATCGCCCTGTCCGGTGCCGAAGCCGTCGGCTGACCCCGCACACGGGCTGGGCCGTCTCTTCCGGATCCCGCCGGGCGGCGCGGGGCCGGGACACCTCCCGGCGGTAGCCGGGGGAGCGAGGTCCGCAAGACACGCCCCGGGGGGGGGGGGGGGGGGGGGGGGGGCCCGGGGGGGGGGGGGGGGGGGGGTGGGGGCCGCATGGTTCCCTCGTCTCGCGGGGCTTAGGGAAGGTCGTGAGGCATGCTCTAGGCAACCG
>NZ_JBVJWV010000002.1:289818-340482 GCF_055602105.1 Streptomyces sp. NPDC037421
TGGCCCGAACCCCCCCCTGGCGTCATCGGGGGCGCTGCGTCCCCCACCCCCCCCCCCCCGCCCCCCCCCGCCCCCCCCCCCCCCCCGGGCGCGGCGGGCGGCCGGCTACGCCACCTCCGCGTCCTCCGTGTCGGGGATGCTGACCAGCCAGCGCGAGTCCTTGCGCGGCCGCAGGTACAGCGCCCAGTAGAGGGTGGCCACGGCGGTGATGCCGCCGGTCCACAGCAGGTACACGGTCTCCTGCTGGGTCAGGATGTACGCGAACACGAGGATCAGCGCGACCGGCACGGCCGGCCACAGCGGCATCCGCCAGGCGGCCTTCTCGCCGTGCGCCCCGCGCCGGCTGAACAGTGCGGCCACCGCGACCAGCAGGTACATGCCGGTCACCGACACGCCGGTCACCCCGTACAGGGTGTCGAGGTTGACGAAGCACATCGCTGCGCCCGGCAGGCCGACCAGCAGGGTGGCCACCCACGGCGAACCGAAGCGGCCCAGCCGCGACAGGCCGCGGTTGACCGGCTCGGGCCAGGCCTTGTCGCGGGCCGAGGCGAAGAGCACCCGGGAGTTCTGGATGACCATGACGATGCCGGCGTTGACGATGGCCAGGGCCACGCACAGGCTGACGAAGGTGCCGACGGCCGAGTTCGACCAGGCCGTCACCATCGCGCCGAGGTCGCCGGAGGTCAGGGCCTCCAGGTCCGGGGCGCCCATGGTGATCGCGATGACCGGGACCAGGATGACGGCGGAGGAGATCGCGAGGGTCGCGAGCACGGTCCGCGGGACGTTGCGGCGCGGCTGCTCCAGCTCCTCGGAGAGGTAGACGGCGGTGGAGAAGCCCTGGGTGACGAACAGCGCGATCGCCAGCCCGGAGACCACCATCATGGCCGTCACCGTGGAGACGCCGCCGCCCTCGGCGGCCACCGAGCCGTGCACCAGGGCGTCGGCGCCCCGCTCGCTGTGGGCGAAGCCGAGCACCGCGACCAGCGCGGCGGCGACCACCTCCAGCACGAGGAAGACGCCCGTGATCCAGGCGTTGGCCCGCAGGTCCAGCAGGCCGGCCAGGGTGGCGAGCAGCATCACGCCGGCGCCGGCCGCCGGAGCCGGTATGTCGATCACCGGGGAGAGGTAGTCGGCCGTGCCCATGGCGATCACGGGCGGCACGATCATCACCACGAGCAGGGACAGCACGAAGACGAGCCAGCCGGCGAGCCGGCCCGCGAGGGTGGAGACCATGGCGTACTCGCCGCCGGCGCTGGGGATGAGGGTGCCCAGCTCCGAGTAGCAGAACGCCACGCCGACGCAGAGCAGCGAGCCGATGGCGATGGTGAGCGCGGTCCAGGTGCCGAGACCGGAGAAGAGGTCGGGCACGACGACGAAGAGGGTCGAGGCGGGCGTCACGCACGACAGCGTGAGCAGGGTCCCGCCCACGACGCCGATGGAACGCTTGAGCTTCTGCGGGGTGGGACCGGTGGCCGGGGCGAGGGCCTGAGGTGCGCTGATCGTGTCAGTCATCGGTGCGGTGTTCCGATCGGCAGTGTGGTGAAGGAGTGCGGGAGCGGTATCGCCTCCGGGGCGGTGGTGGGCACTTCGTTCGCGGGGCTCCCGGGCCGCTATGCAAGCTCCACGAGATCCGCAGGTCAATAGCTGTTCACCTGCGGAATCCATCGTGGATCACGCCTCCGGCGCGCCGATCCGGGTGTTAAGACCGCGTAAATGTTGAGCGGGCGGGGGGTGCGGGAACCGCAGCGAGATCCAATGAATTTCCCTCCGCTTTGCCGTGCCCGACCGCGCACGGAGACCGCGCCCGCCCCCGTGCCCGTCCCGGAGCCGCTTCTCAGGAAGGTCCTGCGGGCGGTTCCGGCCGAGGGGCCGCAGGGGCCGGCGGGGCCGGATCCCGGGAGGCCAGCAGCAGGGCGATGTCGTCCGGGCGGTCCGGCGTGCGGGCCGCCTCGGCGACCAGCCGGTCGGCCGTCTCCGCCAGCGGGGACGGCCGGGCCGCGGCCAGCGCCGCCCGCAGCCGCTCCACACCGTCGTCGATGTCCGCCCCCGGCGTCTCCACCAGCCCGTCCGTGTACAGGGCCAGCACCTCGCCGGGTGCCAGCGCCAGTTCCGTCACCGGGTACCGCGCCCCGGGGTCGATGCCGAGCACCACCCCGCCCGCCAGGTCCAGCACCTCGGCCCGGCCGTCGGCGTGCCGCAGCAGCGGCTGCGGGTGCCCGGCGCGGGCGGCCAGGGCGCGGCCGGATCCCGGGTCCAGCAGGATGTAGCAGCAGCTGGCGAACTGACCCGGGTCCAGGTCGATCAGCAGCTGGTTCGTGCCCCGCACCACCTCGTCCGGGGCGTTCCCGCTGAGCGCGAAGGCCCGTACCGCGCTGCGCAGCTGGCCCATGGTCGCGGCGGCCGCCACCCCGTGCCCCTGGACGTCCCCGATGACCAGGGCCAGCCAGCCCGGGGCCGTCTCGATGACGTCGTACCAGTCGCCGCCGACCTCCATGCCGTCCGTCCCGGGCAGGTACCGGCCCACCGTGGTCACCTCCCCCCGCACCGGCAGCCGGTGCGGCAGCAGCGCCGCCTGGAGCCCCCGGGCCAGCGCCGCCTCGCTGTCGTAGCGCCGGGCCCGCTCCAGGGCCTGCGCGATCAGGCCGGCCAGCGCCGTGAGGACCGTGCGCTCCTCCGGGCTGAAGCCGCGCCGCTGGTCGAAGCCGAGGATGCAGGAGCCGACCGGGCGGCCGGAGGCGATCAGCGGCAGGAAGGCGCGGGCCCCGACCTCGGCGTCCAGCGGGATTCCCGGATAGGCCGCGGCCAGGTGCTCCATCGACTCGAAGAACAGCGGCCGGCCCGAGGTCAGGGTCTCCACCCCCGGCAGCCGCTCGTGGAGCGAGACCCCGTCGAAGCGGCGCAGGAACCCCTTGGGGAAACCGGTCTCCCAGGCGAGGTACAGGTGCCGCTCGTCGAGCATGTAGATGGCCAGCTGCCGGCCGCCGAACGCGGGCAGCAGCTCCTCGGTGACCACGGCCGACACCTGGCGCGCGGTGACCGCCTCGGTCAGCGCGATGGCCAGGGCCACCGGCCGGTACAGGGAGGAGGCCCGGTCCGCGGGCGAACCGAGGCCGGCGCCCGGCCGGGCCACCGACCCGGGCGCGTAGGCGGGCGGCTCGGCGGCCTCCAGGGTCACCGTCACCCCCGAGCGCCCCGGATACAGGCCCACCGACAGCCACTCGGCGGCCGGGCCGGCCCCGGAGCCCGCGTCGGCGGGCGCCCGCCGGGCCGCGAAGCGCACGGGCTCGCCGGAGATGAACACCCCGCGGAAGTGGTCCTCGTACGCGGAGTGGCCGAGCCAGGGCAGCACCTCCCACAGCACCCTTCCGAGCAGGAGGGGAGCGGGCCGCCCGAGCAGCTCCTCGGCGGCGGTGTTGGCGAAGGCGACGGCGCCCTGCCGGTCCACGGACAGCACCCCCGTCCCGAGCCGGTCCACGGCCTCCCGGGCCTCCTCCGCACCGGCCGCGGGCCAGGGCACGCACAGCGGGTCGCCGTCCCACAGGACCGCCTCCCCGGCGGCGCGCAGCGCGGCCAGCTCCCCGGCCAGCCCGGCGGCGGCCTCCCGCAGCCGCTCCCGCTCACCGGCCCCGAGCACCGCCCCCGGCGTCGCCGGCCGCAGCACCAGCAGCACCCCGAACCGCTCCGGCCCGGCGCCGACCGGCTCGTAGAACGACCCGAAGGGGAAGGGGAGCCCGGCCATCAGCTGGGGGAAGCGCCGCATCGCCGCCTCCGCGTCCGGCAGGTGCACCGACTGCCCGGTGCGGTACGCCTCGGCGACCGGGTACGGCCGGTTCACCTGCATCCGCCACCAGGGCCGGAACAGCCGCCCCGGCAGGCCCGTGAGCACCGCCATCCGCAGCAGCCCGTCCGTGCCCGAGCGCAGGTAGACCCCGCCCGCGTACCCGCCGACGGCCTCCACGGCGCCCACCGCCGCCCGCGCGAGCGCCAGGTCCCGGGCGACGGGGGTCTGGCCGAGGCTGTCCGCTCTCGCCGTCACACAGTCAGGATGCGCCCTCGCCCCCGGCGGCTGCACCCGTTCGCCCCGGGCCGCCCCCGCGGTACCCCCGGACCACCGCCGCGGAGGCGACGAGCAGTACGACCGCCACCGTGCGCAGTGCCACCCCCATGGCGTCGGTGAAGGCGGCCGCCTGCGCGGGATCCGCCGGGTTCCCGTGGAAGCGGGAGGCCAGTACCGTGCCGACCACCGCCACGCCCAGCGCCGCGCCGATCTCCCGGGCGGCGGTGTTCAGCCCCGAGCCCAGCCCCGCCTGGTGCGGCGGCAGCTGCGAGACCACCGTCAGGGTCAGCGAGGGCGCGCACAGCCCGGTCCCGACCGACAGCACCAGCAGGTAGCCGCCGTAGACGGCGTACGGGGTGCCCGCGTCGGCGGTGGACACCAGCAGCAGCCCGGCCGCGATCAGGAGCAGTCCGGCCCCGACCGGCAGCCGGGGTCCGGTCCGCTGGGCGAGCCGCGCGCCCAGCCTGGGCACCACCGCCATGCCGACGGTGAGCGGGACGATCGCCAGTCCCGCCAGGGCCGGTGAGAAGCCCTTGGCGTACTGGAGGTACTGGGCGTTGACGAAGAACAGGGAGAACAGCCCGAAGAAGGCGGCGCCGATGCCCAGCGTCCCCGCCCGCAGCCCGCGCGAGGCGAAGACCCGCGGATCCAGCAGCGGGCGGGCGGCGCGCAGCGCGTAGGCGGTGAAGGCGGCCAGCAGCACCGCCCCGGCCCCGAAGGAGCCCAGGACGCGGACCGAGGACCAGCCCTGCGAGGGCCCCTCGATGATCCCGTGGACCACCGCGAACAGCGCCCCGGCCAGGACCAGGGCCCCGAGCGGATCGACGGCCGCGTCGGCGCGCGCAGGGGTGCGCGGCACCGCGAGGGCCACGGCGAGGGCCAGCAGCGCGCCCAGCGGGACGACCGCCCAGAACAGGGCGCGCCAGGTCAGGAACTCCCCGGCCAGACCGCCGAACACGTTGCCCGCCAGGCCCCCGAGGCCGGCGGACAGCGTCCAGGTGGCCAGCGCCTGCCCGCGCCGCTCGGGCGGCGTCAGGTGGACCAGCACGGACATGGTGGCGGGCATGACCAGCGCCGCTCCGGCCCCGGACAGTCCGCGTCCGGCGATCAGCGCGGCGGGGCCGGCGGCGAGGGCGCTGAGGGCCGCGCCCGCGGCGGACAGGCCGAGCCCGGCCAGCAGGGCGCCCTTGCGCCCGTACCGGTCGCCGAGGGCCCCGGCCGGGATCAGCAGCGCGGCGAAGACGATCACGTACGCGTCGACCGTCCACAGCAGCTGGCCCGGGGTCGGGTGCAGGGCGGAGGCGGCGAGCTCGGGGATCAGCAGGTTCACGGCGGCGACCATGCCCTGCGCGACGAGCACGCAGGCGCACAGCACCAGCAGGGCGGGGCGGGACAGGCCGGGGGCGGGCGCGGCGGCACCGGCCGGCCGGGCCGGGGACGGTGTGCGGGCATGGCGGAGCACGGCTCCTCCTCGGAGTCGGTGAAGGGTGGGGGAAGGGGCGCGGGGAGGGCCGGTCCGGCCCGATCGCCCCGGAAACCACCGTAGGGTTGGCGTGACCTGCTTTCCAGTGCAAGTTCTGCAAGGGATGAATGCGTGTGACGCAATCCGGATCGGGGCTGGACCTCAACCTGCTCGTCGCCCTGGACGTCCTCCTGGAGGAGTCGAGCGTCTCCCGGGCCGCCGCCCGCCTGCACCTCTCCGAGCCCGCCATGAGCCGGACCCTGGGCCGGATCCGCAAGGCCCTCGGCGACCCCGTGCTCGTCCGCGCCGGACGCACGATGGTCCCCACCCCGCACGCCCTCTCCGTCCAGGGGGAGGTCCGGGCCGTGGTGGAACGCGCCCGCGCCCTGTTCCTCGCGGGCGGCCGGGTGGACCTGGAGACCCTGACCCGCACCTTCACCGTCCTGGCCCACGACTCCTTCGCCGCCGCGTTCGGCGCGGCCCTCTTCCGGCGGACGGCCCGCGAGGCGCCCGGGGTACGGCTACGGTTCCTCTCCGAGAGCCACGTCGACCTCCCGATGCTGCGCGAAGGGGTCGCGGACCTGGAGTTCGGCGTCATCGACACCCGTTCGCCCGAGGTGCGCACCGAGCACCTCTTCGACGACCGGGTGCTCGGCGTCGTACGCGGCGGGCACCCGCTGCTGCGCGGCCGGATCACCGCGCGCCGGTTCGCCGCGGGGGAGCACCTGACCGTGTCGCGGCGCGGCCGGCTGGAGGGGCCGGTGGACGACGCCCTCGCGGAACGCGGCCTGTCCCGCCGGGTGGTGGGCAGCATGGCCTCGTTCTCGGCCTCCCTCCTCGTGCTGCGGCAGACCGACCTGATCGGCCTGGCCGCCTCCCGGACCGTCCCGCAGACCGACGCGCTCGGCCTGGTCACCTTCGAGGTCCCCCTGGAGCTGCCGCCGCTGCCGATCGGGCTCGCCTGGCACCCCCGCCACGACGCGGACCCGGCGCACGTCTGGCTGCGCGCCTGCGCCCGCGAGCTGCTGCCCGCCTGACGGTGCGGGCCCCGGGCGGCGCTGCGCCGAACGCCTCCCCGAAGGGGGGACAGGCCGTCGTCCACGCCCTCGGCCGCGTCCCCGCCGGGGAGGCATCCGGCATGCGACACCAGTACGACGACACGCACCCGGCACCCCGCGCGGCCTTCACGGCGGCCGACGCCTTCACCCTCCGCACCGCCCTCGACGCCCTCGGCGGGGTCCGCGACCTCGACACCCTCGACGTGGCCTGCGGGCACGGCGGCACCGCCGCGCTGCTGGCGAGCGGCGGCGCCCGGCGCACCGTCGGCGTCGACAACTGCCCGGACCGGGTCCGCCGGGCGCGGGCGTCCGCACCCCCCTCCGCCCCCGTCGAGTACGTGGTCGCGGACGCCGCCGACATGCCGCAGCTCGGCCCCTTCGACCTGGCCACCGCCGTCTACCTGTTCAGCCACGCCCCCGACCGGGCGGCCCTGCACGCCATGTTCCGCGGCATCCGAGCCAACCTGCGCCCCGGCGGGCGGCTGCTGTCGCTCGTGCGCAACCCCGGGGCGTACCCGCGCGTGGACTGGTCCCCGTACGGGATGCGCATCCTCGACCGGCTCCCGGACGGCGACGCCCCGCTGCTGAAGGCGCAGTTCCTGACCGAGCCCCCGCAGCACTTCGAGTACCGGGAATGGGCGCACGCCGACTTCGCCGAAGCCGCCGTCGACGCCGGCTTCAGCACCGTCGGCTGGCAGCCCTCCCGCACCCCGCCCGCCGACGCCGCGCGAGACGAGGCGTACTGGACGGCGTACCGCGCCTGGCCGGTCAGCTCGCTCATGACGTGCACCGCCTAGCGTCAGTCCTGGTCGGCGGTCTCCCCGATCAGCTCGACGATCCTGTCCCGGGCCGCCCGCCCCTCCGGGACCGGCAGCAGCGGGTACGCGTGCGGCAGGCCCGGCTCCTCGTGCCACTCCACCTGCGCCCCGGCCGCCCCGGCACGCCGCCGCAGCTCACGGCTGTCGGTGGCCAGCACGTCCCGGGTGCCGGTGAACACCGTCAGCGGCGCCAGCCCCTCGAAGGAGCCGTGCAGCGGGCTCACCCGGGGGTCGTCCGCCGCGAGGGTCCCCGCGTACAGCCGCCCCGCCTCGGCCAGCCCCGCCCGGGCGAGCACCGGATCGGCCGCCTCCAGCGCGGCCTGGCCCGGGTGGCTCATGCTCAGGTCGAGCCAGGGGGAGATCAGCACGATCCGCGAGGGCTGCGCCCCGGTCCGCTCCCGCAGCCGCTGCGCGGCGGCCAGCGCCAGCCCGGCGCCCGCGGAGTCCCCGATCAGGACCGTCCCGCCGGCGCCGCCGCTCTCGATCAGGCCGCTCAGCAGATCGGCGGCCACGGGGACGTTCCGGTCGGCGGTCCCGCGCGGGGCGAGCACGTACGCCGGGACGACCACCCGGGCCCGGGCCCGGGTCACCAGGGTCCGGATCAGCGACCAGTGCGGCCGGACCAGCTCGTCGATGTACGCGCCGCCGTGCACGTACAGCACCCGCGCCACGGGCTCCTGCCCGCGCGGCGAGGCGTCGTACACCGGCCAGGCCCCGACGAAGGTCCGCGACAGTTCCGCGACCCGGCCCAGCGAGCGCGGCGGCAGATGCGAAGCGGGCCTGCGGGCCGCCTGCGCCACCGCCGCCCGGACCGCCTCGGCGGTCGCGAACCGTCTTCGCCGCCCCGTCGCCACCAGTGCGGCCGAAAGCGCCCTGCTGCGCAGACTCGGCACGCCCCTCACCTCCCCTTTTCCCCGGTGAGGGACCATAGCGCGGCTTCCGCCCCCGGGCCCCATCCCCGTCCAGGGAGGAGCATAGGCGTGAAGCTGCGCTGTCGACCCGCTTAAGAAAGTCTCGATGGACTGATCACCGCGCCGATCGGCAGATTGGTGCCCGTCACCAACGCCACCCGCGTCCCAGCGGGAGCGGCACCACCTTTCGCATGCCTGGAGCCACCGCCATGAAGGCACTCGTCAAGCACAAGGCCGAACCCGGGCTGTGGCTCATGGACGTCCCCGAGCCCGAGTACGGCCCCGGCGACGTGCTGATCAAGGTGCTGCGGACCGGTATCTGCGGCACCGACCTGCACATCCGTGCCTGGGACGGCTGGGCCCAGGGTGCCGTCAAGACCCCGCTCGTGCTCGGCCACGAGTTCGTCGGCGAGGTCGCGGCGGTCGGCGCGGACGTCCGCGACATCGAGACCGGCGCGCTGGTCAGCGGCGAGGGCCACCTGGTGTGCGGCAAGTGCCGCAACTGCCTGGCCGGCCGCCGCCACCTGTGCCGCTCCACCATCGGGCTCGGGGTCGGCCGCGACGGCGCCTTCGCCGAGTACGTGGTCCTCCCCGCGCAGAACGTGTGGGTGCACCGGACCGCCGTGGACCTCGACGTGGCGGCCATCTTCGACCCCTTCGGCAACGCGGTGCACACCGCGCTGTCCTTCCCGATGGTCGGCGAGGACGTGCTGATCACGGGCGCGGGCCCGATCGGCATCATGGCGGCGGCCGTCGCCAAGCACGCCGGCGCGCGCAACGTGGTCATCACCGACGTCAGCCCCGAGCGGCTGGAGATCGCCCGCAAGGCCGGCGCCACGCTCGCGGTGAACGTCGCCGAGTCCTCCATCGCCGAGGCGCAGACGCGGCTGGGGCTGCGCGAGGGCTTCGACGTCGGCCTGGAGATGTCGGGCCGCGCGGAGGCGATGCGCGACATGATCGACAACATGACGCACGGCGGCAAGATCGCGATGCTCGGCCTGCCGGCCCAGGAGTTCCCGGTGGACTGGGCGAAGGTCGTCACGTCGATGATCACCATCAAGGGGATCTACGGCCGGGAGATGTTCGAGACCTGGTACGCGATGACGGTGCTGCTGGAGGGCGGGCTCGACCTGTCCCCGGTCATCACCGGCCGCTACTCGCACCGCGACTTCCAGGCCGCCTTCGACGAGGCCGCGACCGCCCGCAGCGGCAAGATCATCCTCGACTGGACCGCGTAGGCACCCGGCGGCAGCCCGAACCGGGCCCCGCCCCGGACCCCGGATCCCGGCCCCTGGACGGGGCCGCGGTCCGGGCCCGGGCGTGACCCCGGCCCCGGTCCGGGGACCGGGGCGCCGGGCCGTCTGCCGCAGGCCGGCGCCGCGCGCCGGCCTGCTGCGGTCCGGCCGGCCGCCCGAGGCACCGGCAGCCGCTACCGTCGTCCCGGGCGGGAGCCGGCCGCCGCAACCACAAGACCATCTCCCTCCGGGCCGGGCCCCGCACACCCTCCCCCCTCCGCGGGGCCCGGCCCCTCCTCCCCGTCCGCCGGACGGCGATCCGCACAAGGAGAAACCGAAGCCCATGTTCGAGTCCGTACGCGAAGACCTCCGCACCACCCTCGACGAGATCCGCGCGGCGGGCCTGCACAAGCCCGAGCGCGTCATCGGCACCCCGCAGAACGCCGCCGTCGCCGTCACCGCGGGCGGTGCCCCCGGCGAGGTGCTGAACTTCTGCGCCAACAACTACCTCGGGCTGGCCGACCACCCCGAGGTGGTCGCCGCCGCCAAGGACGCCCTCGACCGCTGGGGCTACGGCATGGCCTCGGTCCGCTTCATCTGCGGCACCCAGGAGGTGCACAAGGAGCTGGAGGCGCGGCTGTCGGCCTTCCTCGGCCAGGAGGACACGATCCTGTACTCCTCCTGCTTCGACGCCAACGGCGGCGTCTTCGAGACCCTGCTCGGCGCCGAGGACGCGGTGATCTCCGACGCCCTCAACCACGCCTCGATCATCGACGGCATCCGCCTCTCCAAGGCCCGCCGCTTCCGCTACGCCAACCGTGACATGGCCGAGCTGGAGGCGCGCCTGAAGGAGGCCGCCGAGGGCGGCGCCCGCCGCAAGCTCATCGTCACCGACGGCGTCTTCTCCATGGACGGCTACGTCGCCCCCCTCCGGGAGATCTGCGACCTCGCCGACCGCTACGACGCCATGGTCATGGTCGACGACTCGCACGCCGTCGGCTTCGTCGGCCCCGGCGGCCGCGGCACCCCCGAGCTGCACGGGGTCATGGACCGCGTCGACATCATCACCGGCACCCTCGGCAAGGCCCTCGGCGGCGCCTCCGGCGGCTACGTCGCGGCCCGCGCCGAGATCGTCGAGCTGCTGCGCCAGCGCTCGCGCCCGTACCTCTTCTCCAACTCCCTCGCCCCGGTCATCGCCGCCGCCTCCCTCAAGGTCCTCGACCTGCTGGAGTCCGCCGGCGACCTGCGCGAGCGGCTCGCGGACAACACCAAGCTGTTCCGCACGAAGATGACCGAGGCCGGCTTCGAGATCCTGCCCGGCGACCACGCCATCGCCCCCGTCATGATCGGCGACGCCGCCGAGGCGGGCCGGATGGCGGAGCTGCTGCTGGAGCGCGGCGTGTACGTGATCGGCTTCTCGTACCCGGTCGTTCCGCTCGGCGCGGCCCGTATCCGCGTCCAGCTCTCGGCGGCCCACTCGACGGCCGACGTGGAGCGCGCGGTGGCCGCCTTCGTGGACGCCCGCGCGGCGCTTTCCGCTGCTCAGGGCTGACATCATGGGGGTGTGATCGACCCCCGCCGGCTGCGCATCCTGCGGGCCGTGGCGGACCACCGTACGGTGACCGCCGCGGCCGCAGCGCTGTACCTCACCCCCTCCGCCGTCTCCCAGCAGCTCGCCGCTCTGGAACAGGAGACCGGCCACGCGCTGCTGACCCGCAGCGGCCGGGGCGTACGGCTCACCGCGGCCGGGGAGATCCTGCTGGGCCACGCCCACGAGGTGCTGGCCCAGCTGGAGCGCGCCGAGGCGGAACTCGCCGCCTACGCGGGCGGTTCCGCCGGCGAGGTCACGGTGGCGGCCTTCGCCACCGGCATCGCCGAGGTGCTGGCCCCCGCCATCGCCCGCCTCGCCCTGGAGCACCCGGGCATCCGGCTCCGGGTCCGGGACGCGGAGGGCGACCAGAGCCTGCCGCTGCTGCTCGACGGGGAGGCCGACCTGGCCCTCGCGGTGGAGTACCGGGGCGCGCCGGGCGCCGACGACGGCCGGCTGTCGGTGCTCCCGCTGTACGCGGAGCCCTTCGACGCGGTGCTGCCCGCCGGGCACCCGCTCGCCGGCCTGCCCGCCGTGGCCCTGGCGGACCTCTGCGACGCGGACTGGGTCGGCCAGTACCCGGGCAACCCCTGCTACGACGTGACCCTGCTGGCGTGCGAACTGGCGGGTTTCCAGCCGCGCTTCGTGCACTCCTCCGACGACTTCCGGGCGGTGACCGCCCTGGTCGGCGCGGGCGCGGGGGTCGCGCTGGTGCCGCGTTCGGCGCTGCGCGGGATGGACCTCAAGGAGGTCCGGGTGCGTCCGGTCGCGGGCCCGGCCGCCACCCGCCGGGTCTTCGCCGCCACCCGCCGCGGCGCCGAGTCCCATCCGCTGATCGCCCCGGTCCTGGCGGCCCTGGCCCGCGAGGCCCGGCGGGTCCCGGCGCACTGAGCGGGCCGGAGCCGAAACCCGCTACCCGCCGGGCGGGCGGCCGCCCTACGGTGGCGCGATGACCATTCGGATGATCGTTCTCAACGGCGCGTCCAGCTCGGGGAAGTCCGGGATCGTGCGCTGCCTCCAGGCCGAACTGCCCGAGCCGTGGCTGGCGTACGGCTGCGACTCCTTCGTCGACTCCCTGCCCGCGAGGATGCGCGACTCGGACGGCGGGATCGTGTTCGCCGAGGACGGCCGGGTGAGCGTCGGCGCGGACTTCCGGGCGCTGGAGGCGGCCTGGACGGAGGGCATCGCGGCGATGGCCCGGGCCGGCGCGAGGATCGTCGTCGACGACGTCTTCCTCGGCGGGGCCGAGTCCCAGAAGCGCTGGCTGCGGGCCCTGGATGGCCTGGACGTGCTGTGGGTCGCCGTCCGGTGCGACCCGGAGACCGCCGCGGGCCGGGAGATCGCCCGCGGTGACCGCACGCCGGGCATGGCCGCGTCCCAGGCGGCCGTGGTCCACGAGGGCGTCTCCTACGACCTGGAGGTCGACACCACGCGCACCGAATCCCTGGCCTGCGCCCGCACGATCGCCGCCCGCCTCCGCCGGGACACGGCCTAACCGGCCCGGAGCGCCGCGAGCAGCCTGGACCGCAGGAGCCGTACGGCCGGGGAGTGCTGGTCGCCGCGGGCGACGAGCCCGAGCCGGGCGTGCGTGGCGGCGTCGGCGAGCGGGACCGCCCGCAGGCCGGCGCCCTGCGCGGAGGAGGCGCTGAGGACGGCGACGCCCGCGCCGCGCTCGGCGAGGCGGAGCAGGGCGGCGGGGGAGCTGGCGTCGAGGTCCACGCGGGGGTCGAGGCCGAGCCGGCGGCAGGAGTCCTCGTAGGCGGCGCGGATGCCGGTGCCCCGGGAGAGGCAGAGGACCTTCTCGTCCCGGAGGCCGGCGAGCCGCAGTTCCGGCCGGTCGAGCGGGTGCCCGGCCGGCACGACGGCGGCGATGGGCTCGTCGATGACGACGCTCACCTCCAGGCCCGGGGCGGCCTCGCCCGCGTAGCCGATCAGGGCCAGGTCGAGGGAGCCGGCGAGGACCTGGGCCTGGAGGTCGTCGGAATGGCCCTCGTGCAGGCTGAGTTCGATGCCGGGGTGGGTGCGGCCGAGGTCGGCGACGGTGTCCAGGAAAGGCGGGATCGAGCAGCCCGTGATCATGCCGAGCCGGACCCGGCCGCGGACGGCGTCGGCGAACTCGGCGGCGGTGTGCCGGATGGCGTCGAGGGTGGCGAGGGCGTTCTTCGCGAGGGGGAGGACGGCCTCGCCGGCCGGGGTGAGGCCGGCCCGGCGTCCACTGCGGTCGAGGAGCTGCTGGCCCAACTCGCGCTCCAGCTTGGCCACTTGGGTGCTGATGCCGGACTGGCTGACGTGCAGGCGACGGGCGGCACCGGTGAAGGTGCCCTCGTCCACGACGGCGGCGAAGTAGCGCAGCTGGTGCATCTCCATATCCCATGATGATAGATGGCATCGGATCCATCTGTTGGACGGATGGGCAAGCCCGTCGGGAGGATGGGGGCATGACGACGACGAAGACCGCGCGAGAGCTTGCCGAGACCTACTTCACCGCCTGGGAGGCGGGCGACTTCGAGACCATGCGGGGGTTGCTCGCCGAGGACGTCGACTTCGTCGGGGCGCTGGGAACGGCGTCGGGGGCCGAGGAGGAGCTGGCCGGACTGAGGGGGATGGGACGGGTGCTGGAGAAGATCGACGTGAAGGCGCGGGTGGCGGAAGGCGGCGAGGTGATCACCTGGTTCGACCTGTGCACCGGCATCGCGCCGCCGGCGCCCACGGCGAACTGGATGCACGTGGAGGACGGGAAGATCGCCCGGATCCGGGTCACCTTCGACCCGCGCGGGCTGCTGGCGGGGTTCGGGGAGCGGAGCTGAAAGGCGGCAGCCCCCTCGTGCCGCGTCAGACCCGTACGACCTCCACGCCCGCGTCCCGGAAGGGCCGGGCGGCCGCCTCCGTCAGGGCGGTGTCCGTCACCAGGACGTCCACGGCGGAGGTGGCGCAGATGCGGGCGAACGCGCGGACGCCCAGCTTCGTGGAGTCCGCCGCCACGACCAGGCGGCGGGCCCGCTCGCAGAGCAGGGCGTTGACGGCGGCCTCGTCCTCGTGGCGGGTCGCCGCCCCGTCGGCCGGGTCGAAGGCGTCCACGCCGAGCACGGCGGTGTCCATCGACAGCTGACCGAGCGTCTGCTGCGCCAGCGGGCCGGTCAGTTCGTACGACTGGGAGCGGGCCACCCCGCCCGTCAGGACGATCTTGAACTGCGGCCGGATCACCAGCTCGCCCGCGATGTTGAGGGCGTTGGTGACCACCGTGAGCGCGGGGGAACCGCCGGCCGGCGCGGCGAGGTCGGGGCGGGCCGCCAGGGCGCGGGCGACCTCCGTCGTGGTGGTGCCGCCCGTCAGGCCGATCACCTCGCCCGGCGCGATCAGGGCCGCGACCGCCTCGCTGATACGGCGCTTCTCGGCGGCCCGGCGGGAGGTGCGGTAGCGCAGGGGGAGCTCGTACGAGACCCCGTGCGGCACCGCACCGCCGCGCGTGCGGACCAGCAGCTGCTGCTCGGCGAGCTGGTCGAGGTCGCGGCGGATGGTCGCGGCCGAAACGCCGAGCGCCTCGGCGGCGGCCTCCACCTCCAGCCCGTCCCGCTCCACCAGCAGGTCCAGCAGTCTCTGCCAGCGCTCCTTGCGGGTCATGGCGCCCCTCCCTGTCGTCCCCCGGCGTGCCACCGGGCCCCGCTGTCGAGATTAACCCAGCGGATCACCCGGTAGATGCTTGAAGTTGCGCGAAACAGCCCGATACCTTGCAGGAACACGCAGGGAAGTCCGGTCGGTTCGCAGCCGGCGTACGCATCCAACGCGCAAGGAGCCCGCATGAGTCACGTCGCGTACGAATTGGCCACGCAGCCCGACAGCTGGGAACGCGCCGCCGAACTGGCCCCGGCCCACCGGGCGGTGCTGCCGGGTCCCGGCGAGCGTACCGCCGTCATCGGCTGCGGGACCTCGTACTACATGGCACAGGCCGCCGCCGCCCTGCGCGAGGAGGCCGGGCACGGGGAGACCGACGCCTTCCCCGCCTCGGAGTTCCCCCGCCACCGCCGCTACGACCGGGTGGTCGCCCTGACCCGGTCGGGGACCACCACCGAGGTGCTGGACCTCCTGGCCGGGCTGCGGGAGGCCGGGATCCCGACCACCGCCGTCATCGGGGACCCGGACACCCCGGTGACGGCCCTCGCGGACGACCTCGTCGTACTGGACTTCGCCGACGAGCGGTCCGTCGTCCAGACCCGCTTCGCCACCACCGCCCTCACCCTGCTGCGGGCCCACACCGGCGGCCACAGCCCGGCCGTGGTCGCCGACGCCCGCACCGCCCTCGACCTGCCGCTGCCCGTCGGGCTGGAGGCGCGCGGCCAGTTCACCTTCCTCGGGCGGGGCTGGAGCGTCGGACTGGCCCACGAGGCCGCCCTGAAGATGCGCGAGGCCTCCCTGTCGTGGGCCGAGGCCTACCCCGCGATGGAGTACCGGCACGGTCCCGTCAGCGTCACCGGCCCCGGCTCCGTCACCTGGTCGCTGGGCGGCACCCCCGAGGGGATCGCCGAGCAGGTCCTCGGGACCGGCGCGCAGTGGGTGGACGGGGAACTCGACCCGCTGGCCGAGCTCGTCCGGGTGCAGCGCCTCGCCGTCGCCGTCGCCGCGCACCGGGGGCTGAACCCGGACGCGCCCCGCAACCTCACCCGCTCGGTGATCCTCACCGCGGGCGAGGGGGCGGCCCGATGAGCCTCGCCCCCGCCGGGACCCTCGTCGCCGGGGCGGCCGCGGCCGGCGGCGCCGTCGCGGCCTTCAACATCATCACCCTGGAACACGCCGAAGCCGTGGTCGAGGGCGCCGAACGGGCCGGCCTGCCCGTCATCCTGCAACTCAGCGAGAACGCCGTGAAGTTCCGCCGCGGAGCCCTGCTGCCCATCGCCCGGGCCGCCGCCGCCTGCGCGGAGGCCGCCCGGGTGCCCGTCGGGCTCCACCTCGACCACGTCAAGAGCCCCGACCTGCTGCGGCAGGCCGCGGACGCCGGCTTCGGATCAGTGATGTACGACGCCGCTCACCTCCCCTACGCCGAGAACCTGGAGTCCACCCGGTCCGCCGCCGACTGGGCCCACGCCAACGGGCTGTGGATCGAAGCGGAGCTGGGCGAGGTCGGCGGGAAGAACGGGGCCGCGCCGCTCGACCCGCACGCACCGGGCGCCCGTACCGACCCGGACGAGGCGCGGCGGTTCGTCGCCGACTCCGGGGTCGACGCCCTGGCCGTGGCCATCGGCAGCAGTCACGCCATGACCACCCGGACGGCCTCCCTCGACCACGCCCTGCTGGCCCGGCTCGCGAAGACCCTGGACGTACCGCTGGTCCTGCACGGCTCCTCCGGCCTGCCCGACGGGGAACTCGCGGCGGCCGTGGCCGGCGGGATCCGCAAGGTCAACATCGGCACCGCCCTCAACCTGGCCATGACCGACGCCATCCGCACGCACCTCACCCCGGCCGACCCCCGCCCCTACCTCACCGCCGCCCGCACGGCGATGGCGGCGACGGCCGAGGCGATGATCGGGGTCCTGGCCCGGTCCTGACGCGGGAACCGGGGAGCAACCCGCCGAGCGCCCGCACCGAGGCGCTCGGCGGCGCACTGCTCGACGGCTGCGCCACCGCCGCCGGGCCGTGCGCCGCCGGACCGAGGAGGGGCTGCCCGCCTTCGGCCGCGCCGTCCCCGGCACCACCGGCGACGCCGTCGAACGCATCCGGCAACTCGCCGGGAGGACCGGCGGGTTCGGGCCCTTCCTGATCCTCCAGCCGGACACCGCCGAGCCCGCCGCCGCCCCGCGCGGCCGGGAGCCCATCGCCGGACGGGCCGCCCCCCGCCCCACCGGCACCACCGAGGCGCGCACGGCCGGCCTCGACTGGCCGCCCGTTGCCCGGAGGAGCACTCAAGGTGCTGATCCGGCCGGGCCTGGACGGGCTGGAGGCGCGGGGGAGGGGCCGGTGAACACCGGGGCCCAGCCGCTCCGCGAGCTACTTGCGAGTACCGCACTTGCCAGGAGAAGGCGCCACCGACCTGCGTACGGGCGCCTTCGGCGGGGCCGACCGGGTCCTCGTGGCCGGCACCACCGGCACCGGCCCCCGCACCGGACAGTGCCGCCGGTCCTGACCTGACGGCACCCCAAGGGCCGGGAGTTCCGCACGGAACTCCCGGCCCTTCCCAATTCCTGGAACGGGTTCTACTCTGACCGCCGCCACCACAGCGACCGGCAGTGCCGCCAGACCTCCGGAGGGGCCGTGCACCTCGAATACACGCCTGAGCAGCAGCAGTTGCGCGCCGAACTGCGCGCCTACTTCGCCGAGCTCGTGCCGGAGGACGTCTACGCCCGCTACGAGGACCCCGCCGCGCAGAAGCGCTTCTACCGCGAGACCATCCGCCGCCTCGGCGCGGACGGCTGGCTCGGCGTGGGCTGGCCGAAGGAGTACGGCGGCCGCGGCATGTCGGCCATGGACCAGTTCATCTTCTTCGACGAGGCCGCGCAGGCCGTCGTCCCGCTGCCGCTGATGGCGCTGAACACCGTCGGACCGACCATCATGCAGTTCGGCACGGACGAGCAGAAGGCGTACTTCCTCCCCAGGATCCTCTCCGGGGAGATCGACTTCGCCATCGGCTACAGCGAGCCCGACGCCGGCACCGACCTGGCCGCCCTCAAGTGCAAGGCCGTCCGCGAGGGCGACGAGGAGACCGGCACCTACGTGGTCAACGGCCAGAAGATCTGGACCACCAACGGCGACACCGCCGACTGGGTCTGGCTCGCCGTCCGCACCGACCCCGACGCCCCCGCGCACAAGGGCATCACCATGCTGCTCGTGCCGACCTCCGACCCCGGCTACTCCTGCACCCTGATCAACACCCTCGCCTCGCACGACACGACCGCCAGCTACTACGAGGACATCCGCGTCCCCGCGAGCCGCCGCGTCGGGCAGGAGAACAAGGGCTGGCGCCTGATCACCAACCAGCTCAACCACGAGCGCGTCACCCTCGCGGCCCACGGCACCATGGCCATCCGCGCCCTGCACGACGTACAGCGCTGGGCCGCCGCGACGAAGCTCGCCGACGGGCGCCGCGTCATCGACCTGTCCTGGGTGCGCGGCCGCCTCGCCCGCACCCACGCCCGCCTCGACGCCATGAAACTGCTCAACTGGCAGATGGTCAACGCCGTCCAGTCGGGCACCCTCACCCCGCAGGACGCGTCCGCCGTCAAGGTGTACGGCTCGGAGGCGCGCAGGGACGCGTACGCCTGGCTGATGGAGGTGGCCGGCGCGGCCGGTTCCCTCAAGGACGGCTCGGCGGGCGCGGTCCTGCACGGCGAGCTGGAACGCGGCTACCGCAGCGCGGTGATCTTCACCTTCGGCGGAGGCAACAACGAGATCCAGCGCGAGATCATCTCCTGGATCGGCCTGGGGATGCCGAGGGTCCGCCGCTGAGGTCTTTGTGACGAGGATCCTCGGCTGGCGCCGAGTTCGCCAGGCGGGCCGGCGCAGTCCCTGCGACTCTCCCGGCCGCGCCCGCGCCGGAGCGCCCCGCAGCGCGTGGCTGCGGGGCGCCTTGTGGGGTCAGTCGACCTGCTCCCCGTCGTACATACCGCCCTTGCAGTAGTTGCCCGCGTCATTGATCGCGGGTGTTCCGCCGCCCTGCCTGCACTCAGAAGGGGTGACGACGGATGGGGCACTCTGTGCGGTGGCGGTGGCGGCGCCTGTGAGACCGAGTCCGGCGAGGGCTGCCGTGGCGATGACGGCGGCGAAGATTCGTCGAATGCGCATGCGGTTCCCCTTTCACGGATTGCCTCTGTCGGGGCACTGTTCAGCTTCTCACCCATATGGGCGGCACGTCATGTCGGGCCGTGCGGGGGACAGACCGGGCCGGACGCTGGGCCGCCCGATCCGCCCGATCCGCCTGGTCGGCCGCACGGGCAGGCTGCCGCGCCTCGCGCAGTCGCAGTCACTCAGCGAGGCCGCCCCCGGTGCCCAGGACGGGAGGGGGGAGAGGATGCGACGCTGGAGTGAGGGCCGCGAGTGGAGGTCCGAGTGCTCTCATCCGGCCCACGGGCCCTCTCCTTCGGCCTGGCGACCACGTCCCGGTGCGGCTCAACGGATGCGACGCAGAACCGTGCGGTCAGTCCGTGAGCCCGCCGGCCGGGAGCACCACTCACCGACGTCGCCGGCCGGCCTTACCGCGTGGATCCGGCCGCCGGGGCCAGGACCGCGCGACCAACCCGGAAGGCAGGTGCGTCCCATGCGCACGTCGCCCCGTATCGCCGGTGCCCTCACCGGCCTGATCCTCATCCTCGGCGGCGCGGTCGCCGCTCCCGTGGCCCGGGCGGACATCCCCGCCTGCACACAGATGGCCGAACTGGCCGGTGCCACCGATTCCGACTCCGTCACGGCGGCCTGCAGCCGTGGCGTGGTCGGAGACCTGCAGGGTTGCGTGACCGGGCTGACCGGGGCCGGAGTGGCGGGCGGCGCCGCGACCGGCGCCTGCCGGGCGGCGGCCCACGAACCGCGTTAGGGGGCCGTGCGCGGCAGCCGCCCGCCGGTGGGCGGTCCCGACGCCGAGGACATCGATGTCGCCCCGCTTCCGCCGACGCGCACGCGGCGTACCGATGCGGGGCGTCGAGGTCGTGACGTCATGCCCCTCCGGGGCCGGGCGGTCACCGCCCGGGCGCGGCGCCCAGCCTCGCCTCGCGGGCCCCGTCCGGAGCGCCCATGCTGAGCAAGAGGGCGCCGTCGTCTTGAGACTTGTCCTTCCCGAAGGCCGAACGAAGGCGCCTGAGAGGAGGAGGAAGTCATGCGCGTACGAAGGATCCTGGGCCTCGCCCTGGCCGCGGCAACCCTTGCCGGCGTGAGCGCCGTCGGCGCTGTCAGTGCCGGTGCCGCCTCGTCTCCGAACATCTCCAGAGACGACTGCACGGCCGCCGGCGGACAGATCGTCGCACGCCCCTACGCCGGTTACACCTGCGAGCTGCCTGACGGGACCACGCAGACGATCACCTGACCGTTCGGCCCACGGCTGGGTAACCACTCCGGCCGGTGCACCCGGCGCGGTGCCTACGGGGTGACGGCCCCCGGTGGCACTCGCGATGGTGGACGCGGACCGTCTCGAAGCCGAGGACACCACCGCTTCGAGACGGTCCGCGCCGTCCTGAACGGCCTCGGCCATGGCGTCATGCGGTGACCGACGAGGTCGATCGCATTTCCCAGCCGTATCGACTTCGGATTTCCAGCTGTACTGACCACGAGCGTTGTTGACGCTCGGCAGGTCTCGAACAGACGCAGAAGAACGAGCCGACCCGCCGGCATCGCCAACCGGCACGCGGCCCACGGCCCTCTCCGGGGACCCAGGAGACGGCGCCGTAACAGCACGGCCGAAGAGCCGACCGGCACGGTGCACCCGCCGGTCGGCTCCGTCGTGCTCCTCGACGACCCCGGGGACGACTCCGGTAACGACTCCGTCGTTCGGCCCATCAAGGGCACCGGCCGCAACGCCGAAGACGACCAAGCGGAGTCGCCCCACCCTCGCGTTCCGGTACGCCTCCGTGCCCCGGGCCGCCCCGATGACGGCGGTCCTGTGCCCCAGCCGACAGGCCCGGAGGAGATCCCGGATGCGCGTCTTCCTGCCCCTCACCGCCGTCACCACCGCCGCGCTCCTGCTCGTCACGGTCACCGGCGCGACTCCCGCCGCGGCAGACCGGAACCCCGACGGCACACCACTGGTCAAGGTGTCCCACGGCGACCCGTACGCGAAGTGCACCATCGGAGCGAGATCCCCCGACAGCATCGTCTACCCGGCCACCGAGGTCGAGCCGTACCTGTCCGTCGATCCGCGCGACCCCAAGCGCGTGGTCACCGTGTTCCAGCAGGACCGCTGGAACGACGGCGGTGCCCGCGGCCTGGTGGCCGGCTGGACCACGGACGGCCACACCTTCCACCGGAGCACGCTGCCGTTCAGCCTCTGCGCCCCGGGCGGAGCGGACTTCGAACGGGCCACCGACCCCTGGGTGAGCACCGGACCGGACGGCACCGTCTACGCGAGCGGCGAGGGCGTCGACTTCACCAAGAGCACGCGCACCGGCCTCCTGACCGTCACCTCCCGCGACGGCGGCCGCACTTGGCAGAACCTCACCACCACGCACGTCGACGAGCAGCCGTTCTTCAACGACAAGCCCTCACTCACCGCCGACCCGGTCCGCAAGGGCACCGCCTACCAGGTATGGAACCGCCTCGACAACGACCCGCCCGGCCCCGGTTCCCTCGACGGTCCCGGCTACATCTCCCTCACCCGCGACGGCGGCCGCACGTGGAGCGAGGCCCGGCCGTTCGTCGACACCAGCACGGTGCCCAACACCCAGACCATCGGTCATCTGATCGTCGTCGACCGGCACACCGGCACCCTGTACGACTTCTTCGACCGGATCACCTACTCCGACGACCTGAGCACCGTCGTCGAAGCCCGCTACGAAATGGTCACCTCGACCGACGCCGGAGAGACCTGGAGCGCCCCGGTCACCGTGGCCAAGGACACCTCCGTACCGGAGGTCGACCCGAACGACCCCACCAAGCTGCTGCGCGCCGCGTCCACCCTGCCCAGCCCGGCCGTCGACCCGAAGACGGGCACCCTCTACATGGCGTACGAGGGCTCGGACTTCTCCGGCGGCGGGTTCGACTCCGTCCAGCTGGTGCGCTCCACCGACGGAGGACGCACCTGGGGAGCCCCGGAGCTGATCAGCCCGAAGGGCGTGCCGGCCTTCTCTCCGTCGATCGCGGTCGACGAGCGGGGCACGGTCGCACTCACCTACTACGACCTGCGCTTCCTCAAGCCGGGCGACACCACCACCCTGCCCACCGCCTACCAGCTGGCCACCCTGCCGCACGGGGACCCGAGGCGCCGGACCGAGCGACGCATCTCGCGGATCTTCGACTGGCTGCAGGCACCGTTCGCCGGGGGCTACTTCCTCGGCGACTACCAGGGCCTGGTGGCGGACGACAAGGGAGTACGGGCGGTGCTCACCGAGACCCACTCCGACGCACCACAGAACCGTACGGACGTGTACACCGGCAGTTTCCGCACCCGCTGACCACCGACTTGCCGATCTCGTGTCTCCGGTTGCCGGCGCTACCCGGCATCAGTGCGGGTGGCAGACGCTGCCCAGTGCCGGCTGCCGATCCCGGTCACAGCCCGGGCCAGGAAGTGGCCGGTGGCGGCGAGAGCGTCCCGGAGCAGGGCGACGCCGGTTCCGCGGGCACCGCGACCGCCGTCCGCCGTGCCGGGTCCGGCACTTCCCAGGACGATCAGTCCCTCGATCCCCGTGAGGTCCGCGGGCGGCGGCTCGTCGGCCCACAGCCGGATCGTACGACTGCTCAGTCCCGCCGTGGTGGCCGCGCCGTCGATGGCTGATGCCAGGTCACCCTGGAATCAAGCGGCATCCACGCAAGGATGCCCGCTTCGTCGGCGCATATGCGAGGTGCGTTCCAATGGGTGAGACCGTCCCGGAGTGAACGTGCCGCGGCTACGATCCGCAACCCGGAAGGGCCTGCTCGGCTGGCGTATGCGATGTGCCTGCGCAAGGGGGCGAACAGCCTGCCCTAGTGTCGGAGAAAGCCCGGGCCGCAGCAGGCCGACGGGGTCAGGACGATTCCTCTGTGAGGCGTTTTCCCATGAGCATGAGCATCCGCAACCAGATCCCCGGCACGGTCACGGCTGTCGCCACAGGTGAGGCGATGGCCACGGTGCGGGTACGCCTGGCGGGCGGTCAGGACATCACCGCCGCGATCACCGCCGACGCCGTCAAGGACCTCGGCCTCGCCGAGGGCTCCGCGGTGAAGGCGCTCGTGAAGGCCACCGAAGTGGCCCTCGCCACCGCCCCGGTGGAGAACATCTCGATCCGCAACCAGCTCGCGGGCACCGTCACGGAGGTCGCGACCGGCGGCGCCATGGGATCCGTCAAGGTCACCGTCGGCGGCGGTGAACTCACCGCCGCCATCACCAGGGACGCCGTCGACGCGCTCGGTCTGGCCGCCGGCAGCTCCGTCGTCGCGCTGATCAAGTCCACCGAGATCTCGCTCGCCGCCGCCTGATCAGCCCTCGGGCCGGCCTTGACCGGCGCTGACGTCCTGAGCCGTGTCCTTCTTGGAGCCGGCGACACCACGTCGGCAGCCGGTAGCTCCCGTCAGACCAGCTCGGGCGCCGGTTCGCGCCGCTGGGCCGGCACCCGGGCCGGCCCCGGCTGCCGGTCCCACAGCCTGGTGGTCCGTACGTAGCCGTAGACGACCGAGGCCGTGGCCAGGACGACCAGGGGCCCGAACACCCAGGGGTGTCCGGCCATCTCCACCGACAGGTAGCGGTACGACACCAGGAGCGCGGTGAACACCGCGGTGCCGTGGCCGACGAGCAGGGTCGCCCGCCGGTCCCAGCCCCGGGCGAGCGCGCGCAGCGCCGCCTCGATCGTGAGGGTGAACACCACGCCGGAGACGATGTCCGCCCCGTAGTGGTAGCCGAAGCCGAGCGTCGCCCCGAGCGTGGCGACCAGCCAGAACGCGCCGAGGAAGCGCAGGGCCCAGGGTCCCTTGCGGGAGTGGATGAAGATCGCGGTGGCCCAGGCCGTGTGCAGGCTGGGCATGCAGTTGCGCGGGGTGAACTCGTCGAAGGGCATCGGCTGCGGGATGCCGAGGGGCGGCGCGGTGTGCGGCCACAGGTTGGCCACCGCCCACTGCCCGCCGTCGACGCCGTAGGCGAGGATCGGCCCGACCACCGGGAAGACCATGTAGATGCCCGGCCCGAGCAGGCCGACGACCAGGAAGGTGCGCACCAGGTGGTGGGCCGGGAAGCGGCGCTCGGACGCCACGTTGCGCAGCTGGTACAGGGCGACGAGGACCGCGCCCACCGCGAGCTGGATGTAGACCCATTCGAGGACGTGGTGGCCGATCGGGCCGGTGGCCTCCACGATCCGGCCCGCCACCCACGAGGGGTTGCCCAGTGCGCGGTCGGCGGCGGCCACGTACTCGTCGAGCACCATCGGGCGGGTCTTCGACGTGATCATCAGCCAGGTGTAGCCGGTCTTGCGGCCGGCGACCAGCAGCAGGGCCAGGCCGACGCCCTTCAGGAGCAGGGCGCGCTCCGCTCCGGTGCGGCGCACGACGGCGAAGACGGCACAGCCCAGGGTCACCCACAGGGCGCCGCTGCCGGCCATGTTCTCGGCGCCGGCCGCCGACCGTACGAGCCAGAGGACCAGGTCGATGCCGATCGCGGCGCCGAGCGCGATGAACCGCTGCCGCCAGGTGAGCACGACCATCATCAGCGCCATGCTCGCGTACAGCACCGTCCCCGACCGGGGGGCGAAGACCACCTCCCGCGCCTGGCTGACGATCGGCCCCGCCACGCCGTAGTGGCGCGCGGCGATCTCCAGGGCGACGAGGAACCCGAGGCCCGTCACGCTCACAGCGGCCCACAGGAGGACGCGTGGCCGGCGCCAGTTCCAGGACGCGATTGCGCTGTTCGTGCGCGGAAGCGCTCGTGGTTCCTCAGGTATCAATTTTCAGCCGATGTTCATATTTCAACAGGTCGGTGTTGGCTCGAACATGTTAGCTGAGGGGGTCGCGTCGACCGGAAGGGTGCGGACCGCTGCCCTCAGCCCAGGCAGTCGGCCACCAGGCGGCGTGCGTACGCTCCGTCCAGGGCGCCCGGCCGGAAGAGGACGCGGTACACGACGGGCGCCACGACGGCGTCGAGGACCCGCTCGACGCCGGGGGCCGCTTCGCCCCGGGCGGCCGCCCTGCCCAGGATGACGCCGACCGCCTCGGCCGCGTACGCCGAGCACTGGCTCGCGTTGCGGCCCTCCGGGTCGCCGACGAGGGCGTCGCGGACGTAGGCGCGGCCGACCTCCGACGCCATCTCCTCGACGAACTGCTCGGCCCAGGCGCTCAGGTCGGACGCCAGGTCCCCCAGGTCCGCGGGATCGCCCTCGGGCCGCAGGTGCGCGACGGCGACGTCGGAGAGGAGGGCCTGGAGGTCGCCCCAGCGGCGGTAGACCGTCGACGGGGTCACCCCGGCACGTGCCGCGATCAGCGGGACGGTGAGCGCGTCGCGGCCCGACTCGGCTTCGAGCTCCTGGACGGCGGCGTGCACCGCCCGCTGGACTCGGGCACTGCGCCCCCCGGGGCGCACCATGGGTCTGGGCATGATCGTCACCTTAGTGCGAAGCCGGGGCGCGGGTTCCTCAGGCTGCCGGCGCGAGGCCGCGCGGGGGTTCGGCACGCTCGAAGGCGTGCCCGGTGCGCAGGAGGACCGCCTCGCCCAGCGGGCGGGCCATGAGCTGCATGCCGATCGGCAGCCCCGCCCGGTCGTGGCCCACCGGCACGGTGAGCGACGGAACCCCGGTGATGTTCGCCGGCGACGACAGGCGCACGTAGGCGTCCGGGACGGTCTCCACCGTGCCGTCGGCCCAGGTGACGGAGGACTGGTCCGCCCGTGCGGCGGTCATCGGCACGGTGGGGGCGGCGATCACGTCGACGGTGTCCAGCAGGTCCAGCCATGCCCGCCGCATCAGGGTGCGGGCCCGCTGGGCCCGCAGGTGGTCGCCCGCGGACAGGAGCTCGCCGGCCTCCAGGAGGACGCGCACGTCCGGCCCGTAGAGCTCGGGCGCGGTGCGCAGGGTCCGCTCGTGGTAGGCGGTCGCCTCGGGCACCATCAGGCCCCAGTGCGTCGCCTGGACGTAGCGGGTCATCGGGATCCCGACGCCGACGAGTTCCGCGCCCAGGGACTCCAGGCGGCCGATGGCCAGCCGGACCGCCGACTCGACCTCGGGGTCGACGTGGTCGAAGTAGTAGTTGACCGGCACGCCGACGCGCAGCCCGGCCAGGCGTTCGGCGGACCCCGGCCGGTAGTCGGCGGCCGGCACGGACAGGCTCGCGGGGTCGCGGCGGTCGTGCCCGGCGAGGGCCGTCAGCACGTGCGCCGCGTCCTCCACCGTCCTGGTGATGGGCCCGACGTGGTCCAGGGACCACGACAGGGCCGTCACGCCGTGTCGGGGGACCAGGCCGTAGGTGGGTTTGAGGCCGACCACTCCGTTGAGGGCCGCCGGCACCCGGATCGACCCGCCCGTGTCGGTTCCCAGCGCGAACGTCGCCGCCCCGGCCGCCACGGCCACGGCCGAGCCGCCGCTGGACCCGCCCGCGATCCGCTCCGCGTCCCAGGCGTTCCTCGTCCGGGGCGTGGTCAGGCCGTAGGCGAACTCGTGGGTGTGCGTCTGGCCCACCAGCACCGCACCCGCCGCGCCCAGCCGGGCGGAGACCGTGCTGTCGGCCTCCGCCAGGTGGCCGGCGCGTACCCGCGAGCCGGCGGTGTTCGGTACGCCGGCCGTGTCGATCAGGTCCTTGAGGCCCATCGGGATCCCCTGCAGCGGGCCCGTACGCCGGCCCGCCGCGATGTCCAGTCCGGCCCGGCGGGCGGCCCGCCGCGCACGGTCGGCCGTCACCGTCGCGTAGGCCCCCAGGCGCGGCTGCGTCCGCTCGATCCGCTCCAGTACGGAGTCCACCAGCTCGGCGGGGGACAGGCGCCGGGCCCGCAGCTCGCGGGCGGCGGCGGTCAGCGTGAGCTCATACGGAAGCATCGCGGTCGTCCTCCCCGGCACGGTAGGCGGCGGCCGGAGGCGTGTCGCCGAAGTCGAGCTCCCGCAGGACGGAGACGACGGAGCGTATGTGCTCGGCGATCGCCGCCACGCTCGCGTGGCGGTCATCGGGCAGCGGCAGCCCGGCGAGGGCGGCCCACCGGGCCGCCTCCGAGGGCGTGAGTTCGGGAGCGGGCACGGGGTTCTCTCCTCGTCGGACCGGCGCGGCACGGCGGAGGGCTGTTCCACCGCGACTCGCGAACCGCAAAAGCCAACCGTTTGCGTTAGTCGACCATAGGGGTTGCGGGCCCTTAAAGCAAAGCAATTGCCTTAAGGGGGAGCCTGATTCGGGATCCGGGATCGCCGGGCCGCCGTTTCCGTGCTGAGCTGGAGGGGTCCTCGGGCAACCGTTCCCCCGGGAGGCGCACCATGTCGCACCGCCGCCCCGCCGCCCCGGCGCCGGCCCGGCCCGGAGTCCTGCTGCCCCGGCGCGAGCTGGCGGCGGGCTGGACGCTGATGGTGCTGATCGCCGTACTCGCCTGGGCGGTCACCGTCGGCCAGTCCCGGCGGATGGCGATGGAGCCCGGCACCATGGGCCTGGCGCCACCGCTCTTCCTGGCGCTGTGGGTGGTCATGATGGCGGCGATGATGCTGCCCTCGGTGGCGCCCGTGGCCATCACCTGGGTCCGCGGGATCGGCCGCCACTCGGCGGGCCCCGCCCGGGTGCTGCGCATCGCCGGATTCGTGAGCGGGTACCTGCTGGCCTGGACCGCCTTCGGGCTGCTGGTCTACGGGGTGCTGACGGTGACCGGACACCTGGTCGAGGGCAGCCCCGGCGCGGCGCGCTGGATCGGCGCGGGGGCCTTCCTCCTCGCGGGGCTCCAGCAGTTCGGTCCGCTGAAGCGGGTCTGCCTGCGGCACTGCCGCAACCCGATGTTCCAACTCGCCCGGTACTCGCGCTACCGGCCGTGGGCCAAGGACCTGCGGGTCGGCGCCCACCACGGCCTGTACTGCGTCGGCTGCTGCTGGGGCCTGATGATCGTGCTGGTCCCGCTCGGAGTGATGAACGTCGCCGCGATGGCGGCCGTGGCCGTGGTGATCTTCCTGGAGAAGCTCTGGCGCCGGGGCCCCTGGCTGGCCCGGGCCGTCGGCATCGCCTTCCTCGTCCTCGCGGCCCTCGCCCCCTTCCAGGACTGGCTGCTCCCGGGCCTGCGGGACGCGCCGATGGGGGACATGGACCCGATGGGGGACATGGGCCCGGCGGGGTGAGCGCCGCCCCGGGGGTGACCGCTTTCGCCGGCGCGGCGGGGGGAGGAGAATCGAGCTGATGACCCGCGCCGCCGAACGCCCCCGGCGATGCCCGCCGGGGCAGTACCGGCCATGTTGCGTCCCGCCGCGCGGCGCGGGTTCACGTGGAGGCGATGAGATGTCCGAGACCACAGCCACCGTCCCGGCATGGCACGCGGCCGGGGACTGGTTCGACACGTGCAGGTGCGATGTTCCCTGCCCCTGCTCCTTCGCCCAGCGGCCCACCTACGGCGAATGCGACGGGGTCCTCGCCTGGCACATACGCGAGGGCGGCTACGGCGAGGTGGTGCTGGACGGCCTGAACGTCCTGATGCTCGCTTCCTTCGTCGGGAACGTGTGGGCGGAGCACAGCGACACCTACGCGGCGGTCTTCCTCGACGAGCGCGCCGACGACGCCCAGCGCCAGGCGCTACAGATGATCTTCGGGGGACAGGCGGGCGGCTGGCCGGCCGAGATGGTGGCCATGATGAACGGGGAGATGCGGGGCATGGACTTCGCCCCCATCCACATCGAGGTCGACGAGGACCTCGGCGGCTGGCGGGCCACCGTCCCCGGCCGGGTCGAGTCCAGCGCGGTGGCCCTCACCGGCCCCACGACCCCGGAGGGCGCGAGGGTCCAGTCGACGAACCTGCCCGGCTCCGAGACCGGGCCGGGGCAGGTCGCCACCTGGGGCCGCTCGACCGCGGACCGCGCCGACGCCTTCGGCTTCCACTGGAGCAGGGAAGGCCAGTCCAGCAAGCACATCACCTTCGACTGGACCGGACCCGACGGACAGGCCTGACCCCTGACGGGCCGCTGACACCCGCCCGCGCCGGGAGCGCCGGGCCCGCCGCGGGGCGGTCTGTGCCGCTATGCCCGTAATCAGGCCCGCTGCGCAAAGGTGAAACGCACGCTTATGAAGCCGCGCGGGGCCGCTGGAGGCCGAAAAACCACCCCTCCGTGGGACAGGATTCAGGTGCAGGAGCTGACGCCCTCCCAGCCGTAACACCCCGACTGACCAGGGGTTTCGGCGTAACTCTCCCTACCCGCAGCGGGCTTCGCGCTGCCCTGGCGCGGGCGGGGGAGAAGGGGACGGGCGGGCCCGAATCCGACCTTCCAGGAGACCTGACGTGTCCACCACCGCACCCGAAGCCTTCCTCGCCGACACCCACACCGGCCTGCCGATCCCGGCGGACCCGGTGTTCGCCTCCGCCGACGACGAGCGCCGCCACCGCAAGCAGCGACTGGCCGCCGCCATGCGGCTGTTCGGCAAGGCGGGCTACGCCGAGGGGATCTCCGGCCACATCTCGGTCCGCGACCCCGAGGACCTGGACACCTTCTGGGTCAACCCGTTCGGCGTCTCCTTCAACCGCGTCCGCGTGGCCGACCTGATCCGCGTCGACGCCAGCGGCCGTGTCGTCGACGGCACCGGCAAGGTCAACCCGAGCGCCTTCACCATCCACTCCAAGATCCACGAGCGCCCCGAGGCCAACGCCATCGCGCACGGCCACACCGTCCACGCCCGCGCCCTCGGCGCCCTGGAACGCCTCCTGGAGCCCTACGACCAGGAATCCGCCGCCTTCTACCAGGACCAGGTGCTGTACGGGGACTACGACGGCCCGGCCATCAAGATCGAGCACGGCCAGGACATCGCCGACCGCCTCGGCGCCAAGCGCGCCATGCTGCTGCGCCACCACGGCCTGATCACCGTGGGCGGCTCCCTGGAGGAGGCCGTCCACTGGTTCTTCACCTACGAGAGCTGCGCCCAGGTCCAGCTGCTGGCCCTCGCCGCCGGGCGGCCCGTCCCGATGTCCCACGACCAGGCCCTGCTGGCCCGGGACGGCTTCGGCGACGAACAGCTCGGCCGCTACAGCTTCCAGATCATGTGGGACGAGATCACGGCCGAACAGCCGGACCTGCTCGACGAGTAAGCCCCGCGCGCCCCCACGCCCCCGGCCGCACCGGATCCCAGGAAGCAATCATGAGCTCAACTGCCTCACCGCGCGCTGAAGCGCGCACCATCCTCGTCATCGTCGCGATCGTGCAGTTCGTGATCGGCGGCTGGTTCTCCTGGTCGGCGTCCCACGCCGCGCCCCGGGACCTGCCCGTGCTCGTCGTCTCCGCCCCCGGCGCCCCCCGGAGCGCCGAACAGCTCGCCGACCGGCTGCGCGAGGCCGCCCCCGGCGCCTACGCGATCGAGACCGCCGCCGGAGTGGAGGAGGCCGACGCCGCCCTGCGCGACCGCAAGGCGTACGGGGCCCTCCTGCCCACCGCCGGCGGGCTCGAACTGCGCCTGGCCTCCGCCGCCTCGCCCACCGTCGCCCAGACGCTGACCGGGCAGGCGCAGGAGCTCGCCGGCGGCCCGGTGCCCGTCACCGACGTGGTGCCCGCCGACGCCGACGACCCGCACGGAGCCGGCCTGTCCACGGGCTTCCTGCCCCTGCTGATCACCGCCGTGATCGCCGCCCTGCTCTTCGTCCTCAAGGTCCGCGCCGCCGGCGCCAAGTTCCTCGGCGTCATCGGCTTCGCCGTCGCCTCCGGACTCCTCAGCTCCCTCATGCTGACGCACCTCAGCGGGGTGGCACCCGGCAACTACTTCGTCAACGCCGGGATCGTGGCCCTGCTGGAGCTGGCCATGGTCTCCGTGATCACCGGGCTCGGCTCGCTGATCGGCCCGCCCGGCATAGCCGTCGGCGCCGTCCTGATGTTCGTCATCGGCAACCCGCTCTCCGGCCTGGCCTCGGCCCCCGAGATGCTGCCCCAGCCGCTCGGCGCCATCGGCCAGTTCCTCCCGGCCGGCGCCGCCGCGACCCTGCTGCGCACCGCGGGCCCCTTCGACGGCGCCGGCGCGGCCGGCCCGGTCCTGGTGCTCGCCGTCTGGGCGCTGATCGGCCTCGGCCTGCTCTACGCGAGCTCCCGCCGCCGTCCCGCCGCCGCCCCCACGGCCGCCTCCGCCGAGCCGCAGCCCGCCGCCGCGCACTGACGGGGCCGGCGCCTCCCGCCGATTCCTCTCCACGAAAGGCTGACCATGACCACCGACACGAACGACCGCCCGCCGACGCGCATCGGCCTGGTCGGCGGAGGGGCCGCGGCCGTCTGCCTGCTGGACCGGCTCTCCCGCACCCAGGGCCGGGGCCGGGGCTCGGTCACCGTCTTCGAACCCTCGGGGAACCTGTGGCGCGGCCGCGCCTACCAGCACGACGCCGACGCCGTCCTCGCCAACATCATCCCGGCGGAGATGAGCGCCCGGACCGGCGCCCCAGACGACTTCCTCGATTGGCTGCGTGACGCCGAACTCCCCTACGGACAGGGCGACTACGCCGCCGACGGGTACTTCCCGCCGCGCCGGGTGTTCGGCAGCTACCTGGAGCGCACCGCCGAGAACGCCGTCGGCGAACTCTCCCTCGGCGGCTGGCCCGTCGACATCGTCCGCGACGCCGTCGTCGCCGCCCGCGAGGCGGGGGAGGAGGTGGTGCTGACCACCCGCGACGGCCGTACGCACACCTTCGACTACGTGATCTGCGCGGTCGGCGCCGGCCGGCCCGCCGACCACTACGAACTCACCGGGAACGCCGGCTACTTCGGCGACCCGTACCCGCTGCGCGACACGGTCGCCGCGATCCCCGCGGACGCGGACGTCACCGTCCTCGGCACCGGCCTCGCGGCGGTGGACACCGTGGTCTCCCTCGCCGCCCGCGGTCACCGCGGCCGGATCACCATGGCCTCCCGCAACGGCGCCCTCCCGGCCGTGCGGCAGCGGCCCGTCTTCCCCGAGATCAGGCACTTCACCCCCGCCGCCCTGCACGCCCGCGCCGCCGCGGGCCGCGACGGCCGGCTCGCGCTGGACGACGTACTGGAGCTGCTGGAGCGGGAGTTGGCCGAGCACGGCGCCGACCCCTCGGCGGTGGTCGCCGAACTGACTTCCCTGGGCGGGGAATCCCCCCTGGAGCGGCTGCGCCGCCAGTACGACCGCATCGACGAGGCCGACACCGGCATGCGGGTCATGCAGCACGCCGTCCCCGAGAGCGGCCCCGACGCCTGGACCCTGCTGCGCACCGCCGACCAGGACTTCATCCGGGAGCACCACTACCGGGCCGTGATGAGCCTGTGCTGCCCGATGCCCCCGGCCAACGCCCGCAAGCTGCTGGAGCTGCACGAGGCGGGCGGGCTGCGCGTCCTGCGCGGCCTGTGGAACGTCAAGCCCCTGGCGGGGGCCGGGTTCCACATCGCGGCCGACGGAGGGGAGTACGAGAGCGACGTCGTCGTCAACGCCGTCAGCGCGCCCTCCCACCGGGTCCCCGCCCAGGCCCGCCCGTTCGTCGACTCCCTCGTCGAGGACGGCATCGGCGAGTACCACCCCTACGGCGGCCTGCACATCGAACCGTCCACCAGCCGGGCCGTGGGCGGCGGCCGGGCCCACCGCCGGATGCACGCGATCGGCGACATGGGCGCCGGGACGCTCTTCTTCACCTCCGGCATGCCCTCCGTCCTCGAACGGGCCGACGACATAGTCCGGGCGGTCGTCCAGGACATCACCGCCCCGGCCACCGCACCCCAGGAGCAGTCCGCGTGAACACGATCACCCGCCGGGACATGATGAGGGCCGCCCTGACCACGGCCGTCGTCGTCGGCACCAGCGCCGCCGTCGCCCCGATCGTCCTGGCCGACCCCGCCCGCCCCGAGGCCCCCGCCGGGACCGGAACCGCCTCCGCCGGGCAGGGCCCGCTCCCGGGCGGCTTCGACGAGGTCTACCGGGGCCGGCGCATCCAGGGAGGCCCCGTGGCCGTGCGCTACGCCTCCGCCCGGGGCGCCGCCGCCCCGGCCTCCGGGCCCGGCATCGAGATCAGCATCGACGGCCGCCCGCTGCACGTCATGCGCCGCGCCGACGGCAGCTACCTGAGCCTGGTCAACCACTACCAGTCCTTCCCCACGCCGCTGGAGGTGGCGCGGGCGGCCGTCGACGAGATCGGCACCGCCCAGCTCTCGACGGCCCGGCTGCACCACCACTGACCTCCTACAGGGCGTCGAAAAGGCGTCGACAAGGCGTCGACAAGGCGTCGACAAGGCTTCGACACGGCGCCGACAAGGCTTCGACAGAGCGAGGAACAAGCACACGTGTACACGCGCAAGAACCAGAAGGACCTGGACGCCGGCGAGCGCGCGAGGTTCGTGGCGGCCCTCCTGGAGGTCAAACGACGCGGCGTCTACGACGAGTTCGTCCGGCTGCACGGCCAGTACTTCGTCTCCGACGGCGAGGGCGGGCAGCGGGTGGGGCACATGTCCCCCTCCTTCTTCCCCTGGCACCGCCAGTACCTGCTGGAGTTCGAACGCGCCCTCCAGCAGGTCGACCCGAAGGTGACCCTGCCCTACTGGGACTGGACCACCGACCAGTCGCCCACGGCCGGCCCGTGGACCGACGACTTCCTCGGCGGGAACGGCCGCCCCGGCGACCACCGGGTGATGACCGGCCCGTTCGCCTTCGACCGGGGCGACTGGCCGGTGAACGTGGGCGTCACCGAGGAGAAGCACCTCATGCGCGACTTCGGCCGCCCCGCCGACCCGGTCGCCCTCCCCACGCCCGCCGAACTGGCCCGGGCCGTCGACGACCCGGTGTACGACTCCGCCCCCTGGGACTCCACCTCCACCACCGCGGGCTTCCGCAACAAGGTCGAGGGCTGGACCGTCGGGGAGAAGGAGGGCTGGCACAACCACAACCGGGTCCACCTGTGGGTCGGCGGCCAGATGACCGGCGGGACCTCGCCCAACGACCCGGTCTTCTGGCTCCACCACACCTTCATCGACCTCATCTGGGCCCGCTGGCAGCGCAAGCACCCCGGCTCGGTCTACGAGCCGAGCCGGCCCCTGCCCGCCTCCGACCCCCAGCACGGCCGCGTCATCAGCCTCGACGAGCCGATGTCCCCGTGGCAGGTGCGGCCCTCGGAGCTGCTCGACCACACCCGCTTCTACCAGTACGCGCAGTGACGCGCCCCGCGCGCCCGCTGCCCACACCCCGTCACCACCACCGAGAAGGAACCGCCATGCGCCTGCGCACCACCGTCCCGGCCCTCGCCGCCGCCCTGATCGCCCTCGCCGCCGCCCCCTCCGCCCAGGCGGCGGCCCCGGCCCCGGCTCCCGCCCCGGCCGCCACCTCCGTCGCCGCCGTCCCCGCGTTCGCGGGCCACACGTACGTCCTCACGCTCGACAACGGCGCCGTCCTGCGCAACTCCTACTCCGCCGACGGCACCACCCTCGACTGGACCGCCCTGGAAGGCCCGATGGCCGGCCGCGGCGGCCAGGAGCGGCTCTCCGTCCGCGCGGTGGGCGAGGGCCTCTACTTCGTCAACTGGGTCGAGGCCTCCGGCATGACCGTCAGCCACGTCATGGACCTCGGCCACGGCACCGTCAGCATCTACTGGACGTACGCCACCCCCGACGGCGGCCGCGCCGGCGAGCTGCACACCGCGACGCTCCAGCGCGTCTCTTCTTGACCTGCACGGTGACGCGGGGCCGGCGCCACGGACGCCGGCCCCGCCCACCTCTGTTTACGGGGGAACCGCACATGCCCGCTCCACTCACCCAGACACCACGAACGCCCGCGGCGCCCGCCCCGGCCGACGGGGAACTCGCGGGCGCCCTGCGCCCCCGCCACCTGACCATGCTGGCCCTCGGGGGCGTCATCGGAGCCGGGCTGTTCGTCGGCTCCGGGACCGGCCTGCGGATCGCGGGCCCGGCCATCATCCTGTCGTACGCGCTCGCCGCCGCCCTGGCCCTGCTGGTGATGCGGATGCTCGGCGAGATGGCCGCGGCCATGCCGGCCAGCGGCTCGTTCTCCGTCTACGCCGACCGGGCCCTCGGCCGGTGGGCCGGCTTCACCGCGGGCTGGCTGTACTGGGCGGTGACCGTCATCGCGATCGCCATCGAGCTGATCGCCGCCGCGACGATCCTGCACCAGTGGATGCCGGCCGTACCGCAGTGGGCGATCGCCCTCGTGGCACTGGCCGTCTTCACCCAGTCCAACATGCTCTCGGTCTCCTCCTTCGGGGAGGCCGAGTTCTGGTTCGCGGGCATCAAGGTCGCCGCCATCATCGCCTTCCTCGCCCTCGGCGTCGCCGCCCTGTGCGGGGCCGTGCCCGGGGTCGATCCGCCCGGCATGGACAACCTGACCGGCCGCGGCGGCTTCCTCCCGCAGGGCTGGGACAGCGTCGTCGCCGGCCTGCTGACGGTGGTCTTCGCCTTCGGCGGCATGGAGGTCGTCACCATGGCCGCCGCCGAGTCCGGCGACCCCGCCCGCTCCGTCACCAAGGCGGTGAGCAGCGCGATCTGGCGGATCAGCCTCTTCTACCTCGGCTCCATGGCCGTGATCGTCACCCTGCTGCCCTGGGACGCGGCCACACCCGGCCGCAGCCCGTACGTGGCCGTCCTCGACCGGCTCGGGATCCCGGGCGCCGGGCGGCTGATCGAGGTCGTCGTGCTCATCGCCCTGCTCTCCGCGATGAACGCCAACCTGTACGGCGCCTCCCGCATGGCCCACTCGCTCGCCGCGCGCGGCGAGGCCCCCGAGGTCCTGCTGCGCACCTCCGCCCGGGGAGCGCCGCGCCTGGCCGTCGCGGCGTCGGCGGCCTTCGGCTTCGTCGCGATCGCCCTCGACCACCGCTGGCCGGAGCGGATCCTGCCGTTCCTGGCGAAGGCCATGGGCGGCTCGATGCTGTACATGTGGCTGACCGTCGCGGCCGCCCATCTGGTGCTGCGCCGCCGGCTGGAGCGGGAGTCCCCGCACCTGCTGGTGGTGCGGATGCGAGGCTTCCCGTACCTGTCCTGGGTCGCGGCGGCCGGGATCGTGGCCGTGCTGGTGCTGATGGCCTTCGACCCCGGTGCGCGCGGCCAGCTGGGCTGGTCGACGCTGCTGGTCCTGGTGCTGCTGGCGGCGGCCGGCGTACGGGCGCTGCGCGCGCGCCGGAGCCCGGGCTGATGCACGGCGAGCCCGGCCGGGGAGGTTCCCGGCCGGGCGTTCAGGTGCTCGAAGGGGCGGTGGTCAGGCCGACAGCGGGCCGCAGTCCGTCTCGGTGTGCTCGTCCATGGGCAGCAGCCCGCTGGTGGCGATGAGGTAGCCGAGCTGGGCCCGGCTGCGGCTCCGCAGGGTGGCGGCGATCCGGCTCACGTGGGCGGCGACGGTCCGCCGGCTGGTGCCGAGCCGGCGGGCGATGGCCTCGTCCGTGTAGCCGGCCACCAGCAGGCGCATCACGGCCCGCTGGATCTCGTCGGCGATGTCGGGCTCCACGGTGCGCGAGGTACCGGGGTCGATGGTGGACCCCCGCTCCCAGGCCTCCTCGAAGACCTGCACGAGGAAGGAGACGATGGAGGGCTGCCTGATCTCCAGCACCGAGGTCCGGGCCTCGCCGGGGCCCGGGACGTAGGCGACGGCCCGGTCGATGACGATGAGGCGGTCGAAGACGTGGTCGAGGGTGCGGACCTCGCAGCCGGCCTCGGTGAGCCGCTCGATGTGGCGCAGCGTGGCCGCGTGGGTCCGGGCCGCGTGCGGGTAGAGGGTGCGGTGCCGGGCGGTACCGCGGACGTGGTCGAGCTCGTCCAGGTCGTAGGAGACGCGCGAGCCGCCGGGCTGCACCGTCATCAGCTCCTCCCGGCACTCGCGGACCGCGTGCGCCAGCGTGGAGTGGACGACCTTCTCCCCGTCGATCGCGGTGGCCCAGCCGGTGTGTTCGCGCTTGGCGGCGGTGTAGATGGCGGCCACCGGTACGAAGCTGCCGGCGATGGCGTGCGCGTCCAGCCGCTGCCGCTCCAGCGACTGCTCGATGGGCCGGACCAGTTCGGCCTTGGCCACGTCCGGTGCCACGGGCACGAGGACGGTCGGGTCGTCCGGCGGAGCGACGAGCAGCCCCATCCGCAGGAGACAGGCGGGTGCGCCCTCCCTGGGCGTACACCCCTTCACCACGGCCCGGCGGTAGACGGTCAGGCCCTCACCGCATACGCCGCCCCCCTTGTCTGCAGAGTCGTCACGTTCACAACATTCCCCCGGGTACTGCCTTGCATGATCCTGCATGGCCTAATTATGCACTTGGAAAAGTAGCCGGTATCGGTACGTAGGCTGCCAACATGGTGTCTTAACAAGGTATTGACCATGGAACCGGAGGTAACGGGCGCATGTCGAACGGATACGGGGTACTGGCGGACATCCTGGAGGAGTGGCGTGCGGCCTTCGACGGGCACCGCGTGGACGACGTCGTGGCCCTCTTCGCCGAGGACGCCCTCTTCCAGGGACTGTCCCCCCGGCTGCTGAACGGCCGCGCGGAGATACGGACCTACTACGAGAACGTCCCGCCCGGCACCACCGCCGCGGTGGAGGTCCTGCACTCCCGCCCCCTCGCGGCAGAGGCCCTCGCAGGGTTCGCCACCGTCACCTTCCGGACACCCGCCCCCGAGGACCCCGCCGGGACCCCGCTCCCCGTCCGCCTCTCGCTCATCGCCCAGCACACCGGAGCCGGCTGGCGGATCCGGCAGTACCACGTCTCACGGCTGAGCTGAGTCCCGCCGGGGTAGGTACCCCGGCGGGAGGCACCGATGAGCTACGAGGACGCCGACCCCGGGCTCTACGGCCCCGGGTCCGTCACCTGGCAGTGCCACGGCGACCCGGTCATGTGGATCGCCGGCGTCCGCGCGCTCTACCTCCAGGCCCTGCACCCGCGCGCCGTCCGGGCCGTCATGGAGAACTCCACTGCTTTCGGGAACAAGGGGGGCCGCGGCGACGCGTGGGCCCGCCTGCTGCGCACCGCCGACTTCGTCGGCACCCTCACCTACGGCACGTCCGAGGCCGCCGAACGGGCCGGGGCCCGGGTCCGCGCCATCCACGGGAGGCTGTCCGCCACCGACCCGGACACCGGGGAGCCCTTCCCCGTCGACGACCCCGCACTCCTGCTGTGGGTGCACTGCGCCCAGATCGACAGCTTCCTGCACATACTGCGCCGATCGGGTGTCCCTCTCACCCCCGCCCAGGCCGACCGGTACGTGGACGAGAACCGGACCAACGCCCGCCTCGTCGGCCTCGACCCGGCCGCCGTGCCCGCCACCGCCGGGGCCCTCGCCGCGTACTTCGACCGGGTCCGCCCCCGCCTCGCCGCCGGGCCCGACGCCCGCGCCGTCGAGGACTTCCTGCGCGCCCCGCCCGTGCCCCCGTACCTCGTCCCTGGCCGAAACCTGCTGTGGAGTCCCCTTGTCGGCCTCGCCTACGGATCCCTGCCGGGCTGGGCGCACCAGCTGTACGGACGCCCCGCACCGCCCCCGCGCGCGGTCACCCGCCGCCTGCGTCTCACGGGTCGCGTGCTGCGCACCATTCCCGCAGGTCTACGCTGGCAGCTGCCTCCAGGTCACATCTTGAAAGCGATGCGCCGACTGGGCCCCGGCAGCCGCCCTTCCGCGTACACACTGCGAAAATCAGCGGCCATACTGGACCGGCCGGGGAGGGCGCGGCACGACGACGGGGGCGGCTTTAAGACATGGCGGAGTCCAGACTGATCCAGGGCCGGTACCGGTCACTCGATCTGATCGGGCGCGGCGGCATGGGCGAGGTGTGGCGCGCCCGCGACGAGTCGCTGGGCCGTCAGGTCGCGGTGAAGTGCCTCAAGCCGGTCGGCGCCGAACAGGACGCCCACTTCACCCAGGTCCTGCGCGAGCGCTTCCGGCGGGAGGCACGGGTCGCCGCCTCGCTCCAGCACCGCGGCGTCACCGTCGTGCACGACTTCGGCGACGACAGCGCCTCCGGCGGCCCCCTCTACCTGGTCATGGAACTCCTGGAGGGCCGCAACCTCAGCCAGCTGATGGAGGAGAACGAGGCGCGCCCGCTCCCCGTCGACGTGGTCCTCGACATCGCCGAGCAGATGGCCGCCGCCCTCGGCTACACCCACGACCAGGGCGTCGTCCACCGGGACCTCAAGCCCGCCAACATCATGCGGCTCACCGACGGCACGGTGAAGATCTGCGACTTCGGGATCGCCCGCCTGGCCCACGACATCGGCTTCACCGCCAAGCTGACCGGCGGCGGCATGGCCATGGGCACCCCGCACTACATGTCGCCCGAGCAGATCGCTGGCGGCGAGGTCGACCACCGCAGCGACCTCTACTCCCTCGGCTGCGTCCTCTACGAGATCGCCACCGGAGCCCCGCCCTTCGACCTCGGCGACTCCTGGTCCGTGCTGGTCGGCCACCGGGACACCGCGCCCGTACCGCTGCGCGACCACCGGCCCGAGCTGCCCGGCTACTTCGAGCAGCTCGTGCTGGACCTGCTGGCCAAGCGCCCCGAGGACCGGCCCGGCGACGCCCGCCACCTGCACCGGCGCCTGGTCGAGGCCCGGTTCGGCCCCGGCGGGCGGCCCGCCGCGCAGCCCCCGCTGCCCGCCTGGGCCGAGGGGATGACCGCCGGGCGCAAGGCCGGCGTGGACGCCCGCCCCGCCAGCGGGGAGTGGGCCCTGCTCACCGGCTCCTGGACGGCGGCCCGCCCGGCCCCGGCCGCCCCGGGTTCCGTCCCCGCCCCGGCCTCCGGCGAACACCGCATCACCCGCCCCGCCGCCGCCGAGGACCCCCGGCTCACCGCCGCCTACGGGCTGGCGCTGCGCACCCCGGCCGCCGGGGAGCCCGACGCGCTCGCCGCCGGGCACACCCGCGCGTTCGCCCTCAGCCGCGCCGGCCGCCCCGAGGAGGCCCTCGCCGTGTACGTGGCCGTCGCGCAGGGGCGTGCCCGGGTGCTCGGCCCCGACCACGCCGAGACCCTCGCCGCCCGCCAGGAGGAGGCGTACGAACTGGGACGGCTGGGCCGGCACGGAGAGGCGTACGAGATGTACCGCGCGGTCCTCGCCGCCCGCGTCCGCACCACCGGCCCGCTCCACCCCGACACCCTGCGCTGCCGCCACAGCCTGGCCTGCGCGCTGAGCGCCCTCGGCCGGCACGCCGAGGCCCACGCCACCGCCGCCGAGGTGGCGGCCGACCGCGCCGCCGTGCTCGGGGCCGAGCACGCGGACACCCTGCAGAGCCGCTACGAGGCCGCGTACTCCCTCGGCCGGCTCGGCCGCTGGCAGGAGGCGCTGAGCGGCTTCCGGCAGGTCGCCGCCGCACGGGACCGCGTACTCGGCCGCGACCACCCCGACGCACTCGCCGCCCGCTACGAGACCGGCATCGCCCTGGGCCGCACCGGCCGCGCCGCCGAGGCCCTCGACCTGTTCCGGTCCCTGGTCCGCGACCGCACCCGGGCCTACGGCGCCGCCGACCCGGAGACCCTGCGCGCCCGGCACGTCCTCGGGGTCAACCTGGGCCGCCTCGAACGCTGGGAGGAGGCCGTCACCGAGGCCCGGGAGGTCGGCCGGCTCCGCGCCGGGGCCCTCGGCGCGGAACACCCCGACACCCTGGTCAGCCGCCGGGAACTCGCCGTCGGCCTGGGCCGGCTCGGCCGCTGGGACGAGGCGCTGCCCATATACCGGGACCTGTCCGGCATCCGCGAACGCTCCCTCGGCGACGAGCACCCCGACACGGTCCTCGCCCACGCCGACGAGGCGCACTGTCTGGAGCGGCTCGGCCAGGTGTGCTACCAAGAGCCATGACCGCCAACTCAGGCTCCCGGGGCTTCGCGCAGGACGTGTACGACGCGGTGATCGTGGGAGGCGGCCACAACGGCCTCGTCGCCGCCGCCTACCTGGCCCGCGCCGGCCGCTCGGTCCTGGTCCTCGAACGGCTCGGCCGCACCGGCGGGGCGGCCGTCTCCACCCGGCCCTTCGCCGGCGTCGACGCCCGCCTCTCGCGCTACTCCTACCTCGTCTCGCTGCTCCCCGCGAAGATCGTCCGCGACCTGGGGCTGCGGTTCCGGGTGCGGCGGCGCACGGTCTCCTCGTACACGCCCTTCGAGCGCGACGGCCGCCCCGGCGGACTCCTCGTCGGCGGCGGCGAGGACCGCACCCGCGAGTCCTTCGCGGAACTGACCGGCTCCGACCGGGAGTACGAGGCCTGGCGGGCCTTCTACGGGACCACCGGCCGGCTCGCCCGCAAGGTCTTCCCCACCCTCACCGAACCGCTGCCCACCCGTGCCGGACTGCGCGCCCGGATCGACGACGAGGCGGCCTGGCGGATGCTGTTCGAGGAGCCGCTCGGCCGGACGCTGGAGGAGCGCTTCGCCGACGACCTGGTCCGGGGCGTGGTCCTCACCGACGGCCTCATCGGCACCTTCGCCGACGCCGACGACCCCTCACTCGTACAGAACCGCTGCTTCCTCTACCACGTGATCGGCGGCGGCACCGGCGACTGGGACGTGCCCGTCGGCGGCATGGGGGCCCTCACCGACGCGCTCGCCGAGGCCGCCCGGGCGGCCGGCGCCGAGATCGCCACCGGGCACGAGGCACTGCGCATCCACACCGACGGCACCGCCCCCGCCGAGGTCACCTTCCGCACGGCGACGGGCGAGGGCGCCGTCGTCGGGCGCGACGTCCTGGTCAGCGCCTCCCCGCGGGCCCTGGCCGAACTCCTCGGCGAGGACCCCGGCGACGGCGGCCCGGCCCCCGAGGGGGCCCAGTTCAAGGTCAACATGCTGCTGAGCCGGCTGCCCAGGCTGCGCGACACCTCCGTCGACCCCCGCGAGGCCTTCGGCGGCACCTTCCACGTCGCCGAGGGCTACGAGCAGCTCAGGCGCGCCCACGGCGAGGCGGCCGCCGGTGAACTGCCGTCCGTCCCGCCCTCGGAGATCTACTGCCACTCGCTGGCCGACCCCTCGATCCTCGGGCCCGAACTCGCCGGGCAGGGCTACCAGACGCTGACCCTGTTCGGGCTGCACACCCCGGCCCGGCTCTTCGAGAAGGACAACCGGCAGGCCCGCGAGGTGCTGCTGACCGCCACCCTGGCCCAGCTGGACGCCCACCTGGCCGAGCCGCTCACCGACTGCCTGGCCTTCGACGGGGACGGCCGCCCCTGCATCGAGGCCAAGACCCCGCCGGACCTGGAACGCGAACTGCGGCTGCCCGGCGGGCACATCTTCCACCGGGACCTGTCCTGGCCGTACGCGGACGGGCAGGAGGCGGGGCGCTGGGGCGTGGAGACCGCCCACCGCAACGTCCTGCTGTGCGGTGCGGGGGCGGTCCGCGGCGGCGGGGTCAGCGGGATCCCGGGGCACAACGCGGCGATGGCGGTCCTGGAGCGGCGCTGAGCCGCGCCCCCGTCGGGCGGGTTCGATGACCGGCCTCAACGCCCCGGGCCGCGGCCCGTGTTCCCGGCCGGCTCGTCCGGAAGGGTGAAACCGTCGAAGAGGTCGTCCAGCGCGCGCCGCGTGGCGCTCGCGGGGGTGGCACGGAAGGCGAGGTCGCGGGCGGCCACGGCCAGCGGGTGGGTGAGGGCGGCCACCCGGCCCATCCGGCGGGCCCGGATCCGGATGGCGTCGGTACGGGCGAGCCTGGCCCGGGTGTAGGCGGCGAGCGCGGCCGGTACGTCCGGCCCGCGGAGCAGGTGGGCCAGTACGACGGCGTCCTCGACGGCCTGGCAGCCGCCCTGGCCGAGGTTGGGCGTCATGGCGTGCGCGGCGTCCCCGATCCACGCGGTGCGCCCGTCGTGCAGCCGGGGGAGCGGCGCGGCCAGGTCGTACAGGCCGTGCTGGAGCACCCGCTCCGGGGCGATCCGGTCCAGCAGGGCGGGGATCGGGTCGTGCCAGGTGCCGAACCGCCGCAGCAGTTCGGCGCGGACGTCCGCGGGCCGGTACCCCTCGGGGACGACGGCGGTGGCGTACAGGTAGACGCGCCCGTCGGCGAGCGGGACCGTACCGAAGCGTTCGCCCCGGCCCCAGGTCTCGGCCGCTTCGGCCGCCGGCCCGGACGGCAGCACGGTCCGCCAGGCGGTCTCCCCGCTGTAGCGCAGGCCCGGGTGGGCCGGGAAGCGGCGGCGGCGCAGCGGGCTGTGGATGCCGTCGGCGGCGACCACGGCGTCGGCGGCGAGGTCCCCGGCGGCGGTACGGGCCACCGCGCGGCCGCCGGTCCCGTCGACGGCGGTGACCTCGGCCCCGTACACCAGGGCGCCCTCGGGCAGCGCCGCGGCCAGCGCGGCGGTGAGGTCCGCGCGGTGGACGGCGAGCGGGGGCCGGCCGTAGCGGGCGGCGAGCGCGGCGGTGTCGGCGCGGGCCAGCCGGGCGCCGCCGGGCCGGCGCACGCCCATCGAGGCGGGGACGGCGCGCCCCGCGGCGCGGGTGGCGTCGAAGCCGATGGCGTCGAACGCGCGCAGGGCGTTGGGGGCGAGGACGATGCCCGCTCCGACGGCGGTCGGGGCGGCCGCCCGCTCGCACACCGTGACCCGCCACCCCTGGCGGTGCAGGGCCAGGGCGGCGGTCAGACCGCCGATCCCGGCACCGGCGACGACGGCGTGGCGCTGGGTCTGGGGCATGGCACGGCCTCCTGCGTTTCAGGGATCCTCTACAGCTGTAGAGGACGTGCTCTGCACTCTACAGCTGTAGAGTGGGGGCATGTCCACCCCGGAAACCCCGCCGCCGGCCGCCGACCGCCGGACGCTGATCGCGGACACGGCCATCGCCCTCGTCGCCGCCGGCGGTCTGCGGGGCCTGACGCACCGGGCCGTCGACGGCGCCGCCGCGCTCCCGGCGGGCAGCACCTCGTACTACTTCCGTACGCGGACCGCCCTGATCGGCGCCTGCTACCGGCGGCTGGCCGAGCTGGACCTCGCCGACCTCGACGGCGACGGCCCCCCGGCGGCCCCGGCGGACCGTGACGCCGCCGCGCGGATGCTCGGGGCGCTGCTGCACGAGTGGCTGACGCGGGGGCGCGAACGGCAGCTGGCCCGCTTCGAACTGAGCCTGGAGGCCGCCCGGAACCCGGAACTGGAGCCGGCGCTCCGGCAGGCGGGCCTCGCCGCCCGCGCCCGCGGGGCCGCGGTCCTCGCGGCCCTCGGCGCACCCCGGCCCGCGGAGTCCGCCGAACTCCTGGCCGCCTGGACCGACGGCCTGCTCTACGACCGCCTGGCGGGCGCCCTCGCCCACTCCCGCCCCGCGCCGGACCCGGCCGAACTGACCGCCGCCGCCCGCCGGATGCTCGACGCGGTGCTCGCTCCCGCCTAGGATCCCGGCATGATCGCCGAACTGCAGTGCGTGGTACTCGACTGTCCCGAACCGCTCAAGCTGGCGGAGTTCTACGGGGAGTTGCTCGGCGGCGAGGTCAACCGGCCCGACCGGCGCTGGACCCTGGACGAGCACTGGGCCACCCTCCACACCCCGTCCGGGGCCGTCCTCTGCTTCCAGCAGGTCACCGACCACCGCCCGCCGAAGTGGCCCGACCCCGCCCACCCCCAGCAGGCCCACCTGGACCTCGCCGTCGCCGACCTCGGCCGCGCCCAGGAGCAGGTGCTCGCCCTCGGCGCAGCCCTGCTCGACGACACCCGCGACGCCGAGGGCTGGCGCGTCTACGCGGACCCGGCGGGCCACCCGTTCTGCCTGATCCGGGAGGGGCAGTGAGCGGCGCGCCCCGGCTGACCCCGCTGATGCGGCAGTTCGAGTTCGCGTCCGCCCGGCTGTCCGGCCGCCTGGCGGGTCCCGTGACGGACAGCGGGGACGGTACGGACACCCGGGTGCTGCCCCTGACCGACGAGGAGTACCTCTGGGAGCCGGTGGCGGACTGCTGGTCGGTCCGGCGCCGCACGCAGGGTCCGGGGGCGCGCGCGACGCTCCTGGCCGGTGCCCGCACCGGCGAGTGGGGCCGCGACGCCGCCCCGTACCCGCACCCCTGGCCGCCGCCCTTCACCACCCTCGCCTGGCGCCTGAGCCACCTCACGGAGATGCTGACCCTGCGCGCCGACCACACGGCCGGCAGCCGCAGCCTCACCCGCGACGACCACCCCGTCACCGGCGACGCCGCCGGTGCCGTGGCGGCCTTCGCGAAGGCCGCCGACGCCTGGCGCGAGGCGCTGCTGAGCGTCGACGAAGCCGCGCTCGACACCGTGGGGTACTGCACCTACCCGCACGGCAGCGACGCGGAGGAGCCGTTCGTCGACATCGCGTGGTGGGTCAACCAGGAAGTCCTCCACCACGGCGCCGAGATCGCCCTGCTCCGCGACCTCTACCGGGACCGCCGCGCCCCGGACACGGACTGACCGGCGCCGGGCGCCCGGAAAACGGGTCGACCCGGCCCCCGCGAGGGCCTAGCGTCGACCCCCATGAGCATCCTGCAGACCATCCACGACGTGCCCGTTCTGATGTGCGACCCCGAGGGCGAGGCGATCGGGAGCGAACGGGACGTCCTGGACCTGGTGGGCAACGCCGCCTGGCAGGGCGCCCGGTGGGTGGTCGTGCCGGCCGGGCGGTTCGACGAGGGATTCTTCCGGCTGCGCACCCGGATCGCCGGGGACATCGTCCAGAAGTTCGTCACCTACCGCGTGGGCCTCGTCGTCCTCGGCGACGTCTCCCGCCACACGGACGGCAGCGAGGCGCTGCGGGACTTCGTCCGCGAGTGCAACCGCGGCCGCCAGACCTGGTTCCTCACCGACCTGGAGGAGCTGCGGGCGCGGCTGGAGGGCCAAGCCCCCTGAACCGGGGGCCCGTCAGTCCGCCGAGCGGGTCCAGCCCGCGGCCTCGATGCGGGACGCGTCCGCCGGGCGGTCCTCCGAGAAGAGGAGCCGGGCCGGTTCGGCGACCCGCAGGACGTCCACGTACACCCCGCGTCCCACGTACCGGCCGGCCGACGCGTGGCGGAAGCGCAGCCGGACCTCGCGGCCGGCCGACCAGGCGGGCAGCGGGGCTTCGAGCCGGTGCCAGATGCGGCCCGACCAGCCGCCGGCCGAGCCCGCCGGCCACTCCTCGGGGGTGCCGCCGGTGCTGCGCACCGTGCTGAACGGGACGGGCTCCCAGGCGCTTCCGTCCGCGGAGGCCTCCAGGTGGAAGGCCCCCGCGCCGGGCACCGTGTCCCACCACACCGCGCAGCGCAGCCGGGCGCGCGCCGTCGCGGGGGTCAGCGGGGGCAGGGTGAGGGTGCCCGAGCCGCCGGTCTCCATGCCGGAGAACCAGGCCGTGCCGCCGTGCTTCGTACGGACCGGCACGGCCCGGGCGAAGCGGTTGCCGGTGGCGACCCGGGGCGCGCTGCCGGCCCGCCAGGTCCGTACGGGGTGGACGGAGTTGCCGAGCAGGATCAGGAAGGAGTCGGTGGAGGGGTCCAGCACCAGGGAGGTACCGGTGAAGCCGGTGTGCCCGGCGGAGTGCGGGGTGGCCAGGGCGCCCATGTACCAGTGCTGGTAGAGCTCGAAGCCGAGGCCGTGGTCGTCGCCGGGGAACGCGGTGTTGTAGTCGGTGAAGAGCAGCTCGACGGAGGCGGGGCGCAGGATGCGCTTGCCCGCGTAGACCCCGCCGTCGAGCAGGGCGCGGGAGAGGACCGCGAGGTCCCAGGCGGTGCCGAACACCCCCGCGTGGCCCGCGACCCCGCCGAGGGCGTACGCGTTCTCGTCGTGGACCGAGCCCCACACCAGCCCCCGGTCCAGGCCCGACCAGGGCGGGCGCTGCACCTCGGTGGCGGCGGTGATCCGGCGCCAGGACAGCGGCGGGTTGTACCGAGTGCGGTGCATCCCGAGCGGAGCGGTGATCTCGTCGCGGAGCAGGACGTCCAAAGTGCGGCCGGTGATCCGTTCCAGGAGCAGCTGGAGCGCGATCAGGTTCAGGTCCGAGTACCGGTACACGGTCCCGGGGGTTTCCTGCGGCCGCACCGACCACAGCAGCCTCAACTGCCCCTCCCGGGTGGGCTCCTGGTAGAACGGCGCCCACGAGCGCAGCCCCGAGGTGTGCGTGAGCAGCTGGCGGACCGTGACGTCCTCCTTGCCGCCCCCGGTGAACTCCGGCAGGTACCGGTCCACCGGCGCCTCCAGCTCCAGCCGGCCCCGCTCCATCTGCTGAACCGCCAGGATGGAGGTGAACAGCTTGCTGAGGGAGGCCAGGTCGAAGACGGTGTCCTCGGCCATCGCGATCCGCTCGGCCGCCGGGAACTCCGTCGGCCGGTCGGTGCGGCCGTCGTGGTCCGCGTACCGCACCGCGTACCCCATCGCCCGGTGCAGGGCGACGGTCCGGCCGCGCCCCGCCAGCACCACGGCCCCGGCGTAGTACGGGTGCTCGGGGGAGGGCCCGAGGAAGCGCCGGGCCTCCTCCGCGACCCCCTCCAGGTGCCGCTCCAGCAGCCCGGCCTGCCGCGCCGATCCGTACCGCAGCCGCAGTCCCTGGAGGGCCCGCCGCTCGGCCGCGCCGGCCGGCGGCCCCGGAAGCGCCGCGTGCAGCACGAGCACCCCGCCCAGCGCCAGCAACCGCGCCCCGAGCCGTCTGCGGCTCGGCCCACCGCCCCCGCCGCCGGCCGCCGCCCCGCCGCCCCCGCCGCCGGCCGCCGCCCCGCCCACGGCCGGGCGCGCGGCCTGCTGCCGCAGCCCAAAGCGCCACCGGGGCCCGGCCTGCGGCCCGTGCGCCGCTCGCGCCCCCTGTTCGTCCGCCGCTGTCTGCGCCCCCGTCGCTTCCGCCATGACCGGCCCTCCTGTCCGCCCCGAACTGCCCGCCGCCCGCCGTCGCCTGCGGCCCGGACCGCTGCCCGATCCCGCTCCGGGAGAGCCCGGCCCCGGCCGGCGGGCCGCAGACGCTCCCGCCCGGGGGGAGCCCCCGGACCCGCTCAGCCCGCCGCAGGCGCTCCGCACGCTACTGGGTATCTGCCCGCCCGCCGGGGACCCTCCGCACCGGCCCGCCCGCAAGAATCTGACACTGCATCAGAAAATCTCTTCCCTCGGCCGCCGCCCTGCGGCATCCTCACGCCCATGGAGACGGAGCTGAGCAGGAAACTGGGAGTCGAGCACGCCATCTTCGGCTTCACCCCCTTCCCGGCGGTCGCCGCGGCCATCACCCGCGCGGGCGGATTCGGCGTGCTCGGCGCCGTCCGCTACACCGCTCCCGACGACCTCAGACGCGACCTCGACTGGATGCAGGAGCACACCGGCGGCAAGCCCTACGGCCTCGACGTCGTCATGCCCGCCAAGAAGGCCGTCGACGGCGTCAGCGAGGCCGACATCGAGGCGATGATCCCCGCCGGACACCGGGCCTTCGTCCGCGACACCCTCGCCAAGCACCACGTACCCGAACTCGCCGAGGGCGAGGCCTCCGGCTGGCGGATCACCGGCTGGATGGAGCAGGTCGCCCGGAACCAGCTCGACGTCGCCTTCGACTACCCCGTCAAACTCCTGGCGAACGCCCTCGGTTCCCCGCCCGCCGACGTCATCGCCCGCGCCCACGACAACGGCGTCCTCGTCGCCGCCCTCGCCGGCAGCGCCAAGCACGCCCGCCGCCACGCCGAAGCCGGCATCGACATCGTCGTCGCCCAGGGCTACGAGGCGGGCGGCCACACCGGCGACATCGCCACCATGGTCCTGGTCCCCGAGATCGCCGAGGCCGTCGCGCCGCTCCCCGTCCTCGCCGCCGGCGGCATCGGCAGCGGCGAGCAGATCGCCGCCGGACTCGCCCTCGGCGCCCAGGGCGTATGGCTCGGCTCCCTCTGGCTCACCACCACCGAGGCCGACCTGCACTCCCGCGCCCTCACCGAGAAGCTCCTCGCCGCCGGCTCCGGCGACACCGTCCGCTCCCGCGCCCTCACCGGCAAACCCGCCCGCCAGCTGCGCACCGAGTGGACCGACGCCTGGGACGACCCGGAGGGGCCCGGCGCCCTCCCCATGCCGCTCCAGGGCCTGCTCGTCGCCGAGGCCGTCTCCCGGATCCAGAAGTACGAGGTCCAGCCGCTGCTCGGCACCCCCGTGGGCCAGATCGTCGGCCGGATGAACAGCGAGCGCAGCGTCCAGGCCGTGTTCGACGAGCTCACCGGCGGCTTCGAGCGCGCCATCGACCGCATCGCCCGTATCGCCGGCCGGCCCTGAGGAGTGAGAAGCAGCATGACCGACACGCAGCAACCGCCATGGGGGTCCCCCCGGCCGTCTGGGGGAGGGTTCTGGGCGCAGGCCACCGCGGACCCCGCCCGCACCGTCCTGGTCACCCCCGAGGGCGAGGAGTGGTCCGCCGGCCGGCTGCACGCCGACGTCAACCGACTCGTCCACGGCCTGCGCGCCGCCGGGCTGGAGAAGGGGGACGCCTTCGCCGTCGTCCTGCCCAACGGCGTCGAGTTCTTCACCGCGTACCTGGCCGCCTCCCAGGCGGGCTTCTACCTGGTCCCCGTCAACCACCACCTCGTCGGCCCCGAGATCGCCTGGATCGTCTCCGACTCCGGCGCCAAGGTCCTCATCGCCCACGAACGCTTCGCCGACGCCGCCACCGCCGCCGCCGAGGAGGCCGGGCTCGCCCCCGGCCACCGCTACGCCGTCGGAGCGGCCCCCGGCTTCCGGCCGTACGCCGAACTCCTCGACGGGCAGAGCGGCGAACCGCCCGCCGGCCGCACCCTCGGCTGGGTCATGAACTACACCTCGGGCACCACCGGCCGTCCCCGCGGCATCCGCCGCCCGCTGCCCGGCAAGCTCCCGGAGGAGACGTACCTCGGCGGGTTCCTCGGCATCTTCGGCATCCGCCCCGCCGACGGCAACGTCCACCTGGTCTGCTCGCCGCTCTACCACACGGCCGTGCTCCAGTTCGCGGGCGCGTCCCTGCACATCGGGCACCCGCTGGTGCTGATGGACAAGTGGGGCCCGGAGGAGATGCTGCGCCTGATCGACCGCCACGCCTGCACCCACACGCACATGGTCCCCACCCAGTTCCACCGCCTCCTCGCGCTCCCGCAGGAGACGAAGGACGCCTACGACGTCTCCTCGATGCGGCACGCGATCCACGGCGCCGCCCCCTGCCCCGACCACGTCAAACGGGCGATGATCGACTGGTGGGGCCGGTGCGTGGAGGAGTACTACGCGGCCAGCGAGGGCGGCGGGGCCTTCGCCACCGCCGAGGACTGGCTGAAGAAGCCGGGCACGGTCGGCAAGGCCTGGCCGATCAGCGAGCTCGCGGTCTTCGACGACGACGGCAACCGGCTGCCCGCCGGGGAACTGGGCACCGTCTACATCAAGATGAACTCCGGCGGCTTCAGCTACCACAAGGACGAGGGCAAGACCCGCAAGAACCGCATCGGGGACTTCTTCACCGTCGGCGACCTCGGCCTGCTCGACGAGGAGGGGTACCTCTTCCTCCGCGACCGCAAGATAGACATGATCATCTCGGGCGGGGTGAACATCTACCCGGCCGAGATCGAGTCCACCCTGCTCACCCACCCGGCCGTCGCCGACGCCGCAGCCTTCGGCATCCCCCACGAATCCTGGGGCGAGGAGGTCAAGGCCGTCATCGAGCCCGCCGAGGGCTTCGAGGCGGGCGACGCGCTGGCCGCCGAGATCCTGCACCACTGCGAACGGCGGCTGGCCGGCTACAAGCGGCCGAAGTCGGTCGACTTCATCGAGACGATGCCCCGCGACCCCAACGGCAAGCTCTACAAACGCCGGCTGCGCGACCCCTACTGGGAGGGCCGCGAGCGCGCCGTGTGACGGCTCCGGCCCGGGGGGGGGGGGGGGGGGGGGGGGGGGGGGGGGGGGGGGGGGGGGGGGGGGGGGGGGGGGGGGGGCGGGGGTGGGGGGGGGGGGGGGGGGGGGTGAGGGAGGTGGGGCGAGGG
>NZ_JBVJWV010000002.1:340492-386716 GCF_055602105.1 Streptomyces sp. NPDC037421
CTTACTCCCCTCCCCCCCCCCCCCCCCCCCCCCCCCAGCCCCCCCCCCCCCCCCCCCCCCCAAACCCCCCCCCCCCCCCCCCCCTCCCCCCCCCGCCCCCCCCCCCCTCCTCCCCCCCCCCCCCCCCCCCGCCCCCCCCCCCCCCCCCCCCGGCCCGGGCAGCCGAGGCCGTGCCCCCATGTCCGCAACACGCCGATATTTCGTGAGAAGTGCCACTCCGCGGCTCCGGATGCGCGCCTCGCGGCGCACCAGGGCGCCGGTTCTGGCAACTTGGCTGGCATGAGTACGGCAACGCGCAGATCCCCCCTGACCGACTGGACCCTCCTGGTCCCCGTGGTGGCGCTCGTCGCGCTCGTCCTCAGCTGGGGACGGGACCTGCCCGGCTTCGCCGTGGCCCTGGTCGCCCTCTGCCTCGCCGGGGCCGTCCTCGCGGCCGTGCACCACGCCGAGGTCGTCGCCCACCGGGTCGGCGAACCCTTCGGCTCGCTGGTCCTCGCCGTCGCCGTCACCGTCATCGAAGTGGCCCTGATCGTCACCCTGATGGCCGATGGCGGCGACAAGACCGCCTCCCTCGCCCGGGACACCGTCTTCGCCGCCGTCATGATCACCTGCAACGGCATCGTCGGCCTGTCCCTGCTCGTTGGCGCCCTGCGCAACCGGGTCGCCGTCTTCAACGCCGAAGGCTCCGGGGCCGCCCTGGCCACCGTCGCGACCCTCGCCGTGCTGAGCCTGGTGCTGCCGACCTTCACCACCAGCAAGCCCGGCCCCGAGTTCTCCTCCGCCCAGCTGACCTTCGCCGCCGTCGCCTCCCTCGCCCTCTACGGGCTGTTCGTCGCCGTCCAGACGGTCCGCCACCGGGACTACTTCCTGCCCGTGGACACCGGGAGCACCGGCCCGGGCTCCGGCAACGGCGACGACGACCACGCCGAACCGCCCACCGCCCGCGCCGCCCTCATCAGCCTCGGCCTGCTCTTCGTCGCCCTCGTCGCGGTCGTCGGCAACGCCAAGGCCGTCTCCCCGACCATCGAGAAGGGCGTCTCCGACGCCGGACTGCCCCACGCCGTCGTCGGCGTGATCATCGCCCTGCTCGTCCTGCTCCCCGAGACCCTCGCCGCCGTCCGGGCCGCCCGCCGCGACCGCGTACAGACCAGCCTCAACCTGGCCTACGGCTCCGCCATCGCCAGCATCGGCCTGACCATCCCGGCCATCGCCCTCGCCTCCATCTGGCTGACCGGGCCGCTGCTGCTGGGCCTGGGCGCGATCCACATGGTGCTGCTCGCCCTGACGGTGGTGGTCGGCGCCCTGACGATCGTCCCGGGCCGTGCCACCCTGCTCCAGGGCGGCGTCCACCTCGTACTGCTGGCCGCCTACCTCTTCCTCGCCGTCAGCCCGTAGGACCCGGCCGGCGCAGCGATATTGACCTTGGAGCCGCGGCGGGGCGAGGATCGCGCCCATGACGGCAGTGCGGCACCAGACGGTCGACGGGCTCGTACGGGACAGCGCGCGGCGCGTCCCCGACCGGGTCGCCATCCGCTACCGGGAGCGGAGCTGGACGTACGGGGAACTCGACGCGGCGGTCTCCACCGGCGCCGCCGTGCTGAGGCAGAGGTACGGGCTGGCCGCGGGGGACCGGGTCGCGGCCTTCGCCCACAACTCCGACGCCTACCTCATCGCCTTCCTCGCCTGCGCCCGGGCCGGACTCACCCACGTCCCGGTCAACCAGAACCTCACCGGCGAGGACCTCGCGCACATCCTCGGCGACTGCGCGAGCGCCCTGGTCCTCGCCGACCCGGACCTGACCTCGCGGGTCCCCGCAGAACACCCCGTACGGGCGCTGCGCGACGCACCCGGGTCCTTCCTGTCCGCACTGGCCGGGCCGCTGGCGTACGAGTCCGCCGGCGATCCGGACGCCGTGGTGCAGCTCCTCTACACCTCGGGCACCACGGCCCTGCCCAAGGGCGCGATGATGACGCACCGGGCCCTGGCGCACGAGTACGAGAGCGCGATCGAGGCCCTGGACCTGGGGGAGGCCGACCGGCCGGTCCACTCGCTGCCGCTCTACCACTCGGCGCAGATGCACGTCTTCCTGCTGCCCTACCTGGCGGTCGGCGCGCACAACACGATCCTGGACGCGCCGGTCGCCGAGGAGGTCTTCGACCTGGTGGAGGCCGGCCGGGCCGACAGCCTCTTCGCGCCGCCCACGGTGTGGATCGCGCTGGCCAACCACCCGCAGTTCGGGCAACGGGAGCTCGGCGCCCTGCGCAAGGCCTACTACGGGGCCTCGGTCATGCCGGTACCGGTCCTGGAACGGCTGCGGGCCCGGCTGCCCGGGCTGGGCTTCTACAACTGCTTCGGGCAGAGCGAGATCGGCCCGCTGGCCACCGTCCTGGGGCCGGGGGAGCACGAGGGGCGGATGGACTCGTGCGGGCGCCCCGTGCGGCACGTGGAGGCCAGGGTCGTGGACGAGGAGGGCGCGGACGTCCCCGACGGCACGGCGGGGGAGGTCGTCTACCGCTCCCCGCAGCTCTGCCTGGGCTACTGGAACGACCCCGAGGCCACCGGGAAGGCATTCCGGGACGGCTGGTTCCGCTCCGGCGACCTCGCGGTACGGGACGCCGACGGGTACTTCACGGTGGTCGACCGGGTGAAGGACGTCATCAACTCGGGCGGGGTCCTCGTGGCGTCCCGGCAGGTGGAGGACGTGCTCTACACCCACCCCGGGGTGGCCGAGACGGCGGTCGTCGGGCTGCCCGACGAGCGGTGGATCGAGGCCGTCACGGCGGTGGTCGTGCCCCGCGGGGAGGTCACCGAGGCGGAGCTGACGGCCTACGCCCGCGAGCGGCTCGCGCACTTCAAGGCGCCCAAGCGGGTGCTGTTCGTCGATGCCCTCCCGCGCAACGCCAGCGGCAAGATCCTCAAGCGCGAACTCCGCGACCGGTTTGGCACCGGCTGAGGAACTCCCGGCCGGTCACTCCCGGCCGGTCACTCCCGTCCCGGATCGTCGGCGTGCCCGTGCCCGTGCCCGTGTGTGGGCGGCAGGACCCCGTCGGCGCGCAGCCGGCGCAGGGTCAGGTCCTCGTGGACGAGGCGGCCGACCATGGCGCCGCCGTAGACCACGAAGCCGACGCCGACGAGCCAGGACTGCACGACCAGCAGCGTCCCGAAGGGGCCGTACGTGACGGCGTTCGAGGCGATCAGCGGGGAGAACACCAGTTGTGAGAAGACCCGGAGGCCCAGCAGTCCGAGGCTCGTCGCCACCGCGCCGGGCAGCAGGGCCCGCCAGCGGACCCGGCCGCCCAGCAGGAGCCGCCCGGAGCTCCAGAAGAACAGGCAGGTGCCGACGGTGTCGCTGACGGTGCCCACCACGGTGCCCGCCACGCTGTCGGACGGGGCGGGGATCCCCACCAGCAGCGCGAGGTAGCAGACCAGCAGCGCCAGCCACACGACGTGCCGCCACATGGTGTGCCAGCGGGCCGTGGGCAGGTCCCACACCTTCTCGTAGCCGGTCTGCACGGCGGAGCCGAAGGTCAGCCCGAACACCGCGAGGGCCGCCAGGCCGAAGGCGGTGGTCCGCTCCAGCGCCAGGTCCGCAGCCCCGAACAGCATCTCGACCCGGGCCCGCGAGGACGCCGTCACCCCGAGGGCCTGGCCCAGCCAGCGGCCGAAGTTGGAACCGCTGCCCGGCGCGGCCGCCGCCACGACCACCAGCAGCGGCACCAGGGTGAGGAAGCCCAGCGCGGCGAAGCCCATCGCCCGGTGCATCAGCTCGATCTCCCGGCCGCGGCTCCAGGCCAGCCCGGCCGGGGAGCCCAAGAGCCGGTCGTGGAGGCGCCGGAGGGTCGAGGTCACACCTGATCCCCTACCCGGGCGGCCCCGGCCCTTCCCGGAAGGGGCCCCGAAATGAGCCCGAACAGGTGGTTTCGTCCGCCCGCCGGTGTACCCGGCCCGCTCAGGAGGCGTGCGGCTCCCGGAGGTCCCTCACCCGCTTGATCTTGCCGACCGAGCGCTCCAGGCTCTCCGGTTCCACCACCTCGACGGCGACGGACACCCCCACGGACTCCTTGACCGCCCGCACCAGCTCCGCGGCCGCCGCCCGCCGCCTGACGGGGTCGGCCTCCCGGCGCGCCTCCACCCGCACGGTGAGGGCGTCGAGGCGGCCCTCCCGGGTCAGCCGCAGCTGGAAGTGCGGGGCGAGGCCCGGGATGCGCAGGAGTATCTCCTCGATCTGGGTCGGGTAGAGGTTCACCCCGCGCAGGATGATCATGTCGTCGCTGCGGCCGGTCACCTTCTCCATCCGGCGGAAGGCCGGCCGGGCCGTCCCCGGCAGCAGCCGCGTCAGGTCCCGGGTGCGGTAGCGGATCACCGGCATGGCCTCCTTGGTGAGGGAGGTGAACACCAGCTCCCCGGGCTGCCCGTCCGGCAGCACCGCCCCGGTCAGCGGATCGACGACCTCGGGGTAGAAGTGGTCCTCCCAGATGTGCAGGCCGTCCTTGTGCGAGGCGAACTCCTGGGCGACGCCCGGTCCGATCACCTCGGACAGGCCGTATATGTCCACGGCGTCGATGCCCAGCCGGTCCTCGATCTCCCGGCGCATCTCCTCGGTCCAGGGTTCGGCGCCGAAGATCCCGGTGCGCAGCGAGGTACGGCGCGGGTCGATGCCCTGGCGCTCCATCTCGTCCAGCAGGGTGAGCATGTAGGAGGGGGTCACCATGATGACCTCGGGGCGGAAGTCCTGGATCAGTCTGACCTGGCGGTCCGTCATGCCCCCGGAGGCGGGGACCACCGTGCACCCCAGCCGCTCCGCGCCGTAGTGGGCGCCCAGGCCGCCGGTGAACAGGCCGTACCCGTACGCGACGTGCACGATGTGCCCCGGCCGGGCGCCCGCCGCGCGCAGCGACCGGGCCACCACATCGGCCCAGGTGGCCAGATCCCCGTCCGTGTAGCCCACCACCGTGGGGCGGCCCGTGGTGCCGCTGGAGGCGTGGATGCGGCGCACGTCCGTGCGCGGCACGGCGAACATCCCGAACGGGTACTGCTCGCGCAGGTCCGCCTTGGTGGTGAGCGGGAAGAGGGACAGGTCCGCCAGTGAGCGGCAGTCGTCGGGGTGGACCCCCGCCTTGTCGAAGGCCTGCTGGTAGAAGGGCACGCGGTCGTACGCCCGGTGCAGGGTCGCCCGCAGCCGCTTCAGCTGGAGCGCCGCCAGCTCGTCGGGGCTCAGCCGTTCGCCTTCGTCCTGGGAATCCCCGAGGTCTTCGAGACCCGCACGCGCCGTCATGGCCGTCACCTCATCGTCATCGTCGTCGAGAGTCGTATCGCCAAAGCCCAACCGAACGTTCATTCGGTAGACTGCCGGACCCCGCTGGGTAAATCAATGACTCGAACGAGTGATCGTCTGATCTGATGGCCCGCATGCCTGTATTCACCACCTATGACGGAACCGAACTCGCCTACCACGTCAAGGGCGAGGGCGAACCGCTCGTCTGCCTCCCCGGCGGCGCGATGCGGGCCTCCCGGTACCTGGGCGACCTCGGCGGGCTCTCCGCCGGCCGCCGCCTCATCCTCCTCGACCTGCGCGGCACCGGCGACTCCGCGACACCGTCCGACGGGTCCACGTACCGCGTGGACCACCAGGTCGCCGACGTCGAGGCGCTCCGCCAGCACCTGGGCCTGGACCGCATGGACGTCCTGGCCCACTCCGCCGCCGGCAACCTCGCCGTGCTGTACGCCGCCGCGCACCCCGAGCGCGTGCGCCGTCTGGTCCTCGTGACCCCGACCGCCTGGGCCGTGGACCTCGGGCCGACCCCGGAGCAGAGCCTGGAAGCGGTCCGGTCCCGGGCGGGCCGGGAGCCCTACGACGCGGCCATCGCCGCCTACGAGCGGCTGTGGGCGGCCGGCGGTGACCCCTCCCCGGAGGACCGCCGCCAGGCGATGGTCCTCGCCTACGGCCGCTGGGACGAGCGGGCGCGCGCCCACGTCGCCGCGAGCGAGCACGAGCGCAACCAGGAGGCCGCCGCCGTCTTCGCCGGCCCCGGGGCGTTCGACCCGCCCGCCACGCGCGCGGCGCTCCGCCGGTTCGACGGCGAGGCGCTGGTCCTGGCGGGGGAGCTGGACGGCTACCCCACCGTCGCCGTCGCCGCCGAACTCGCCGGGCTCCTGCCCTGCGGAACCGCCGACGTCCAGCGGGGCGCCGCGCACTTCCCCTGGCTGGACGACGCCGAGTGGTTCGCGGCCCGCGTGGAACGCTTCCTGTCCACCGGGGCCTGACCCCGGCCCCTTCCCCGCCCGGACCGGGCTCCGGGCGGGGAAGGGGCGGCCGACGCGCCCTAAGGCCCGTGGGTCCTGTACCCCACCCCGCCGAGCCACTGCGCCAGCGGCGCGTCCGGGTGGTCGGCCCGTACCCCGGCCGCCCGCCACGGCGCGTCGGCCAGGAACTCGCGTGCCAGCCGGTCCGCCTGCACCGCCGGGTCCTCGGCGGTCACTTCCCGGACGGCGCCGTAGCGGCCGGCCGTCCGCCAGGAGCCGTCCGGGTTCTCCAGGACGTGCTCGAAGAAGAGCCGTACGTCGCCGGGCCCGCCCAGATCCGACCAGACGCGCGGGACCTCACAGGACCAGCGCTCCTGCCAGGCCCCGTCGGCACGCAGCGCGTCGCCCAGCAGCCGCGCCACCGTCAGCGCGGGCCACTCCCAGCCGAAGTCCGCGGCGGCCCTGGCCAGTTCGGCTTCGTACTGCGCCGCGTCGAACCGGTCGGGGCCCAGCCCGGGCACATCCTCCGCCATGGGGTGCCACTGCCAGGTCACCACCCCGCCCTCGCGCCGGATCGTCACGTCGTAGGCGTCGTGGCAGCCGCACGCCTTGTGCGCCATCGTGATCCGCCGTGGCCGCTCGCCCGCCTCCAGGCCGCCGCCGGGGAGCAGCCACTCGCGCGGATCCCCGAAGATGACGTCGACGTCGTGGCCCGGGAGTTCGCTGCCGTCCGCGAGCGGGCGGAACTCCAGGTCCTCGAAGGACTTCGTGGGGTCCGGGCTGTTGACGCGGATGCCGAAGCGGCGCAGGTGTACTTCCATGTCCCCAGGCTGCGGGCCCGGGGGGCGGGAAGCCAACCGGGTTTCTCAGTGCGCCGCGTCGGCCTGCGCGGCGACCGCCTTCGCCCAGCGGTAGTCCGCCTTGCCGCTCGGGGAGCGCTGCACCGCCGGTGTGATGACCAGCTGGCGCGGGATCTTGTAGCCGGCCAGCCGCGTACGGCAGTGGCGCTGGATCTCCTCCAGCGTCGGCTCCGGCGCGCCCTCCCGTACCTGCACCACCGCGGCCACGTGGTTGCCCCACGTCGGGTCCGGGACTCCCGCCACCAGGGCGTCGTACACGTCCGGATGCGACTTCAGGGCCTGCTCGACCTCCTCCGGGTAGACCTTCTCCCCGCCGGTGTTGATGCACTGCGAGCCGCGCCCCAGCACGGTGACGATGCCCTCCTCGTCGACCGTCGCCATGTCGCCGAGCAGCACCCAGCGTTCGGCGCCCTTCAGGAAGAAGGTCTCCGCCGTCTTCGCCGGGTCGTTGTAGTAGCCGAGCGGGACGTGCCCGCGCTGCGCGAGACGTCCCGGGACGCCGACCGGCACGGGCTCGTGCGTCACCGGGTCCACCACCTGCGTACGGTCGTTGACCTGGAGGCGGAACCCCTTCTCCGGGCCCGAGTCGTCCGTCGCCCTGCCGTTGGAACCGGACTCGGACGAGCCGAAGTTGTTCAGCAGCAGCACGTTCGGCACCAGGCGCTGGAACTCGGCGCGGACGGTCTCCGACATGATCGCCCCGGAGGAGGAGACGCTGAACAGCGAGGACAGGTCCGTCCCCTTGAGCGGTCCGTTCAGGGCGTCGATCAGCGGCCGCAGCATCGCGTCGCCGACCAGCGACACGCTCGACACCTTCTCCTTCTCTATGGTGCGCAGTACCTCCTCGGGCGCGTACTTGCGGTGGATGACCACCCGCTGGCCGTAGTTGAAGGCGATGAACGAGGTCAGCGTCGAGGTTCCGTGCATCAGCGGTGGAGCGGGGAAGAAGGTGAGCCCGGCGCCGCGCGCCGCGACCCGCTCGGCCAGTTCCTCCGGCCGCTTCACCGGCTCGCCCGAGGGTTCCCCGCCGAACAGCCCCGCGAAGAACAGGTCCTCGGCCCGCCACATGACGCCCTTGGGCATGCCGGTGGTGCCGCCGGTGTAGATGATGAACAGGTCGTCGGGGCTGCGTTCGGGGAAGCCGCGCTCCGGGGACCCGGCCGCCTCGGCGTCCTCGTACGCGACCGGCGCGACCGCCGGCTCCGGCGCGCCGGCGGGCGCCCGCCCGACCCGGACGAGGTGCCGCAGCTTCGTCGTCTGCGGCAGCGCGGCCGACACCCGCCCGGTGAACTCGCCCTCGAAGACGAGCGCGGCGAGGTCGGCGTCGTTGTAGAGGTAGACCAGCTCCTCCTCCACGTACCGGTAGTTGACGTTCACCGGCACCAGGCGGGCCTTGAGGCAGGCCAGCACGGTCTGCAGGTACTCGATCCCGTTGTAGAGGTGCAGCCCCACGTGCTCACCGGGCCGCAGCCCGCTGTCCAGCAGGTGGTGCCCAACGCGGTTCGCCGCCGCGTCCAGTTCCGCGTACGTCAGGCGGCGCTCGGCGCCGGTCCCGGGGTGGTCGACGTACACCAGCGCCTCGCGGTCCGGGACCACGTCCACGACCGATTCGAACAGGTCGGCAAGGTTGTACTCCACCGTTCCTCCTGACCCGAAAGTGCTCACGGCTGGGCTGCTCGGCGGTCATTAGAGCGCCGCCCGGTCCAAGTGGGAAGGGCGCACGCGAAGAAATCTGACTGAGTGTCAGAAAACTATTGAACTGCACCCGGCCCTCCTGCAACCTGTTCTAGGTCTTGAGACGGGAGGACGGCAATGGGTGGGACGGAACACCTGACCGTGGAGCGCCGTGGCGCCACGCTGGTGCTCACCATGAACAGGCCGGAGGCGAAGAACGCGCTCTCGCTTCCGCTGCTGGTGGGCCTGTACGACGGCTGGCTGGAGGCGGACGGGGACGACACCGTCCGCTCGGTGGTCCTGACGGGCGCGGGCGGCGACTTCTGCGCCGGCATGGACCTCAAGGCGCTGGCCGGCAAGGGCATGGCGGGCGACCACTACCGGGACCGTCTCAAGGCCGACCCCGACCTGCACTGGAAGGCGATGCTCCGCCACCACCGGCCGCGCAAGCCGGTGATCGCGGCGGTCGAGGGCTACTGCGTGGCGGGCGGCACCGAGATCCTCCAGGGCACCGACATCCGGGTCGCGGGCGCGGGGGCCACGTTCGGCCTGTTCGAGGTCAAGCGGGGACTGTTCCCGATCGGCGGCTCCACGGTCCGGCTGCCCCGGCAGGTCCCGCGCACGCACGCGCTGGAGATGCTGCTGACGGGGCGTCCGTACTCGGCCGAGGAGGCGGCCCGGATCGGGCTCGTGGGGCGGGTGGTGCCGGACGGGACGGCGCTGGACGCCGCGCTGGAGACGGCGGAGCTGATCAACGCGTGCGGGCCGCTGGCCGTCGAGGCGGTGAAGGCCTCGGTGTACGAAGCCGCCGAGCTGACGGAGACGGAGGGCCTGGCCGCCGAACTGACCCGGGGCTGGCCCGTCTTCGAGACGGCCGACGCGAAGGAGGGGGCCCGGGCCTTCGCGGAGAAGCGGCCGCCGGTCTACCGCCGAGCCTAGGCGCCGGCCGCGCGTGTACCGGACCCCCCTCGGCCCCGCCCCCGAGCCCCACCCCGGGCCCGCGGCCCGCCCCCGTACCGGGCCTGCGGCCCGGGTCCGGCGTCGGGTGTGCGGTCCGGCCCCGTGCCGGGTTCGTGGCCGGTTCCCGAACCGGGCTGGTGGCCCGAGCCCGTACCCGGCTCGTGGTCCGGTCCCGTACCGGGTCTGCGGGGCGTGGTCCGTTCCCGGCCCGCGGCCAGGGTTCTGCTTCGGCCCCGCGGGCCGGTCCCCGTACCGGGCCTGGCGGCCGACCTCGGTGTCCGGTTCGGGGCACCGCCCGCTTCCGGTTCGCGGGCGGAGCCCGGCTTCGGGCCGGTGGGCGCGGTCCGTGGATGCCGAACCGGGTCCGCATCGGATCTGCGGTCCGGTCCCGGCGCCGGGCTGGGGTACCCGGCGCTGCCGGTCCGCGGTGCGGATCGCGCAGCGGACTCGCGTGGCCCGGGTCCGGTGCTGCGCGTGCGGAGCGAACTTCCTTCCGGACCTGCGGTCCGGCGCCGACCGCCGGGGTGGGGAGGGCTGCCCGTTCCTGGCCTGTGTCCGGGCGGCCCGCCCCCGGCGTCCCAGGGCCGGCCGATCGGCGCACCGGCCCGCCGGTCCACGGCTCGGCGTCCGAACGGTCCGTCAGCCCACCGGCTCGGTGTCCGAATGGCTCACTGGCCCGGCCCGCCGGCCCAACGACCTGCTGCCCAAATGGCCCACCGGCCACCGGCCACCGGCTCACCAGCGCACCGGCCCAGCAGCCCACCGGCCCGCCGGGGCCGGTCAGGGCGGTCGGGGTGGTGCGCAGGACCAGCCGTGTGTGCCGCGTGGCGATACAGACCCCCGAGAATCGGAGAGACAACCATGACAGCCGCGTCCCCGCCCGAGGTGCTGCGTGCGCCCCTCGTCGTCGAGTTCCCCTTCACCCGGTCCCTCGGGCCCGTGCAGAGCGCCTTCCTCACAGGGCTCCGGGAGGGCGTCGTGCTCGGCGTCAAGACCTCCGACGGGCGGGTCATGGTGCCGCCCGCCGAGTACGACCCCGTCACCGCCGAGGAGATCCGGGAGCTCGTCGAGGTCGCCCCCACGGGTACCGTCACCACCTGGGCCTGGAACGGCGAACCCCGCCCCCAGCAGCCCCTCGGCACCCCCTTCGCCTGGGTGCTCGTGCGGCTCGACGGCGCCGACACCGCGATCCTGCACGCCCTCGACGCCCCCGGCCCGGAGGCCGTGGCCACCGGGATGCGGGTACGGGTCCGCTGGGCCGCCGAGCGCACCGGGGCCATCACCGACATCGCCTGCTTCGAGCCGTACGGGGGTCAGGACGCGGGCGGAGCCGGCCCGCACGACGGGGTGTTCGCCGACCCCGTCACCGGCATCGTCGCCGAGGCCCGCCTCGACTACACCTACAGCCCCGGCCGTGCCCAGACCGCCTACATCAACGCCCTCTCCGAGCGGCGCACCGTCGGCGAGCGCTGCCCCTCCTGTCACAAGGTGTACGTCCCCCCGCGCGGCGCGTGCCCCACCTGCGGGGTGGCCACCACCGACCGGGTCGAGGTCGGCCCGGCCGGGACCGTCACCACCTTCTGCATCGTCAACATCAAGGCGCGCAACCTCGACATCGAGGTCCCCTACGTCTACGCCCACATCGCCCTCGACGGCGCCGGCCTCGCCCTCCACGGCCGGATCGGCGGAATCCCGTACGACCAGGTCCGCATGGGCCTGCGCGTCGAACCGGTGTGGACCGACGGCGGCCGCTACCCCGACCACTACCGCCCCACCGGCGAGCCGGACGCGGACTACGACGCGTACAAGGAGCTCCTCTGATGCCCAGGAACACCCGCCACGCGCGCGAGGTGGCCGTCGTCGCCTTCGCCCAGAGCGACCACCTGCGCCGCACCGACGAACTCAGCGAAGTCGAGATGGTGATGCCCGTCCTGCACCAGGTGCTGGCCGCCACCGGACTCAAGGCCGGCGAGATCGGCTTCACCTGCTCCGGCTCCAGCGACTACCTCGCCGGCCGGGCCTTCTCCTTCACCATGACCCTCGACGGGGTCGGCGCCTGGCCGCCGATCCCGGAGTCGCACGTCGAGATGGACGGCGCCTGGGCGCTCTACGAGGCCTGGGTCAAGATCCAGACCGGCGAGGCCGACACCGCGCTCGTCTACGCGTACGGGAAGTCCTCGCCCGGATCCGTACGGGACGTCCTGACCCGGCAGCTCGACCCGTACTACCTCGCCCCCCTGTGGCCCGACTCGGTGGCCCTGGCCGCCCTCCAGGCGCAGGCGCTGATCGACGCGGGCGAGACCGACGAGCGCGCGCTCGCCGGGATCGGAGCCCGCAGCCGCGCCTCCGCCGGGGGCAATCCGCACGCCCAGCTCAGCGGCCCCGTCCCGCAGGGCGGCTACCAGGTCCGGCCGCTGCGTACGGGCGACTGCCCGCCCGTCGGGGACGGCGCGGCCGCCGTCGTCCTGGCCGCGGGCGACACCGCGCGGCGGCTGTGCGAGCGGCCCGCCTGGATCACCGGCATCGACCACCGCATCGAGGCGCACGGCCTCGGCCTGCGCGACCTCACCGACTCCCCGTCCACCCGGACCGCCGCCGGGCACGCCGGGGTCTTCGACGCCCCCGTCGACACGGCGGAACTGCACGCGCCGTTCTCCTCCCAGGAGGTCGTGCTCCGCAAGGCGCTCGGACTCGGCGACGCGGTGGCCGTCAACCCCTCGGGCGGGGCGCTCGCCGCCAACCCGATGATGGCCGCCGGCCTGATCCGGATCGGCGAGGCGGCCGCCCGCATCCACCGCGGCGAGTCCCGCCGGGCCGTCGCGCACGCCACCTCCGGCCCCTGCCTCCAGCAGAACCTGGTCGCCGTCCTGGAAGGGGACCCCGCATGAGCGCTTCCGGCACCTCCGGCACACCGGGCAAGGAGCCCGTGGCCGTCGTCGGGATCGGCCAGACCAAGCACGTCGCCGCCCGGCACGACGTCTCCATCGCGGGCCTGGTCCGCGAGGCCGCCGTCCGCGCCCTCGCCGACGCCGAGCTGACCTGGGCCGACATCGACGCGGTCGTCATCGGCAAGGCCCCCGACTTCTTCGAGGGCGTGATGATGCCGGAGCTCTACCTGGCCGACGCCCTCGGCGCGGTCGGCAAACCGATGCTCCGCGTCCACACGGCCGGGTCCGTCGGCGGGTCCACCGCCCTGGTCGCCGCCAACCTGGTCGCGGCCCGGGTCCACCGCACCGTCCTGACCCTGGCCTTCGAGAAGCAGTCCGAGTCCAACGCCATGTGGGGGCTCTCGCTGCCCGTCCCCTTCCAGCAGCCGCTGCTGGCGGGCGCGGGCGGCTTCTTCGCCCCGCACGTGCGCGCGTACATGCGGCGCACCGGCGCCCCCGACTCGGTGGGATCGCTCGTCGCGTACAAGGACCGGCGCAACGCGCTGAAGAACCCGTACGCGCACCTGCACGAGCACGACCTCACCCTGGAGAAGGTCCAGGCCTCGCCGATGCTCTGGGACCCGATCCGGTACTCCGAGACCTGCCCGTCCTCGGACGGCGCCTGCGCGATGGTCCTCACCGACCGTGCGGGCGCGGCCCGTTCGCCGAAACCGGCGGCCTGGGTGCACGGCGGGGCGATGCGCAGCGAGCCGACGCTCTTCGCGGGCAAGGACTTCGTCTCGCCGCAGGCCGGGAAGGACTGCGCGGCCGACGTCTACCGGCAGGCCGGGATCACCGACCCGCGCCGGGAGATCGACGCGGTCGAGATGTACGTGCCGTTCTCCTGGTACGAGCCGATGTGGCTGGAGAACCTGGGCTTCGCGCAGGAGGGCGAGGGCTGGAAGCTCACCGAGGCGGGGGTGACCGAACTGGACGGCGACCTCCCGGTGAACCCCTCCGGCGGGGTGCTGTCCACCAACCCGATCGGCGCCTCGGGCATGATCCGCTTCGCGGAGGCGGCCCTCCAGGTCCGCGGCCAGGCCGGGGAACACCAGGTCCCGGGGGCCCGCCGGGCGCTGGGGCACGCGTACGGCGGCGGCGCGCAGTTCTTCGCGATGTGGCTCGTGGGCGCGGAGCCGCCGCGCTCCTGACCGGGCAGGGGCGGGGGCGGTGTGCCGCACCGGCCGCGGGTGACCCACCGTGGCCTGTGCGGCACCCGCCGCGATCGCTACCCTGGGCCCCCGGACGACGTACCCGCACCGGGAGGAGCACGCACGTGGCCGAGAGCACGACTCCGAAGCCGTTCGCCGGCTGGGGCAAGCCCGAGCTCGATCTCAGCGCGGCCGACTGGCAGTCGAGCAGCCGGGGGGTGGGCGACGTCCAGATCGCCTTCGTCGAGGGGTTCATCGCGATGCGCAACGGCGAGCGCCCCGACGGCCCCTCGCTGGTCTTCGCGCCGCGCGAGTGGCGCAAGTTCGTCCTGGGGACGCGGGGCGGACGCTTCGGCCCGAGCTGAGCCGGCGCCGGCCGGGTCAGGCCGGCCGGGCGGTCAGCCGCAGGGAGACCTGGAGCTCGTGCTCCCCGGACACGGTGCCGAGGTGCTCGCCGGCGAAGGCGTCCTCCAGTACGGCGCGGACCGCGCGCACCGGCTCCGCGGCGCCGTCCAGCTCGGCGGTCACGGGGGCGGCCGGCCGGGCCCGCGGGCTCGCGCCGGGCGCCCGGTGGCGGACGTCCACCGTCGCCGACCAGATGCTCGGAGCCGCCGCGGCCCCGGCCGCCCGCTCCGGGACCGGCGGGGCCATCCCGGGGAACGCCTCCGCCAGGACGCCGAGGACGGCGTCGGCACCCGCCCGGTCGCAGTGACTGACCAGTACGTTCACTTCCGCCTCGGCGGCCCGTACCGCGTCCACCCGCGCCGGGTCGGCCGCCGGACCCGCACCCGTCCCGGTACGGGAGGCAGCGCCCGGCGCGCGGCCGTGCTCGTCCACCATGGCCCCCGCGTCCGGGAGCAGCGCGGCGCGCCGCTCCGGGGCGTCGTGCCCGCGGTTCGTGTTCATCGTTCGCCTCCGGGTCGGGGTGCGGCCCCGCGCGCAGCCCGGGGCCGACCGTGGACCGGCACGTCAGGTGCCTCACCCGGCGGCTGTCCACAGACGGCCGCCCCAAACCCGCCCGGGCCGGATCCGCCGGATCCGCCGCCGGGCCGCCCGCGAAATCCGGTGGCGGCCGTCGCGGCCACCGCCTTACGGTCGCCCCCGATGGACATCTCCTTCCGGAAGCTGCCGGGAAACCAGCACGAGATCACGGTCACCGGCCGCCGCGGCCCCGACGTACGGCTGCCCGCGCAGCCCACCGGTCCGACCCTCCCGCACGACCTCGCCCACGCCGCCGTGGAGGAGGCGCTCGGCATCACCGACGGCTTCTGGGGCGCGATGGCGGCCGGCGCCACCTTCCAGGGCTTCGAGACGACCGGGCCGAGCCGCCACCGCCGGTCGGGCCTCAAGGTGCTGCGCCGCGGGGGCGACGCCGTGATGGCGGCGGAGATGGCCGTCAACTGGGCCTACCGCGCCTGGTCCGGACTGCCCGTCACGGGCCGCGGCGTGGGCCGGCCCCCGCTCGGCGAAGCCGAAGTGGAGCGGGCCCGCACCGCCCTCGACGCGGCCTCGGCCCGCTGGACCGCGGTCCCGGTGGGCGGAACCCTCACCTGGCGGTGGCGCTGACGGCGCCACCCCCGCGGCCCGTGCGGCGAGGGCCCGGAGCAGAAGATCGGATTCTTTCCCGATAGTGGGATCCATCGGCTCGTGCGCGGGCGTACGCTGATCTCCCGAGCCGGCCTGGGGGGTACGAGCCATGACGGAACGCCGGACCCGCACACGGCGCGCTCTCTTCGAACGCGAAGCCGAACTCCTCGCCGTGGACGAGGCACTGGACCGGCTCACCGGATCCGGCCCCGACACCGGCGGCGGCCTCCTCGCACTCTCGGGCCCGGCCGGCCTCGGCAAGACCACCCTGCTCGCCGAAGTACGCCGCCGCGCCCTCGCCCGCTCCTGCACCCTGCTCGCCGCACGCGGCGGCGAACAGGAGCAGACCCAGCCCTTCCACGTCGCCCGGCAGCTCGTCCAGCCCCAGCTGGCCGGCCGCCCGGAGGCCGAACTGCGCGCCGCGCTCGGCAGCTGGTACGCCATCGTCGGCCCCGCGCTCGGCCTGTGCGCCCCCGCCCAGGGCGCCCCGCCCGACCCGCAGGGCCTGCGCGACGGGCTCGACTGGGTCCTGACCCACCTCACCGTCCATCGGCCCCCCGTCGTCCTCGTCCTGGACGACGCCCACTGGGCCGACCCGGAGTCCCTCGGCTGGCTCGCCGGCTTCGCCCCGCGCGCCGAACACCTCCCCCTGCTCCTCGTCACCGCCTACCGCCCCGACGAACTCCCCGCACACGCCGAGGCCTTCCGCACGCTGCCCGGCCGCGCCGGACAACGCCCCCTCAGCCTCGCCCCGCTCAGCGCGGACGCCGTCTCCACCCTGGTCCGCGAGACCGTCGGCGCGCACGCCGAGGACGCCTTCTGCCGCGAGGCCTGGGCCGTGACCACCGGCAACCCCTTCGAGGCCGTCGAACTCACCGCCAAGGTCCGCGCCAAGGGACTCGACCCCGTCGAGGCCAGCGCCCCGCTGCTGCGCGACCTCGCCGCCGCCCAGCGCGGCAGCGGGCTCGTCGCCCGCCTGCACAGCCTCGGCCCCTCCACCGTCCGCTTCGCCTGGGCCTGCGCCGTCCTCGGCACCGCCATCCCGCGGCGCATCGCCGCCCGCGTCGCGGTCCTCGGCGCGGAGGAGGCCGCCGACGCCACCGTCCGGCTCCGCGACGCCCGCATCCTGTCCGCCCCGCCGGCGGAGGCCGGACCCGGCGAAGCCGAGGACACCGGACTGGAGTTCGTCCACCCGCTCATCGCCACGGCCATATACCGGGCCATCCCCGACGCCCTGCGCGTCGCCCTGCACGGCAAGGCCGCCGCGGCCGTCGTCGACGCCGGGCTCGGCTCCTCCGCCGCCGCCCGCCACCTGCTGGAGACCCAGCCGGAGAACGACCCCTGGGTGGTGCGCACCCTGCGCGAGGCCGCCGCCGAGAACCTCCGGGCCGGCGCCCCCGAAGCCGCCCGCCGCCAGCTCGCCCGCGCCCTCGAAGAACCCCCGGACTTCGACGAACGCGCCGCCGTCCTCTACGAACTGGGCTGCGCCTCCCTGCTCACCGAACCCGCCAACACCGTCAACCACCTGCGCGCCGCCCTCGCCGAACCCTTCGACGACCCCGCACTGCGCCAGGGCATCGTCATCAGGCTCGCCCAGGTCCTCGCCCACAGCGACCACCTCGCCGCCGCCTCGGAGCTCCTCGGCCGCGAGATCCCGCGCACCCACGACGCCCGCGCCCGGCTGCGCCTGCAGTCCGAGCAGTTCATGTGGGACGCCTTCAACGCCGCCGAACCCGACTCCCCGGCCCGCTCGCGCCGCCTGGCCCGCCTCGCCGACCGCCTCCCCGGCCGCGACCTCACCGAGCGCTACGTCATCGGACTGCGCGCGTGGGACGCCTGCCTGCGCGGAGAACCCCTCGACGTGGTCCTCCACCACGCCGACCGGGTCCTGCGGGAACCCTTCAGCTGGGCCCACGAGGACCGCGGCTTCGAGGTCCCCGTGCTCGCCGCCATGGTCCACATGTACGCCGACCGGCCCGGGCGCGCCGAGGAGCTCTTCGAGGAGGGCACCGCCGAGTTCGAACGCCAGGGCTGGCACGGCGCCCACCTGTCCTTCGCGTACAGCCTCCGCGCCTACCTCCGCTACCGCCGCGGACGGCTCGTCGAGGCCGAGGAACTGGCCCGGGCCGGACTGCGCCTCGCCGAGCGCGTGGGGCGGCGCACGCCCGTGCACTGGTACGCCATCGCCATCCTCCTCACCACCCTCGTCGCCCGGGGCCGGACCGACGAGGCCTGGGGCCTGGCGCGGGAGCACGAGTACGGGGAGCCCTTCCCCGCCGCCGTGGTCTTCCCCGACTCGCAGACCGTGTACGCCGAACTGCTGCTGGCCGGCGGCGACCGGAAGGCGGCCGCCGCCGAACTGGAGGCCGTCGAGCGGCGGCTGACCCCCCGCGGCATCCAGAACCCTGCCTGGTGCCCCTGGCGGCTTCTCCTGGCCCGCGCCGTCGCCCCCGAGGACCCCGCCAGGGCCCGCGCCCTGACGGCCGAGGCCGTCCGCCGCGCCCGCGCCTTCGGTGCGCCCTCCGCCATCGGCCAGGCCCTGCGCGTCGCGGCGGAGGTGGCGGCCCCGCAGGACCGCGCCGATCTGCTGCGCGAGGCCGTCGCCCTGCTGGAGGACTCCCCGGCCGCCTACGAACTGGCCCGGGCGCTGGCCGCGCTGGGCACCGAACTCCAGGACCCCGGGCTGCTCGCCCGCGCCCGCCTCACCAGCCGCGAATGCGGCGCCGACGCCCTGGAGGCGAGTACCGCCCTGGCCCTGGAGTCGTTCGCCCAGCGCGCGAGCTGAGTCCCAGGGGACGCCAGGGGGCAGGGTGGACCCCATGGACCACCTCACCCGGCTCGACATCTTCCGCAGCGAGGCGGCGGCCTTCGACAAGGCCGTCCGCCGGGCGGCCGACGGCGGGCGGGAGGCACCGCCGGTGCCCTCCTGCCCCGGCTGGTCGGTCGCCGACCTCGTCGGACACCTCGGCAGCGTCCAGCGCTACCTCGCGCACATCCTCCGGGAGCGGCTCACCGAGCCCTGCGACCCCACGGACCCGGAGCTCTACGCACTCCCCGCCGACCCGGCCGTACGGGCGGCCTGGCCGGTGCCGGACCGGACCCCGCACCGGGGGCCCGTGCCCGAGGAGCTGTTCGACTGGTCGGCGGCGGCCGCCCGGGACCTGGTGACGCTGCTGCGCGAACTGGGCCCGGACGTACCGGTGTGGACCTGGTCGGCGGACGGTGACCGCACCAGCGGCTTCTGGATCCGGATGCAGACCGTCGAACAGGCCGTCCACCGCTGGGACGCCGAAGCCGCCACGGGGGACCCGGCCCCCTTCGACCCCGTCCTCGCGGTGGACTCCGTGGCCCAGGCCTTCGAGGTGATGGCCCCCGCCCGGCGGGTCATGCGGCCCGCCCCGCCCGGCGCGGGGGAGCGCTACCGCTTCCGCCGCACCGACGGCCCCGGCACCTGGACGGTGGCGTTCGACGGCGACGAGGTCCGGCTCGACCCCGACGGCACCGCCCCCGTCCACGTCGAGGCGGCGGGCACCGCCTCCGACCTGATGCTGTTCCTCTGGCAGCGGCTCCCCGCCGAGGCACTGCACGTCACGGGTGACAGCGCACTCCTGGAGCGCTGGTTCACCCTCGTCCCGCCGGTCTGAACGCCGCCGCCCGCTACCCCCGCAGCGCCGCGACCGCCGCCAGCTCCGCCGGCGCGAGCGGAGGCTCCGTCAGCTGCGTCCGGCGCGGCCCCAGGAGGGCCGCCAGCAGCACCGGCGGAGTGAACAGCCGGGTGGCGGGCCGCTCCAGGGTCATCACGTCGGTCACCGCCCGGGCCACCCGCCCGTTGCCGGTGCTCGTGCGCATCAGCCGCCGTACGTAGGCGGCGGCGGCCCGCTCGGCCGCCGTCGGGCCGTTCTCGGTGGCCCCCGGGTAGAAGACGTCGTTCCCCGTGGACAGCGCCCAGGCGGCGGCCACCGGCCCGGCGAGGGCCTTCTGGGCGCGGGCGGCGAGCCGCTCGTCGGACAGGCCGTACCGGGTGACGGCGGCCCGCAGGGCGAGGGCGCTCTGCGCCGCCACCGACATCCCGTGCCCGTACACCGGGTTGTAGGCGGCGACCGCGTCCCCGAGCACCAGGAACCCCGCCGGCAGCGCGGCCTTCTCGTAGTGGTGCCTGCGGTTGACGGTCGTACGGGTGAGCACCACGTCCGTCAGCGGCTCCGCCCCGGCGATGAGCTCGCTCACGATCGGGTGCCGCAGCGCCCGGGCGAAGTCCCCGAAGGCCTCCGGGTCCCTGCCGGGTTCGCCGCCGCGCGTCCCCGACAGGGTGACGAGCCAGCGGTCGCCCTCGATCGGGACCAGGGTCGCGGACCGGCCGGGACCGGCCTGGCGGGGATCGGCCGCCTGGACGTTCACGATGACCGGGAAGGCCTTCCCGAGGTCCTCCGGGGCCCGGAAGATCCGGCTGGCGTAGACGAGCCCGGGGTCGACCGTCCGGACGGCGGCCCCGGGCACCCCGAACTCCTCCAGCCACAGCGGCGTACGCGAGGCCCGCCCGGAGGCGTCCACCACCAGGTCCGCGTCCAGGACCCGCTCCACGGCGTCCTCCCCGCGCACCCGGACCCCGGTGACGCGCCGGGCGCCGCCCGCCAGGCCCAGCACCTCGGTGCGGTCGGTGACGGTGACGTTCGCCAGCGCCGCCACGGCCCGGCGGACGTGCCAGTCGAGCAGGTCGCGGCTGGCGATGAGCACGTAGTGGGACTCCCGCGCCCAGCGGCGGAACCAGCCCTCGGGAGAGAAGCCGACCATGTTCGTGGGCAGCGAGATCCGGTGGGCCCCGTCCTTCATCAGCGCACCGATGGTGCCGGGCAGCAGGGAGTCGACGGCCGCGGCCCCGCCGGACCACAGCAGGTGCGCGTGGTGGGCCTGCGGGAGCCCCTTGCGGGGGAACGGCCCGTCGGGCAGCGCGTCCCGCTCGACGACGACGACCTCACCGGAACCGGCCCCGGCGAGCGCGGCGGCCGTGAGCATGCCGGCCAGGCTGCCCCCGATGACGACCGAGGTGTGCCGGCCGGGCGACCGCGGTGTACTGCTCATGGCCTCACGCTCTCTGGGTGGTCTGACGGCCCGGACCGGGCGCGGAAGGAGGAGACGGCGGGGGACCGGCGCAGGGCCTTGGCCACCGCGACCAGGTCCGGCGCCGCCGCCGGGCCCGGTACCGGTGCCGATGCGTCCTCCGGCTCGGCCCAGGCGCCGCCGCGCAGGGCCGTGACCGCCGCGACCACGGCCACCGCCTCGGCGGTTGCCGCCGCCCGCTTCGGCGCCTCGCCCCGCGCCCGGGCCTCGGCGAGCGCCCGTTCGCGGATCCCGGGGTCGAGGTACGGCTGGAGCCGCAGCAGCCCGTCGCTGATCTGGGTCCTGCGCTGGACCAGCCGGCGGCTGATGGGCGACCGCCGGGGCAGCCGCATCGAGGCGGTGTCCAGGTCCGCCAGCTCCCGCACGAACGGGGCCAGGCACCGGTAGTGGTAGTAGTCGGTGCACAGCCCCTGGAGCGCCTGGCCCGCGTGGGGCAGGATGAACCCCACGGCGATGAACAGGGCGCACACGGAGGCGATGGGCGGGGCCACGTACGTGCTGAGCCAGTCCAGGTCGTGGCCGTTCCAGCGGGCGAACACCGCCGTGAGCTTCACGGTGTCGTAGCAGAGGTTCAGGATGAACCCGATGACCAGGAGCACCAGGCCGGCGCGCAGCCAGCCCGCGACCTCCCGCAGCCAGGACCAGGTGACGGCGGCGGTGATGGCGCAGGCGGTGGTGTGGGCCCCCAGGTAGAGCATGATGTGCTCGCGCATCCAGGGGGTGTTGGCGTAGTACGTGTCCAGGTCCCGCAGCCGCTCGACCGGTACGTCGGCGAACGCGAAGGTGATCCACAGGCCGGCCACCACGGCCGAGTAGACGACGCCGATGGTCCAGCTGGTCCGGCGCACCAGCCGGGGATCGCCGCCCCGCCAGTGGATGATCATGATCAGGCAGGAGGCGCAGAACATCGTGAGCAGCGTGTAGACCAGTGGCGCCGCGAAGTTGCTGACGCCCGTGGCGCTGTTCAGCAGCACCAGGGTCTTCGGCCGGCCGAAGTAGAAGACGGCCGAGGCCAGCAGGAGCAGGCCGCCGACCGAGCGCACGTTGGGGTCGATCCGCCAGAACCTCATCATGACCGGGAGGCGGATCGCGAAGGCCAGGGTGAGGATCGCCGCCGGTATGAGGTACGGGATGTAGTACTTGTCCGAGGTCACCGTCAACCGATCGGTCCGCGGTAGCCCAGGGCGTTGCCTATCCGGCCGGCGACGTCGCTGCGGCGGGCGGCCCCGGCCGCGTCGCCGCCCGTCAGCCACGGCCGGCACCTGTCCCCGAGCATCAGCCCGAAGCTCTCGGCCTCGATCTCCTGCGCGTCCTCGTAGTGGGACCTCGCGGCGACGCTGGCGTACGTCAGGTCCGAGGCGTCGGGCAGGGAGCGCGCGGCGTCGGCCGCCCCGCCCCCGTGGCCGGTGCAGTGGCCGGCCTTCATGTGCCACAGCTCGTGCCCGAGGATGACCAGTTGGTGGTCGGGCGTCGTGTACTTCTCCACCACGACGATGTCGTAGTCCTCCATGTTCAGCCACAGGCCCGAGGTGGTGAGCCCGGACGGGAAGCGCTCGAAGCGCAGCACGATCGGGCGGCCGCCGCGGGTGCGGCTCATGGCGTCGCACAGGGCGCGGAAGAGGGTCTGCGGCTCGACCGGCGCCTCCAGGTCGAGCGAGGAGGTCAGCGCGGTGCACAGCTTGCGCATCGAACGGGACAGGTTCACCGGACCACCTCGGAGGAGAGGATTCCGGTGATCATGCCCAGGAGCAGCGTCTCCTGTGTGCGGGTGAGGGCTCTGCCCCGGGTGGAGATGGAGACCAGCCCGTACTGGTTCGTGAGGTCGGCCATCAAGTCGCCCGATCGGTAGTTGAGGGATTCGACCGCGGGCCACAGGGCCCTGTTCACCGCCTGGGCCGGCGTGTCCGTCAGGAAGGTGATGTCACGGCCGAAGAAGGCCGCGAACTCCTCGCAGTGCAGCAGGTGCGGCGGTTTCCCGCCCGACACCAGGTCGCCGACCCAGCGGGGGTCGGCGCCGATGGCCGCCGCGATCTCCGCGACCGCGTACGGCTGTCCCCGGGTGTCGGGCGAGACGGCGTACAGGAAGGCCGCGCGACGGCGGACGGTCTCCTCGGTCTCCTCGGGCGTGGGGTCGGCGAACTCCTCGCCGCGCAGCAGCGCCGCCGTCACCTCCACGGGGACGCCGGTCCGCTCGGAGAGGGACACCGCGTCGAGGATCTCGTCCACGTCCAGTCGTCTCTCCGCGGCGAGCGCCCGGATCCGGGCGAGCGTCGTGGTGAGGGCAAGCGGCGGACCGCCAACGGGGACAGTCATCTGTCTGTGCTCCCATACGTCCGAAGGGCAGATCCGTCTGCGCACCGGGGACGACGGTAGGTCCCCCCGGGCCACAAGATCCCCAGCATCGGGCTGATCGTTGTCGAATCGAAAACGATCGATGACCGGCGGTTGGGGACGCACAGCAAGATACAGCCAGTGCGGCGGCCTGTGGCGGGAAAGGGCGCATGCCCGCAGCTCATCGAGCCGGCCCGCCCCACTGGTAAGGAGTACGCGGCGGAACCGCCCCATACCCGCAGGTCCGACAGCCCGGGCCGTCCTCCGGCCCGGCCCTCCGGCGACCTCACGCCCCGGCCCCCGGCCCTCCCGGGACTCCTCCGGCGCCCCCTCCCGCCGCCGCCGCGCCCCGCTGCGCCGGGAGGGAGCCCCCGGCGCCGGAAAACCCGCGCGGCCACGTACCATGGCGGCATGTCCTTCCTCCGCCGCCACCGCGCCGCCACACCCGCGGGCCCGGACTTCGACGTCCTGGCCATGGACCCGGGGGACTGGCCGGGCAACCTCGGGGCCGGGCTGCTGCCCGCGCCCGACGGCAGCTGCCAGGGCGTCTTCCTCCGCTACGACCTGTTCGGCGGCCGCGGCCCCGCGATGATCATCGGGAACCTTCCCGAGGGGTCCCCGGCGCGCGAGCTCGCCGAGGGCCAGGTCCCCTTCGAGGTGGCCCAGCTCCTCGACGCCCTGGAGAACGACGAGGACGTCGAGGTCACCGGGACCGAGGACTGCCCCGTCATGCAGGGCGACAACCTCCTCATCGTCCGCAAGGTCAAGCTCTCCGAGGGCCGGATCTCCTGCGTGCAGTTCGACCGCAGCGACAACGTCCTCGTGACGATCGCCAGCTGGGACCGCCCGATCACCGACGACCTCTACGCGCTGCTGAAGCCGCTCCCCGCCGAGCTCTTCCAGCAGGGCTAAGGCGTGTCCGCGATGTCGTTCGCCGCGACGTAGCCGAACGTCATCGCGGGCCCGATCGTCGATCCGGCCCCCGCGTAGCTGTGGCCCATCACCGCCGCGCTCGCGTTGCCCGCCGCCCACAGGCCCCGGATCACCGATCCGTCCGCCCGCAGCGCCCGCGCCCGGGCGTCCGTGACGATACCGCCCTTGGTGCCCAGGTCGCCCGGGACGATCCTGAACGCGTAGAACGGCGGCGCCCAGACCGGGGCCAGGCACGAGTTCGGCACCACGTTCGGATCCGTGTAGTAGTGGTCGTACGCCGTGTCCCCCCGGTGGAAGTCCGCGTCGTTCCCGCTCCACGCCTGCGCGTTGAAGCGGTTCAGCGTCGCTCGCAGCGCGGCCGCCGGCACCCCGATCTGCCCGGCGAGCGCGTCCCAGGTCCACGCCTTCCGCGCCGCCCCCGACTCGAACCACGCGTCCGGGAAGGGCAGGGTCGGCAGGATGTCCTTGAACAGGTACTTGTTGCGGTAGTTCTGGTCCACGATCAGCCATGCCGGGATGTGCGAGCCCGCCGCGCCGCGGTCCCTCTCGTACATCACGTGCACCACGTCGCTGTACGGCGCGGCCTCGTTCACGAAGCGGGTGCCCGCCCGGTTCACGATCAGACTGCCCGGCAGGGTCCGCTCCGCCAGGCAGAAGTACGGCTCCCCGGGCAGCGGGATCGACGGCCCCCACCAGGCGTCCTCCATCAACGCCAGCGCGGCGCCCGCCCGTTGCCCCGCCCGGATCCCGTCCCCGGTGTTCTCCTTCGCGCCCACCGACCACTGCGTGCCGATCGGCTGCTGCTGGTACTGGGCCCGCATCTGCGCGTTGTGCTCGAAGCCGCCCGAGCCGATCACCACGCCCCTGCGGGCCCGTACGACACCCCGTACGCCCTCCTTCTCCACCACGACCCCGGTGACCGCCCCGCCCTCCTGGACCAGGTCGACCAGCGGGCTGTTCAGCCACACCGGCACCCGCGCCCGCAGCAGCCCGGCCCGCAGCCCCGCGGCCAGCGACTGACCCATCGTCAGCGGTTTCTGCCCGAGCAGCGCGGCCTTCGTGCCGCGCGCCAGGCACTCCGTGGACACCGCGAGCCCCTTCGCGCTGACCGCCGCGAGGTTCAGCCACTTGTAGTCCTGGCTGAACACCACCATGCCGGCGGGCACCGGCATGTACGCCGGGTTCAGGCGCGCCAGTTCGGCACCCAGTATGTTGCCGTCGATCTGGTCCGGCTCGATGGAGCGGCCGTTCGGCAGCCCGCCCGGCAGGTTCGGGTAGTAGTCGCTGTAGCCGTCCATGAAACGGAACCTCAGCGGGCTGTTCGCCATCACGAAGTCCAGCATCCGGGGGCCGTTGTCCAGGAACGCCCGCTGCCGGTCGGCCGGAACCTCCGGCCCCACCACCGCCGACAGGTACGCCGCCGCCTTCTCCGGGGTGTCCGGCACCCCCGCGCCCAGGATCACCGAGTTGTTCGGCAGCCAGATCCCCGCGCCGGAGCGCGCCGCGGAACCGCCGAACGTCGGGGCCTTCTCCACCACCAGCACGCTCAGCCCCCGCTCGGCCGCGGTCAGGGCGGCCGTCATCCCCGCCGCCCCCGAGCCGACCACGACGACGTCGTACTCGCCGAGCGGGCTCTCGGCGGCCCGAGCGGCCGCACCCGGCAGCACGGCGGCGGCGAGCACCCCGGCCCCCGTCCCGGCGAGGACCGCCCGGCGGGAGGGGAGGGCGGGACGCGGCCGGTCGGGGCTCTCGGTCATGGGCAGGGGCTCGGTCACGGGTATGGCCTCGGTCATGGACGGGCTCCAGCGGGGTGGGAGGACGGGAGGGCCGAACCGGCATTTCTGATGCCGAGTCAGAGAAACTGTTCGCGGGATCATGTGAAGTCAAGTCACGCGCGCGCACAACCGCCCCGACCCCGGACAGGCCGAATCCCGTGCCCCGCACACTGGGTGTGCGGCGCACGGGATCCGTACGGGCCGGACGGGCGGGCGGTCAGCGGGTGCCGACCGCCGCCCGGACCGCTCTACGGGCCATACCCGCGTCGTCGTGCAGGCGGCGCAGCAGAAGGCGCTGCTCCTCCCCCGAGGAGAGTGCGCCCAGCGGCAGCGGCTGGGCCGGAGCCGACGCCAGCATGGAGCGCTGCACCGCCGTCTCGCACATCCGGATCTCCCGCGTCAGCACCAGCATCAGGTTGACCAGGAAGGCGTCCCGCGCCGCCGGGCCGGCCGACTGCGCCAGCCGGCTGATCTGGCCGCGCGCCGCCGGGGCGTCACCCAGTACCGTCCACAGCGTGGCGAGGTCGTAGCCGGGCAGGTACCAGCCGGCGTGCTCCCAGTCGAGGAGCACCGGACCGGCCGGGGACAGCAGCAGGTTCGACAGCAGCGCGTCCCCGTGGTTGAACTGCCACGGGATGCCCGCCGGCCGCAGCCCGTGCAGCAGCTTCTGGAGGTCGCCGAAGTCCCGGTCGGTCAGCAGGCCCAGCTCGTGGTCACGCGAGATCCGCCGCACGTAGTCCACCGGATGCCCGAAAAGATCGGCCGGCGGCCGCCACTGGTTCACCCGGCACACCGCTCCCAGCGCGGCCCGTACGTCGGTCCGCGGCGGCGCCTCCACCGGGTGCCGCTGGAGCGCGGCGACCCGGCCCGCCATCCGTTCCACCACCAGTACGCAGTTCTCCGGGTCCGCGGCGATCAGCCGGGGCACGCGGACCGGCGGGCGGTGCCGGACGAAGGTCCGGTACGTCCCTATTTCGTGCCGGTACCGCTCGCGCCACTCGGGCGAGTGGTCCAGTAAAACCTTCGCCACGGCGGTCATCCGTCCGGTCGTCCCCACCAGGAGGACCGACCGGCCGCTGCGCCGCAGGACCTGGACCGGCGCGAACTCCGGACAGATGCGCTGCACCGACGCGAGCGCGGTGCGCAGCTGCGCCCCCTGCGGCCCGGACAGGTCGATTCTTCCGCTGAGCGGCTGCGGTCCGCCGCCCGGCATCCGCCGTGCCCGTACGGCGCCCTGCGCCGGTACCGGCTGGCGGCCGGGTTCGAGGTAGGAGCCGCCCCCCGCCTGGAGGGTGCGGTGCTGGCGGACCGGGGCGGACACGGAGGACGTTGCTGCGTACATGGCGTTTACGGTTCCCTTCGTGCGCCGACGAGTGCGTACGCCGCCCCGCCGGATCCCGTACTTCACCCTGGGGAGTTCCGCCGGTGAACCGGGTCGGGGAGGCGCATTCCTACCTGACACCCGCCCGCAGGTGGCGAACCACGGGGCGGCGGGTGGCGAACCCTGGCGAATAGTCGCTGGGCATCTGACGGGCAGCTACTGTCAACTCAGCCGAGAACCTGGGGGCTTGACGTGAGCAAAGGTCCAAACACCCGTCTGAACGACCTGTTCGGCCTGGCCGGCTGGTCGAAGGGCGAACTCGCGAGGATGGTGAACCGGCAGGCGGCCGCGATGGGCCACCACCAGCTGGCCACCGACACCTCGCGGGTGCGGCGCTGGATCGACATGGGGGAGACCCCTCGCGAACCGGTGCCCACGGTACTGGCAGCACTGTTCACCGAGCGGCTCGGTCGTGTCGTGACCATCGAGGACCTCGGGTTCGTACGGCAGCGGCGCACCACCAAACGGCAGCCGGACGGGGTTCAGGAGAACCCCGACGGAGTGCCATGGGCGCCCGAACGCACAGCCGCGGTCCTCACCGAATTCACGGGAATGGACCTCATGCTCAACCGTCGCGGCCTGATGGGCGCGGGAGCCGCGCTCACCGCCGGCTCAGCCCTCAGCAACGCCATGTACGACTGGCTGCACACCGAGCCCGCCGGCGCCAAGAACGCGAAGACCTTCGGCGACCCCTACCAGGCCGATCCGGCGGGCTACGACCGCTACGAGGCCGCGCCCATCGGCTCCCAGGAGATCGAGGCCCTGGAGCGCTCCGTCGAGGTATTCCGGGCCTGGGACGCCTCCAGAGGCGGCGGGCTCCAGCGGAAGGCCGTCGTGGGCCAGCTGAACGAGGTCGGCGGCATGCTGGCCTACCACCACCCGGACCACCTCCAGCGCAGGCTGTGGGGGGTGGCGGCCAACCTGGCGGTGCTGGCGGGCTGGATGTCGCACGACGTGGGCCTCGAACCGACCGCGCAGAAGTACTTCGTCATCGCCGCGCACGCGGCCCGCGAGGGCGGCGACCGGCCCCGCGCCGGCGAGGCCCTCTCCCGCGCCGCCCGCCAGATGGTCCACCTCGGCAAGCCGAACGAGGCCCTGGACCTGATGAAGCTGGCGCAGTCCGGCTCCGGCGAGCAGACCCTGCCGCGCACCCGCGCCATGCTGCACACCATCGAGGCCTGGGCCCAGGCCGCCATGGGCAAGGGCCAGGCCATGCGCCGCACCCTGGGCGAGGCCGAGGACCTCTTCGTGTCCGACAAGGGCGACGTACCGCCGCCCTCGTGGATGCAGCACTTCGACGAGGCCGACCTGCACGGCATGCAGGCCCTCGCGTACCGCACCCTCGCCGACCACGACGCCTCGGCGGCGCCCATCGCGGCACGGCACGCGCGGGAGGCGCTGCGGCTGCGCGGAGACGGCTACCAGCGCTCGCAGATCTTCGACTACATCTCCATGGCCTCGGCCTGTTTCATCGCGGACGACCCGGAGCAGGCGGACCGCTACGCCCGCCTCGCGCTGGTGTCGATGAACGAGACGTCCTCGCACCGGACATGGGACCGGCTCCGCGAGATGTACCGGCTGACCGGCCAGTACGCCGGGTACGCGGGCATCGGGGACCTGCGCGAGGAGATCAAGCTGGCCCTCCCCAACAGCCCCGCCCCCGTCGCCCGCGGAGCGGAGGTCTAGGGGGTGTCCGGCGGATCAGGGCCGGACACCCCCTAGGGGTCAGGTGTCGCCGCGCGCCGGACGGGCACGGCAGGGGGCCGGAAACGACAGCGAAGGAGGGGCCGTGCCTCACCGGCGCGGCCCCTGGAATGCCCGGACTTCCCTACCGCCGTCAGCCGCCGATCCGGGCGACCAGGACGCAGGCGTCGTCCTCCCGCTCGCTCTCGCCGAACTCCTCCGTGACCATCCGTACGCAGTCCCGCGCCGACCGGGCCTCCGAGAACCTCGGCGCGAGCGCCAGCAGCCGCTCGGTACCGTCCGCCCGGCTGAACTCGATGCTCCGCGGGGTCAGTCCGTCCGTGTGCAGCACGAGTACGTCGCCCAGTTCGAGCCGTTCCTCGGCCTGCCCGTACACGGCTCCGGAGGTGGCTCCGAGCAGCACCCCCTCCGGGGGTTGGAGGGCCCGGCCCTGGCCGCGCCGGAAGAGCAGGGGCGCGGGGTGCCCGGCCTGGGCCCAGGAGAGCACCCGGCGGGCGGGGTCGTACCGGCAGCAGACGGCCGAGCCGAGGGCCGGCTGCACGGAGGTCTCCAGCAGCTGGTTGAGCCAGCCCATCAGCGGTCCGGGCTCGATCCCGGCCATGGCCATCCCGCGCAGGGCGCCGAGCATCATCGCCATCCCGGAGGTGGCGCTCACCCCGTGCCCGGTCAGGTCGCCGACCGTCAGCAGGGAGCGGCCGTCGGGCAGTTCGAGGGCGTCGTACCAGTCGCCGCCGATCAGCGCGCTGGTCGCGGAGGGCAGGTAGTGCGCGGCCACGTCCATCGTGCCCGCGTTCTCGTGCGGGAACCGCAGGGAGCCGCGCCACGGGGGGAGCACGGCTTCCTGCAGCTCGACCGCCAGCCGGTGTTCGGTCTGCGCGATCTCCCGCTGGCGCTGGAGCGAGTCCCGTGACTCGCGCACCGCCCGCTGGCTCCGACGCAGTTCACTCACGTCCCGCAGCACCGCCCACATGGAGGCCGTGCAGCCGTCGGAGTCGAGCACCGGCTCGCCCCTCATGTGCAGCGTCCGGACCCGCCCGTCGGCGCGGACGATGCGGAACTCACCGTCTATGGGCTTGCCGTCGACCAGGCAGTCCGTGACCATCGAGGTCATCAGGGGCTGGTCCTCGGAGAACAGGGTGGAGCCCAGCTCGTCGAGCGGCAGCGGGCCCGCCTCGGGCGGCCGCCCGAAGATCTGGAAGAGCTCCTCGGACCAGGTGACCTCGTCCGTCAGCAGGTTCCACTCGGCGCTGCCGACGCGGGTCTGCCGGTCCTCCTGGGTGGCCTCCGGGGCCGCCAGGGGGAGTTCGGCGGGCTCGGGAGCGGGCGGCAGCCCCTCCTTGAGCTGGCCGAGGTGCTGGCCGAGGTCGTCGAGGTGGTGCACGGCGAGGTCGCACAGAGCCCGCTGCCAGCGGCCCTGGGCGTCGTCGTCGTCCACGACGGTGTCGCGGCGCACGGCGTCCACCTCGCCGCGCAGCCGGCGGGTCTGCGAGATCAGTGCGTCCACCGATCCCGGCTCGGGCGGCTGCGCGGGACGGTCCGCGTACAGGTGGGACGGCATGATGACTCCGATGCAGGCGCGGCGATACAGACGCGGCTCGGCCAGGTCCCGGAGGACGACCGGTGACGGCTGTGGACCGACTACGACTGTGGCACAGCCGCAGAGTGCCTGTAAGGCGTTTGGCAACATCCGTAACGGTCTTGCTCGGGGCATATGCCGAAGGCCTCCCGGTTACCTCCCGTCCGTACGAACATTTCCGGTCAGCCGTGGTTGTCGTTCCTGCGCCGTTCCTGCCCGCTCCGGGCCGCGTTCACGCCGTATCCGGCCGGAGTCCACCGCTCCGTCACACCGTCAGCGGCACCGGGTGGATCTCGTCGGCGGGGTGTCCCGCGCGCTCGTGGATCCGGCGGATCGCGTCCGCCGAGGGGGCCTCGGACAGGCAGTAGACCTCGCCGGAGGCGGGGTCCGCCCAGGCCCGCTCGAACTGCACCTTCTCGTCCGCCTGGATCGCCAGGTCCGCCCGGTGGGCGGCCATCAGCTCGTCCGCCGTGATGCCCTTCATCCCGTGGTGGACATCCATGTACTTGGCCACCGCGAACACCTCCTCACGTGTCGCGACGTGTACGGGTCTGCTTCCATCGTGCGCCCGCGGCCGGAAAAGGGCCCTCCGGCGGGCGGCGGTCGATCGTACGGTCGACGTGTACGAGCCGCCCGCACCCCGGATCCCGTCCGCCGCCGCGGTCATCGGCCCGTCAGGGGCACCACTCGAACGAAGGACCCCGTTCCGCACCGCGCTTCCCACCTCTCCCGGTGATCGCTACCCTACGTGTCGGTAATGAGCCGGGGGAGGTCCGTTCCGCGGACCCTGGGAGCGTTGGGGACACGACCAGATGACCGAACAGAGCAGCGCCCCGACGGGGCGGAGCCGCCGCTCCTTCCTGACCCACCTCGTCGCGGCGCCCACGCTGGCCCTGGTCACCCGGGCCGGGGCCGACCTGCTCGCCCCCCAGGCCGCGCACGCGGTGATACCGACCCTGCCCGCCATCGCCGACATCGTGGACCTGGGCGACCTCTTCATCCTGGCCGGCGCACCCACTTCGGCCCTGCTGGCGCTCGCCGTGGAGACGGACGGCACCGTCCGCTTCCGGCTGCCGCGCGAGGAGGTCGGCCAGGGCCTCACCACGGCCGTGGCCATGCTGGTCGCGGAGGAGCTGGACGCGCCGCTGGACACGGTCCGGGTGGAACTGGACGACGCCCGCCCCGAGCTGCTGTTCAACCAGCTCACCGGCTCCTCCAACTCGATCCGCTCGCTCTACGGGCCGGTCCGCCAGTGCGCCGCCACCGCGCGGGCCCGCCTGGTCGCCGCGGCCGCCGCCCGCTGGGGCCTCTCCGCCGCCGCGCTGACCACCGCGAACGGCGCCGTACGGGCCCCCGACGGCCGCACCGCGGGCTACGGCAGCCTCTCCGCGGCCGCCGCCTCGCCCGGCCTGCTCGTCCTCGGCGCCTCCCCGAAGCCGGCGGCCCGGCACGCCCTCATCGGCACCCCGACCCGGCGGATCGACGCCCGCGCCATGGTCACCGGCGCCCAGAAGTACACCCTCGACCTCGACGTACCGGGCGCCAAGCCCTGCGTGGTGCGCCGCCCGCCCTCCGTCGGCGGCACCGTCCGCGCCGTCAGCAACCTCGCGGCGGTCCGGGCCATGCCGGGCGTCCTGGACGTGGTGACCGTCAAGACCGGCGTCGCCGTCGTCGCGGAAACGTTCGGGCAGGCCCTCACCGCCAAGGCCGCCCTCACGGTCGACTGGGGCCCCGGCCCGGCCGACCAGCTCTCCGACGCGCAGATCCGTACGAAGCTGCGCGCCGCCACCCCGCCGCTGCTGGTGCCGCCGCTGCTCACCCCGTACGTGGACGCCGAGTTCGACTTCGCCTTCGTCAGCCACGCCCCGATGGAGACCAACTCGGCCGTCGCCGACGTGCGGGACGACCGGGCCGAGATCTGGTCCGGGCTCAAGTCCCCCATCGTCGCGCGGGAGACCATCGCCGCCGAGCTCGGACTGCCGCTGGACAGGGTGAAGGTGCACGTGGTCCAGGCCGGCGGCTCCTTCGGAAGGCGGCTGTTCTTCGACGCGGCCCTGGAAGCCGCCCGGGTCTCCAAGGCCTGCCGCCGACCGGTCAAGCTCATGTGGACCCGCGTGGACGACACCCGGCACGGGCGGATGCGCCCCGCCACCCACCACCGGATCCGGGCCACCCACCTGCTCGGCGAGGTCCTCAGCTTCGAGCACCGGGTGGCCGCCGCCGAGACCGACTTCCGGCACGGACTCGGCGAGATCATCACCGCCACCGCCGCCAGCCTGCCCTCCGGCATCGGCAACGCCACCCTCGCCCAGACCCTGTTCCTCACCACCGTGAAGTCCCCGTACCACTTCGGGCTCACCACCCAGGTCCTGACCGAGGTGCCGACGGGCATCCCCACCGGGTCCTGGCGCTCGGTCTACTCGGCCAACACCCGCGGCGCCGAGGAGATCATGGTGGACGAACTCGCCGCGGCCACCGGCAAGGACCCGTACCGCTTCCGGCGCACCTTCCTCAAGACCGACGCGCAGCGCGCGGTGCTCGACAAGGTCGCCACCGAGGGGCAGTGGGGCCGCGCCGTGCCGGCCGGCTGCGCGCAGGGCATCGCCTTCCACGAGGAGTACAAGTCGCGCACCGCCTGCCTGGTGGAGATCGACACCCGCGACCCGGAGCGCGTCCGCGTCACCAAGGCGGTCATCGCCGTGGACGTGGGACTGCCCGTCAACCCCCGCGGGCTGGAGGCCCAGATGATCGGCGGGCTCACCGACGCGATCTCCACCACCCTGCGGGCGGGGCTGCACCTGGACAAGGGTCTTCCACTGGAAGGCAGTTACAGCCAGTTCCACTGGGCGCAGCAGCGCGACACCCCGCGTGACGTACGGGTCTTCGTACTCCCGGCCACCGGCAGCGAGCCGGGCGGCGCGGGCGAGCTCGGGGTGCCGGCCGCCGTGGGCGCCATCGCCAACGCCTGGGCCCGGGCCACCGGTTCCAAGCCCCGCAGCTTCCCCCTCGACTTCGACGTCGACTTCACCCCCTATCCGCGCTGACCGCTGGAGTACGCCGCCGTGCCTCTGCACACCTTCATAGTCAACGGCCGGAGCGTCACCGTCGACGCCCCCGACGACCTGCCCCTGCTGTGGGTGCTCCGCGACATGCTGGGCGTCACCGGCCCCAAGTACGGCTGCGGGGTGGACGTCTGCAAGGCCTGCACCAGCCACCTCGACGGCGTCGACGTCCGCCCGTGCGTGGTGCCCGTGTCCGCCTGCGCGGGCAAGCGGGTCACCACCATCGAGGGGCTGGCCGACGGCGACCGGCTGCACCCCGTCCAGGAGGCCTGGCTCGAACAGGACGTCGCCCAGTGCGGCTTCTGCCAGCCCGGGCAGATCATGGCCGCCGTGGCGCTGCTGAAGCGGACCGGCGAACCCACCGACGAGGACATCGACGCCATCGCCAACATCTGCCGCTGCGGCACCTACTTCCGCATCCGCGAAGCCATCCGCGCCGCGGCCGCCAGGATGTGACGGCCGCGGCGCGGGGGCGGGGAGGGGGAGGGGGCTGCGGTCAGGCCAGCAGCTTCTGCTTAGCCTTCTGGAACTCCTCCTCGCTCAGCTCGCCCTTGGCCTTGAGTTCGGAGAGCTTGAACAGGTCGTCGGCGCCGGCCTTCGCGGGAGTGGCCGAGCCGGCGGTCTCCCGGATGTAGGTGTTGAACGCCTCCTGCTGCGCCTGCGCGTGCTTGATCTCCCGCCTGCCCATGTCCTTGCCGCGGGCGATGACGTACACGAGCACGCCCAGGAACGGGATCAGGAAGAGGAAGAGCAGCCAGGCGGCCTTGACCCAGCCGCTCATCTCGTGGTCGCGGAACACGTCGACCACGACCCTGAAGAGCAGGATCAGCCACATGACCCACAGGAAGATCCACATCACGGTCCAGAACGCGCCCAGCACCGGGTAGTCGTAGGCCAGGTCGACAGCTGCGTGCACGGCCGTCTCCTTCCGTCGGGGCGGCCGCCGGGTTCGGGAAGACCGTGCGGTGGCCGACCCGATCACCATCGCAGCGGCCCCGCAAGATCGCCACTGGGCCGTACGGCGTAACGCCTCGCCCCGGGACATAGCCCGATAGTGCCTGCTATCCGGTGGAAATGGATGATTATGCCGGGATGAGGCGAATCAATGCGAAACGCGTGCTGGTCGGTGAACCCCTCGACACCGCGCGCCTGGGCGAGACCCTGCTGCCCAAACGGCTCGCGCTGCCGATCTTCTGCAGCGACCCGCTCTCCTCCGTGGCCTACGCCACCGAGGAGATCCTGCTGATCCTCGCCCTCGGCGGAGTCGCCCTGCTCCACCTCACCTGGTACGCGGCCGCCGCCATCGTCTTCCTGCTGGTCGTCGTCGTCGCCTCCTACCGGCAGACCTGTCATGCCTACCCCGGCGGCGGGGGCGCCTACATCGTCAGCTCCGAGAACCTGGGGCCGGCCGCCGCCCTCACGGCCGCCAGCGCCCTGCTCGTCGACTACGTGATGACCGTCGCCGTCTCCGTCGTCTCCGGGGTCGCCGCCATCACCTCGGCGATCCCCTCCCTCAGCGACCACGAAGTCGCCCTGTCCGTGGGCTTCGTGGTGCTGCTCACCCTGATGAACCTGCGCGGCGTGCGGGAGTCGGGGCGCGTCTTCGCCATCCCCACCTACGGGTTCGTCCTCGTCATCTACGTGATGTTCGCCGTCGCCGCCGTCCGGCTCGCCACCGGCGACACCATCCGGGCCGAGTCCGCCCACCTCCCGATCACCGCCGCCGGCACCTACACGGGCCTCGCCGTGGTGCTCCTCGCCATGCGCGCCTTCGCCTCCGGCTGTACGGCCCTCACCGGCGTCGAGGCCATCAGCAACGGGGTCCCCGCCTTCCGGAAGCCCAAGGCCGAGAACGCCGCCACCACCCTGGCAGCCATGGGCGCGCTCTCCGTGACCATGTTCGCCGGCATCACCGTCCTGGCCATGGCCTACCAGGTGCACGCCGCCGCCGACCCCACCGAACTGGGCCTGCCCCCCGGCACCCCGATGTCCACCGCGCTGGCCCAGATCGGCCGCGCCACCTTCGGGAGCTGGCACTTCCTCTTCTACCTGCTCCAGGCCGTCACCGCCGGCGTCCTGATCCTCGCCGCGAACACCGCCTTCAACGGCTTCCCGATGCTGGCCTCGATCCTCGCCAAGGACCGGTACGCGCCCCGCCAGCTCTTCAACCGCGGCGACCGTCTCGTCTACTCCAACGGCGTCGTCCTGCTCGCGCTCGCCGCCATCGCGCTGATCGTCGCCTTCGACGCCCAGCTCACCCGCCTCATCCAGCTCTACATCATCGGCGTCTTCGTCTCCTTCACCCTCTCCCAGTCCGGGATGGTCCGGCACTGGAGGCGCGAACTCGCCTCGTCCGCCACGCCCCGGTCGGAACGCGTCCACATCCACCGCCGGCTCGCCATCAACGCCGTCGGCGCCGTCATGACGGCCCTGGTCCTCGTCATCGTCCTGATCACCAAGTTCACGCACGGGGCCTGGCTGGTCGTCATCGCGATGCCCGCCCTCTTCCTCGGCATGAAGGGGGTGCGCCGCCACTACGACCGGGTCGCCCGCCAGGTGGCCGTGGCCCCCGGGGCCAGACCCCGCATGCCCTCCCGCCACCACGTCGTCGTCCTCGTCGCCAACGTGCACGCCCCGACCCTCAAGGCCCTCGGCTACGCCCGGGCACTGCGGCCCGACAGCCTCACCGCCCTGTCCGTCGCCGCCGACGAGGAGGACGCCCGGCAGCTGCGCGAGGCCTGGGCCGAGCACGACCCCGGCATCCCGCTCAAGGTGCTGCACTCCCCCTACCGGGAGGTCGTCGGGCCGGTCCTGGAGTACATCGAGGAGGCCGCGGCCGCCGAGGGGACGGACGCGCTCTCGGTGGTCATCCCGGAGTACGTGGTCGGGCACTGGTGGGAGCAGCCCCTGCACAACCAGAACGCGCTGCGGCTGAAGGCGCGGCTGCTGTTCACCCCGGGGATCGCGGTGATCGACGTGCCGTACCTGCTGGAGTCGGCCCGGCATGGGGAGCCGCAGGGGCGGTAGCCCCGGCGGGGGAGGGGGCCTGGGCCGCCGCCGCGTGGGCCAGGGCCAGTTCCACCACGTGCGCCGGGTCCGAGAGCGCGCGGCCGGTGAGCCGCTCCAGCCGGCGCAGCCGGTTCGAGACGGTGTTGCGGTGGCAGTACAGCCGCTGCGCGGCGTGCGTGGTCGAGCCCTGGCAGGTCAGCCAGGTGCCCAGCGTGGTCAGCAGCAGCCTGGCGTCCTCCGCGGGCAGCTCCAGCACCGGCCCCAGCACCACCCGCCGCAGCCGGGCGGCGAGTTCGGGATCGGCCGCCACCAGCGCCGCCGGGAGCCGCTCGTCCAGCAGGGCGGTACCCGGCGCGGCGGACGGCGGGGCGGTGCGCAGGGCGAGGACCGCCAGCCGGCGGGCCCCGGCCAGCTCGGCCGGGGTCCCGACCACCGGGCTGACCCCGGCGTGCACGGCGAGCGGGGCCAGCAGCGCGCGCAGGGACTCCAGCGGCTGGAGGCCCAGGTCGGCGAGGCCCGTCTCCCCGTCGGCCCGTACCCGCCAGAGCAGCCGGGGGGAGCCGGGCCCCGTGCCCGGTCCGCCGTCCGGCCGGGACGGGCCGCCGGGGCCGGCCGGCCCGAGCGCGACCACCGCGAAGCGCCCCCGCTCCGGCAGCCCCAGCTGCGCCGCCGCCTCCGCCGCCGGGCCCGGGCCCTCGAACAGCGCGTCCAGCAGGGCGGCCCGGCGCTCGCGTTCGCGCCCGCCCCGCTCGGCCTCGGCCAGCCGGTACGCCTCCGAGGCGGCCTCCGTCATCTGGTCCAGTACGTCCCACAGCGCGCCCGCCCCCGGCAGCAGCCGCGGCAGCGCCGCCCGGTCGTGCGCGGCGACCGCCTCGGTCAGGCTCTGCCACAGCAGCCGCCCGCCGTACCGGTAGGTCCGCCGCAGGGATTCGAGCGGCAGCCCCTGCCCGGCGCGCAGGGCGCCGGTGGCCCGGGCGCCGGCCAGTTCGACGGGCAGCCCCCGGGAGCTGCGGACCAGGCCCTCGACGGCCTGGTGGAGGGTGTGGTGGATCCGCTCGCGCAGCTCGGCCCGCCCGGTCAGGGCGGCGTAGGCGGGATCCTCGGTCAGCGTCCGGTCGGTGAGCCGGTCCGCCGCGACGGCGATCCGGCGGCTCAGGTCCTCGCGTATCTCCTCGATGATCCGGTCCATGACGGGCAGGGTGACACGGGAGACGGGGCCGTGGGGAGGCTTCGGAGTCCGGTGGTCCGGTCCGCCGGTCTGCGCAGAGTACTGTGGATGCAGTGCTTACGAGCACGCGCCCCTACCGCCGCAACCCCCGGGAACGCCCATGCGCCAGAATCCGCAGCGCCGAGCCGCGCTCCTCGACGCCGCCATCGAGGTCCTGGCCCGCGAGGGCTCGCGCGGCCTTACCCTGCGCGCCGTGGACGCCGAGGCCGGGGTGCCGACCGGCACCGCCTCCAACTACTTCGCCAACCGGGGCCAGCTGCTGGTGCAGATACTGCACCGCACCCGCGAACGCCTCACCCCCGGACCCGAGGAGCTGGCCGGCCCCCTCGACACCGAGGTGCTGCTCGGCCGCCTCCTCGGCCGGATCCGCCGCGAGCGCAGCGTCCACACCGCCGTGCTGGAGCTGCGCCTGGAGGCCACCCGCAGGCCCGAGCTCCAGGCGGAGCTGTCCGCCTTCCTCGCCGCCGAGCTGGAGGAGAACATCGCCTGGCACCTGGACGCGGGCCTGCCCGGGGACCGGGCCGGCGTGGCACTGGTCTACTTCGCGATGCAGGGCCTGATCGTGGACGACCTCACCATCCCCGCCCTGCTCGAAGCCCACCCGGTGGACGACCTCCTCCGGGTGATGGTGGAGCGCCTGCTCCCGGAGCGGCCCGCCGGCTGACTGACGCGGCGGCGGGGGAGCGCCGGAACCCGCATTCGGCAGGACGGCTGTTCGGCGGGGGTGCGGCGGGCGTCGGATTTACAGTCTTGATCAAAAACAAACGGGTTCCGGCCAAGCTGTCGAGCGGTACCGCGCATGTTCCAGCGGAAAATGCCAGAACCCCCTTCCGCAGTGTGGAACTTGAGTAAGTTCCCTCCTGTCACGCCGTACGACCGTGCGACCAGCACGTCCGGCCGGGAGGGGAGCCCGCGTGCCTGGGATCGACGAATGCCTGCTCGAAGCCATGGCCCTGCCCGGTGCGCGGGGCGCCGCGCTCGTCGACTGGAGCAGCGGACTGGCCCTGGGCACCGCCGGGGACTCGCCCGTCGGAGACCATGAGACCACGGCCGCCGAGACCGCGGAACTGGCCCGGGCGGCAGCCGAGTACGAGTCCTTCGCGCCCGGCCCGGACGACGCGGGCGCCCCCGGCCCGCCCGTGGAAGACCTGATCGTCACCACGCGCAGCGGCTACCACGTGCTCCGCTTCGTCGAGACGAGCTTCGACAGCAGCGTCTTCCTGCACCTGTGGCTCGACCGCACCGACGGCAACCTCGCCCTCGCCCGGCACCGACTCCGCGCCCTCGCCGAAGGACTGGTCCTGAGATGACCGCCGTCACCGCCGTCTCCCCGCTGCTCACCCGGCTCGCCGCCGAGCGCGCCACCGGCGCCCTGCTGCGCGACCGGGGCACGCTCTTCCTGGAGGACGGCCGCGTCGTGCACGCCGAGAGCCCCTCCACCCCGGGCCTCGACGTCCTGCTCACCACCGGCGGGGGCCTCGCCCCCGAGCGCTGGACCGAGGCCGTGAACGAGGCCGGTGCCCGCCGCCAGGTCGGCCGCTTCCTCGTGGACAACGGCCGGCTGGCCGGCGGCGAACTGGAGATCTGCCACCTCGCGGCGATCTTCGACGCGGCCTTCTTCGCGCTCTCCCCCGGCAGCGGCCCCTCGCGGTTCCGCCGCGGCGCCACCCACTGGATCGGCTCCGTCCGCTCCGTTCCGGCGGCCGCCGTGGAACGGGAGACCTGCCGGCGCCGCGAACTGCTGGACTCGGTGTGGCCCTACCCGCTGCTCGACATATGCCCGGTGGTGCCGCGCCCGGCCGCGCCCGGCCAGACCGTCACCGCCCGCCAGCGGCTCCTGCTCGAACAGGCGGACGGCGTGCGGACCCCCGCCGACCTCGCGTGGGTGCTGGGCCGGCCCGCCTTCCACACGCTGCTGGAGGTGCGAAGACTCGCGGCGGCCGGCCTCGTCGAGACCCCGCACCCGGCCGCGCCGGCCCCCGCGCCGCCGCCCCCCGAACCCCTGCCCGACTGGATGACCCAGGTCCAACCCCCGGACGTGGCACTGCTCCGCCGGTTACGCGACGCACTGGAGGCAAGCCTGTGAGGCTCCCGCTGCGACCGGTTCTGCGAGCCGACCGCTCCGAGCGGAGGCAGCCCGAGGAGAGGCGGCCCGAAGAGAGGAAGGCCGACATGAGCCCCCCGATGGTGCCCGCAGAGGCCGAAGCAGAGATACGCGCCGAGCTCCGGCGGCTGCGGGCGCGCGTGCCCCAGCTCACCGGCGTGCTCGCCGCGAGCGCCGACGGCCTGGTGCTCGCCCAGGAGAGCGCCGCCACCGAGGCCGAGCCCCTCGCGGCCCTGACCGCGGCCGCCCTCGGCGTCGCCCAGCGGCTCAGCGACTGCACCGGGCAGGGCGGCTTCCGCGAGCTGCTCGTACGCGGCGAGCACGGATACGTCGCCACCTACGCCGCGGGGGACGCGGCCGTGCTCACCCTGATCGCCGAGCCGCGCGTCAACGTCGGCCGCCTCCATCTGGAGGCACGGCGCTCCACCCTGCGCATCACCGAGCTCATAGACCACAGCCTCGGCCGCCGCGGCCCCGAGGCGCCGCCCGCCGGCGCCGCGCCCCCCGGCCGCGAGCCGGACCGTCCCTGACCTTCTTCGACAGCAAACAAGCGATACGCAAGAGCAAATCATCCGGCCCGTACCGGTACGGGCGCCTGCAGAAAGAGGAAGAACCCCATGATCAACGTGGAGACCGCTCTCAAGGAAGCCGCCGGCATCGAGGGCACCCTCGGTGCGGCCCTCGTCGACTACGGCAGCGGCATGCCCCTGGGCACCGTCGGCGGGAACAAGGACCTGGACCTCTCGGTGGCCGCCGCGGGCAACACGGACGTGGTCCGGGCGAAGGTCCGGACGATGGAGATGCTGGGCCTGAAGGACGAGATCGAGGACATCCTGATCACGCTCGGCAGTCAGTACCACCTGATCAGGCTGCTGAAGGGGCGCAGTGGCGAGGGGTTCTTCCTCTACCTCGCGCTCGACCGCAGCCGGGCCAACCTCGCGATGGCCCGGCTCCAGCTGAAGAAGATCGAAGCCGATCTGGACATCTGACAGCGGTCCCGGGGCCGTGACGGCGCGGTGGCGGGCGGCGGAATTCTTTGCCGTCCGCCCCGGCGGACCTCGGTCATATGTCCGGGATGGGCGGACTTTATCATCCTGTTACAGAGTAAGATGCTGTAATCAGCTGATCTTCGAGCCCGTCGACAAAGCCAAAACCGCTGGAGAACCCGTCACCCATGCCCCCGCGCCTGAGCATCGTCGTACCCGTCTACAACGTCGAGCTCTATCTCGACGAGTGCCTGGAATCCATAGCAGCCCAGACGTTCGCCGACTTCGAGGTCGTGATCGTCGACGACGGGTCCACCGACACCAGTGCGGTGATCGCCAAGGCCTTCGCTGAGCGTGACAAACGGTTCCGGGTGGTCCTGCAGGAGAACGCCGGCCTCGGCGCCGCACGGAACGTAGGCTTCCGTCACGCGACGCCGGGCAGCGAGTACATCGCCTTCGTCGACAGCGACGACACCATGCCGACGTACGCCTACCAGCGGATGATCGACTCCCTCGACGAGACCGGCTCGGACTTCGCCGCCGGCAACGTCACCCGCTTCCGGTCCGTCGGCATGCAGCAGTCGTGGGGCCACCGGGTCGCATTCGCGAAGGACCGGCCCAAGACCCACATCTCGAAGTTCCCCGCGCTGGTCACCGACCGCACCGCGTGGAACAAGGTCTACCGCCGCAGCTTCTGGGAGGAGCACGGCTTCCAGTACCCGGAAGGCATCCTCTACGAGGACGCCCCCGTCAGCATCCCCGCGCACTACTTCGCCGAGAGCGTCGACGTCATCAGCGACGTCGTCTACCACTGGCGGGTCCGCGAGACCGGCGAGCGCTCCATCACCCAGCGCTCCACCGACCCGGTCTCCGTCATCGACCGCGTCACCTCGGTCCGGCTGGTCCGCGAGGCCCTGCTCGCCAAGTCCGGCGAGAAGTACGCCCGCTACCTGCGCGACTACGACCACAACGTGCTCAGCGAGGAACTGCCCCTCATCTACAAGTACGTCGGCGAGGGCGGCCCCGACTTCCGCGCCGCCTTCGTCAAGGAGGTCGGCGGCCTCGTCCGGGAGATCGGCACCGAGCCGTGGTCCGAGCTGACGGTCGCCGACCGGCTCAAGGCCTACCTGGCCCGCGAGGGCCGCGTCGAGGAGTTCATCGCCCTCACGCGCCACCAGAGCGACTTCAGCTACAGCGTCCCGGTCAAGGGACTGGCCCGCCCGCAGGCCGACTACCCCTTCCTCAAGGCGCCGGTGCCGCCCAAGCTGCTGACCCTCGGCACGCGCGAGCGCCGCGTCGTCAGCCGCCTGGAGCAGGCGGTCTGGAGCGACGGCAAGCTCCTGCTGCGCGGCTACGCCCTGCCCGGGCACATGGGCGCCGAGAGCCGTCTCGGCTCGCGCAAGATGCTGGTCTTCCGCGAGCAGGGCAAGCGCCGCCGCAACGTCGTCAGCGCCCGCACCGTCGCCTCCCCGATGGCCACGGTGAACACCCCGCACCTCGCCCTGCGGCACGCCGACTGGGCCGGGTTCACCGCCGTCGTCGACCCCACCGTCTTCCAGTCGGGCGGCAAGTGGCACGACGGCATATGGACCACCTCCATCGCCGTCACCGGCGCCGGAGGACTGCACCGCGCCCGCCTCAAGGGCGGCGAGCACGACAGCGGCATGGCCCCGCCGGCCCACTGGGCCACCCCCGACGTCCGCATCCTGCCGACCGTCGCGGGCTCCCTCACCGTCCACGTCGAGGTCGTCCGGGCCCGGGTCCTGGACGTCCGCCGCGGTGACGGCACCCTGGAACTCGTCGGCGAGCTCGCCGCCGAGGTCGGCGCCGGCGCCACCCTGCACGCCCAGCACGCCCGCACCGGCACCGCCGTCACCGTGCCGCTGACCACCGGTGCCGCCGCGGCCGGCGGCCGGACCTCCTTCACCGCGGTCGTCCCGCTCGCCGAGCTGGCCGCCGTGCCGGCCGTCGAGACGAAGCCCGGCGGCTGGAGCCCCGAGCCGTGGGAGCTCTCGGTGGTCCGCGCGGACGGCACCCGCCACCCCCTGGCCCACGACGAGCGCGGCGGCTTCACCGGCCTCGTCGCACCGCTGCCCGGCACCGCGGGGGAGCGCGCCGTCTTCGCCAAGCGCGGGACCACCGGACACCTCGTCCTCTCCGTCCAGCCCTCCCCGCCGCTGGTCGACACCGTCACCGCGCGCGACGGCACCCTGACCCTGGGCGGCACCTTCCACGCCCCGGACGCCCACGCCGGCGAAGCGTACGAACTGGTCTTCCACGACCAGCACGGCACGGAGTTCTGCTACCCCGTCACCCGGGACGGCGACCGCTTCGAAGCCTCCTTCCAGCCCGTGCTGCCCGAGCCGTACGCCGGCCGCACCACCATCCCGGCGGGCCGCTGGTGGCCCACCCTGCGCCCGGTCGCCCAGGGCGGCACCACCGCGGGCCTCCTCGGCATCGACCGCGGCGCGCCCGTCCAGCTGATCGCGCCCGCCCTGAACTCCGGTCCGCACGCCGTCACGGTCCTGGGCCGCCGGATGCGCGTCGAGGCACGCCTGCGCGACCGCATGGTCCTCGTCAGCGACCCGCTGCTGAGCCCGCACGACCGCTCCCGCCACGCGCAGCGCATCGCCCGCGACGAGACGTACCCGGCCCAGCGCCGGCTGCCGGTCAAGGACATGGTCGTCTACGACACCTTCCAGGGCCACGGCGCCGGCGACTCCCCCCGCGCCATCCACGAGGAGCTCGTGCGCCGGGGCGAGAAGCTGGACCACGTCTGGCTGGTCCGCGACGGCCGGGCCGAGGTCCCGCCGACCGCGCGCGCCGTCCAGTACGACAGCCTGGAGGCCTGGGAGGTGCTGGCCCGCGCCCGGTACTACGTCGTCAACGACAGCGTGCCGTCGCACTTCCTGCGCCGCCCGGGCCAGACCGTCGTGCAGACCTGGCACGGGACGCCGGTCAAGCAGATCGGCTACGACTACACGCACGACTACTACACCAGCCCCGAGGTGCTGGAGGGCCTGGAGCACGACAGCGCCCAGTGGACGCTGCTCGCCTCCCCGAGCTCGTACGCCACGCCCGTCCTCAAGCGCGCCCTCGGCTACCAGGGCGAGGTCATCGAGGTCGGCAGCCCGCGCACGGACGCCCTCGTGCGCCCGGACGCCGAGCGGATCGCGGAGGTCCGGCGGCGGCTCGGCCTGCCGGAGGGCAAGAAGGTCGTCCTCTACGCGCCCACCTGGCGCGAGAACCGCGAAGGGTTCTCCGGCGGCTACAAGCTCGACCTGCGGATCGACCTGGACGCGGCCCGCCGAGAGCTGGGCGAGGACCACGTCCTGCTGGTCCGCGGCCACTACCGGGTGACCGAGCAGCTCCGCGACGGCGTGCGCGACGGCTTCGTCGTCGACGTCTCGCGCTGGCCCGACACCACGGACCTGCTGCTCGTCGCCGACGTCCTGATCTCGGACTACTCGTCCGTGCTCTTCGACTTCGCGCTGACCGACCGGCCGATCCTGCTGTTCACGTACGACCTGGAGCACTACCGCGACACCCTGCGCGGCTTCACCTTCGACCTGGAGGAGAAGGCCCCCGGCCCGCTGCTGGCGGACTCGGCGAGCCTGATCGGGGCCGTGCGCGACGCGGACGCCCTGGGCGCCGAGTACGCCGACGCGCGGGCCGCGTTCCGCGCGGAGTTCTGCGACCTCGATGACGGCCGCGCCGCCGAGCTGGTCGTCGACCGCATGCTCGGGATGTAGCCCTTACGGGTGAACGTACGGACCGGTCCCGCGCCCCCGATGAGTTTCGGGCGCGGGACCGGTCTGTATGTGAGGGACGGCGTTCCAGCCCCCTCACCCACCCGCCCGGAGGCAGTCATGACCACCCAGGGTTTCACCACGTGCCTGTGGTTCGACGGCGAAGCGGAAGCCGCCGCCGACTACTACCTGTCCGTCTTCAAGGACGGCCGGATCCTGCGGACCGGCCGGTACACCGAGGCGGGCCCGGGCCCGGCCGGGTCGGTGCTGGTCGTGGAGTTCGAGATCAACGGACAGAAGTTCGTCGCGCTCAACGGCGGCCCCGAGTTCCACTTCAGCGAGGCCATCTCCTTCCAGATCCACTGCTCCGACGAACAGGAAGCGGACTACTACTACGGCACGCTGACCGGGGACGGCGGCCAGGAGTCCGCCTGCGGCTGGGTCAAGGACAGGTTCGGCGTTTCCTGGCAGGTGATCCCGCCCGGCGCCATCGACCTGATCAGCGACGAGGACCCGGGCCGTGCCGCCCGTGCCACGGCCGCCATGCTGGGCATGAAGAAGCTGGACGTGGCCGAGATGCGCCGGGCGGCCGACGCCGGCTAGGCGTCTTCGGATCTCGCCGGTCAGCGCACGCGGGGAACGTGCTGCGTCACGCAGTGGACGCCCCCGCCGCCCCAGGCGAGGTTGCGGGCCGGGGCGCCGACCACCTGGCGGCCCGGGAAGAGCGTGGCGAACTGGGCGAGCGCCAGGGCGTCGGCCGGTTCGCCCGCCGTCGGTACGACGACGTTGCCGCTGGTCTCGTAGTAGTTGGTGTAGCTGAACGTCCGCACCGTCAGCCCGTTGTGCCGGAACTGCGGCTGATGGTGCATCTCCACGATGTCGAAGGGACGCCCGCCGGCGTCGGTGGCGGCGTCCAGCACCGCCTTGTTGGCGGCCATCCGGTCGTGGTTGGGGTTGGCGGGGTCGGGCTGGGTGTGCAGCAGCAGCCTGGCCGGGCCGAGGTAGGAGGCGACGAGGTCGACGTGCCCGTTGGTGATGTCGTCGCCGGCCAGGCCGTACGGCAGCCAGACCACCTTGCTCGCGCCGTACGAGGCCAGCAGCGCGGCCTCGATCTGCGCGCGGGTCATGCCCGGGTTGCGGTTGGGGTCGAGGAGGCACTCCTCGGTGGTGATGAGGGTGCCCTGGCCGTCGGTGATGACGGATCCGCCCTCCAGGACCATGTCCACGGGCTGCCGCGGGACGTCCAGGTACGCGCAGACGCCGGCGGGCAGGAAGTCGTCCTTGTCGTACGGGTACTTCCCGCCCCAGCCGTTGAAGCGGAAGTCCAGGCCGGCCGAGCGGGTCCTCGCGTCGTTCACGGTGAAGACGGGGCCGGTGTCGCGGGCCCAGCAGTCGTTGACGGGGTACTCGGTGACGGTGACCGAGTCGCCGCAGCGGGCCCGGGCCTGCGCCGCCTGGCCCGGTTCGGCGACCATCACGACCGTTTCGAAGCGGGCGACGGCCTGCGCGATGCCCGCTATCTCGCCCTGGACGTCGGTGAGCAGCCCGCCCCAGCCGACGTTCCTGTCCCACGGCCAGGCCATGACGCAGGCGGAGTGCGGCTCCCATTCGGCGGGGGCGTGCCGGCGCTCGCCGCCCTTGGCCTGCGCGTCCTCGGCGAACGCGGGGGCCGGGCCGCCGAAGAGGGGGTACGCGGCGGCCGTGAGGGCGGCGGCACCGAAACCGCGCCGGCTCATGCGTGGCAGGTGCATGACATTTCTCCTTCTGGTGGTGGGGCGGGGGCGGGCCGGGGGGGGGGGGGGGGGGGGGGGGGGGGGGGGGGGGGGGGGGGGGGGGGGGGGGGGGGGGGGGGGGGGGGGGATACGT
>NZ_JBVJWV010000002.1:386721-422213 GCF_055602105.1 Streptomyces sp. NPDC037421
CGGCCGTGCGGTTCGGCGGGCCTGGAGTACCTGAATGTGGCGCGCTGGGAGATTAACGCGCTCCCCCCCCCCCCCCCCTCCCCCCCCTCCCCCCCCCCCTCCCCCCCCCCCCTCCCCCCCCCCCCCCCCCCCCCCGGGGTCAGGGGGTTTCGGTGGCGGGTGCGCCGGCGGGAGCCGCCGGGGCCCGCTCCTCGCGGGCTCGCGCGGCCCGCAGCGTGTCCTGCGGCCTCTTGACGGCGAGGTAGAGCAGGCCGGCGGTGATCACCGCTCCGATGCCCAGCAGGCCGGCCCAGATCTGGTACCAGGGGGCTCCCGGCGGGGCCAGGACCGTGCGCGGCCAGCAGACGTTGGCCACCTCGAAGGCGGTCCAGAGCACGGCCAGCACGTTGAGGAAGGTGCCCTTGCGGCCGAGCCGGATGTGCCCGGACGGGACCCACGTGCCGCGCAGCCGGGCGATCAGCGCGGCCAGGGTCACCAGGAAGAACGGCAGGAAGGTGGCCGCGGTGCCGAAGGCGATCAGGCTGCCGATGGCGGTGGCGTTCAGGCCCAGCAGCAGGCCGGTGCAGGAGACCAGGGTGGAGGCGATCAGGCCGCCGATGGGGGCCTGGCGCCGGTTGACCCGCCGGACCTGCCGGGAGAAGGGGAACACCCCGTCCCGGGCCAGCGAGTACACCCCGCGGGCGGCGCCGGCCTGGGAGGCCATGGCGCAGGCGAGGAAGCCGACCAGGACCACCGCCACGAAGGGCTTGTCGGACCAGGAGCCGAAGGCCGTGACCACGGCGGTGGTCACCGGGTCGAGGTCCTCGCCGGCGACGACGGCCCGCGGGTCCGGGTGGGCCAGGGCGACCGCCACCGCGTTGAGGATGACGACCAGGCCGACGCTGAGCAGGGCCCACCACATGGCGCGCGGCACCTGGCGCCCGGCGTCCTTGGTCTCCTCGGCGGTCGAGACGCAGGCGTCGAACCCGATGAAGCCCCAGCCGGCGACGGCGAGGACGGCGAGGAACGCCGTCACGGTCGAACCCCCGGACAGCTCCTCGGCGCCGAGGGTCTCGGTGAACATCGAGAAGCCGTGCTCGCGGAAGAACAGCAGCAGGGTGAAGCCGACGAGCACGGAGGCGACGGCCTCGGCGGCTATGCCCAGCGAGACGAACCAGCTCAGGATCCGGATCCCGTAGGCGTTGACCAGCATGCAGGCCACCAGGATCCCGGCGGCGACCGCGACCAGGGCGCCCGGCGAGGGGACCACCCCGATGAGGGCGAAGACCCAGGGGGCCGCCAGGTACGCCACGGTGGTGTTGCCGAACATCACCGCGAACTGCCAGACCCAGCCGCTCATCCAGCCGAACGACGGACCCAGCAGCCGCCGGCCCCACTGGTAGGGGCCGCCGGCCAGCGGCCACTGGGAGGCCAGCTCGGAGTAGACGTTGACCACCAGGCACTGCCCGAGCAGGACGATCGGCAGAGCCCACACCCAGGCGGGCCCGGCGATCATCGTGCCGACCATCGAGACGGCGTAGAGCGCGACCACGGGCGAGACCACGGCGAAGCCCATGGCGATGTTCCCGAGGACGCCGAGGCTGCGGTTGAGCTCCTGCTCGTAGCCCAGGTCGCTCAGGCGGGCGGCGTCCGTGTCCCGCGGGACGTCCGGGCCGGGGGCGAGGGGGGAAAGGTCTGGCATGCGCACCTCTGGAGGAGGGGGGAGCGCCGGCGCCCGCACCCGGGCGGGCCCGGAGTGCTCCGGAACGTAAATCTAACGTTGTTAGGTATCGGGAATGCGGGGACCATAACCCGCCCCGGACCTCTTGGGAAGCCCTCCGTACGGGTAACCTGGCGGCGGAAAAACGAGGGGGATCACCGTGGGCCGACCCAACCAGCCACTGCTCAACCGCGGGATCATCGCGCGCGCGGCCCTCGGACTCCTCGACGAGGAGGGCCCCCAGGCCCTGAAGATGCGCACCCTGGCCGACCGCCTCGGCGTGCGCGGGGCCTCGCTCTACCACCACGTCGCCTCCAAGGACGACGTGCTCGACGCGGTCTCGGAGCTGATCAACGAAGAGATCGACCTGAGCCCGCTCGGCGATCCGCGGTGGCGCGAGGGGATCGCCGCCTACGCCCGGGGCTACCGGCAGGTCTACCTCCGCCACCCCAACGCGATCGCCCCGGCGGCCCGGCGCCAGGTGGCGGCCGACAAGGCGCTGCGCGGATACGACGCGCTGCTCGCCGCGCTCGTCCGGGCCGGCTGCACCCCGGCCCGGGCGGCCGAGGCGGCCGCCGCCGTCGACTACCTGGTCCTCGGCTCGGCGCTGGAGACCTTCACGGCGGGATTCGGCCGGGCCCCCGCCGACTACCGCCCCGACTACCCGGCCCTGGCCGACGCGCTCACCGGCGCCGCCGCCACGGACTCCGGCCTGGCCGCGCTCGACGACCGCGGCTTCGAGCTCGGCCTCGGCCTCCTCCTGGACGGCCTCGCCGCCCAGCTGGAAACCCCCTGAGCCGCCGCCGTTCCGGGCGGGGTTACGCGAACCGGGCCAGCAGGGCCGGGAGGGCGGTGCCGATCGGCTCGCGGACCAGCTCGTCCGCCAGCGGGTCGTACGGGGTCTCCTCCGCGTTGACGATGATCAGCCGCGCCCCCGCCTCGGCCGCCATCCCGGCGAGCGAGGCGGCCGGCTGGACCTGGAGGGTCGACCCGACGGCGATGAAGACCTCGCACCCCTTGGCCACGGCCACCGCCCGCGCGAGCACCTCGGTGTCCAGGTGCTCGCCGAACATCACCGTCGCCGTCTTCAGGATCCCGCCGCACGCCAGGCAGGCGGGATCGGGTTCCCCGGCGGCCACCCGGGCCAGCGCCTGCGCCGTCCCCGAACGGGCGCCGCAGCGGGTGCAGACCACCTCCCGGGCCGTCCCGTGCAGCTCGAACACCTTCCGCGCGGGCATCCCGGCGAGCTGGTGCAGGCCGTCCACGTTCTGCGTGATCACCCGTACCGGAGTGCCGGAGCGCTCCAGCCCGGCCACCGCCAGGTGCGCCGCGTTCGGCCGGGGAGAGAGGGACCAGAGCTCGGAGCGCATCAGCCAGGACCGGCGGCGGATCTCCGGGTCGGCCATGTAGTACTCGTACGTCACGAGCTTCTCGGCGTCCGGATCGGCGCGCCACAACCCCTGCGGCCCCCGGTAGTCCGGAATCCCGGAATCGGTCGACATCCCGGCCCCACTGAACACTGCGACGAGCGGCTTCCCCATGCGCCGACCCTACGCAGAACCGCCCCGGCGCGGCGAACGCATTGCCGTCCCGGCCGGCCCGCGGGGCGCGCGGGGCCGGTCGGCGCAGGGGGAGGGGCGTTTCTGCGGTGAATCTCCACGTCCACCGGAGTGAGCCCGCGCCGCGCCCCTGACCGTCGGCGGGAACGGGCGGCTACAAACCGGACATGACGCTCATCCCATACCGCCCGGGCGCCCTGCTGCTCGTACTGTCCGCCGCGCTGTTCCCCCTGGTCGCGTCGTCGGTCCCGGCAGCCGCCCTCGCCGACCCGGTGCCGCGATGGCCCCTCCACCGCCACCACGGTCACCACCACCACACCGCCGAGGAGATCACCACCTTCCTCACCGCCTTCTACGGGGACCACGGCCCCTCCGCGCGGGACCGCAGCCAGCGGATCTCGCAGCAGCTGAAGGAGAAACAGGCCCACAGCCCGGACGCCGACGTCGTGCTCTGCGCCCAGGGCGTCCCGCGGGACATCGCCATCGGCCCGGCCACGGTGGCGCAGGCGGCCGGCGTCGGCTGGGCCACCGTCACCACCACCTGGGACACCGGCGCCACCGACACCTTCACCGCGTACGTCCGCCTCGACTCCCGTCCGATCGCACTCGACGACGTGATCTGCGCGGGCTGATCACTATCGTGGGGGAGTGAACACGACCACCACCGTCCTCTACTGCCACGATCCGCTGCACGAACGCCGGGCCGACGCCCACTTCGCGGCCGAGGCCCGGCAGTTGCGGGCCGCCGGCGGGGCCGTCGCGCTCGTCGACCACGACGCCCTGCTGGCCGGGGACGCCGGGCGGGCGGTGGCCCGGGTCCCCGCCGGGGCCGGAGCCGTCTGGTACCGGGGCTGGATGGTCCCCGCCGAGCGGTACGCCGCCCTCGACGCGGCCCTGCGCGGGCGCGGCGCCCGGCTCGCCGTCACCCCCGAGGCCTACCGGCGGGCCCATGAACTCCCCGGCTGGTACGAGACGTTCGCCGGGCTCACCCCCGCCAGCCGCTGGCTGCCCGCCGCGCCGGGCGAGTGCCCGGACGGGGAGCGGCTCGCGGCCCTCGCCGCCGACCTCCCGGCCGGGGCGGGCATCGTCAAGGACTACGTGAAGTCCCGCAAGCACGAGTGGCGCGAGGCCTGCCACCTCCCCGATCTCGCCGACCGCCCCGCCGTGCACCGCGTGGTGAGCCGGTTCGTCGAACTCCAGGACGAGTTCCTCGCGGGCGGGATCGTCCTGCGCGCCTTCGAGCGCTTCACCGGTCCCGAGGTCCGCGTCTGGTGGCGCGACGGGGAACCCCGGCTGGTGACCCCCCATCCGGACCAGCCCGAGTCCGCCGCCACGCTCCCCGGCACCGCCCTGGAACCGGTCCGGGCGGCCGTCGGGGCGCTCGGCTGCCGCTTCGTCACCACCGACCTCGCGCTGCGCGAGGACGGGGTCTGGCGCGTCGTCGAGGTGGGCGACGGCCAGGTCAGCGACCTGCACCCGGCGGTCGACCCGGCGGCCCTCGCCGCGCTGCTGACGGCCGGTTAGCGCTCCTGCGCACGCCCCCGGCGTTCTGGTACAACACCGCGCATGACGGGATTCGAGATCACCGGCGCGAGCGCCGCCGACATGGAACTGCTGCGTACCTGGGCGGACCTGGAGGGCTGGAACCCGGGGGACGGCGACCGCTTCGCCTTCGCGGTCGCCGACCCGGACGGCTTCCTGGTCGGGCGCCGGGACGGGGAGCCGGTGGCCTGCATCTCCGCCGTCCGCTACGGCTCCGGGTTCGGCTTCATCGGCTTCTACATCGCCCGGCCCGACGTACGCGGCCAGGGTTACGGCATCCGGCTGTGGCAGGCCGGGATGGACCGGCTCCACGGGCGGCTCGTCGGACTCGACGGGGTGGTCGAGCAGCAGGACAACTACCGAAAGTCCGGCTTCCGTCCAGCCTGGACCAACATGCGCTACGAGGGCGTGCCCAGGGCCGCCGGGGCCGCCGGGGCCGGCGCGGACGACGGCGTGGAGATCGTGGACGCGGCCTCGCTGCCCTTCGCGCGGCTCGCCGCCTACGACCGCCGCTTCTTCCCGGAGCAGCGGGACGCCTTCCTCGCCGCCTGGACCTCGCTGCCCGGCAGGACCGCGCTCGCGGCCGTCCGGGACGGCCGGATCGAGGGACTCGGGGTGGTCCGCCCCTGTAGCGGCGCCTCCCGCATCGGCCCGCTCTACGCCGCCGCCCCGCAGACGGCCGCCGCCCTCGTCCGGAGGCTCGCCGAGCACGCCCCCGGCGGGGAGGTGGCCGTGGACGTGCCCGACGCGAATCCGGCGGCGGCAGCGGTGGCCACCGGCCTGGGGCTGGCCCCGTCCTTCGAAACGGCCCGCATGTACACCGGCCCGGCGCCGGAGGTCGAGCTGGCCGGGCTGTACGGGGTCACCAGTCTCGAACTGGGCTGAGCGGCCCCTCCCTGGGGCCGGACGGCGGCCGGACGGCGGTCGCACGGCGCCGCCCGGCCGGGCCCGGGGCCGGTGCTCCTCAGATGCCGAAGAGCACCCCGGTGGTGCTGCGCAGCCCGCAGGGGTTGCCGAAGGTGTACGTGTAGCTCAGCCGGCGGCCCTGCCACACGCCCTCGGCGGTGACGGTCACCGGGTTCCACTCCCTGGTGCACGCGGTGTCCGGCCGGGGAGCGGCGAGGGCGTCCAGCGAGGCCCCGGTGGCCCGCAGCTCGGCGCAGGCCGCCGCCGGGTCGGGGTGCGTGCCGCCCGGCCTCGGCGCGCACACCAGCGTGGCCGCGCGCAGCACCGTCCCGTTGACGGTGTCCTCCCCGGCCGTCACGCTGACCACGAGCGCGGACGGCGAGTACAGGCTCTGCGTTCCGGTCGGCGCCGCGTCGGCGGCTCCGGTCCCGGCCAGCGCGGTGAGGGCGGTGAGGGCCATTGCTCCGGAAGCCAGTCCCAGACTCCTGGTGATGGACCGCATTTCGAACACTCCTCGGCTCGGGGTTTCGGATAACGGACGGGAGTCTTGCTCATCCGGAGCGGGAACGCCCGTTCGTACCGCCATTTCTCGTCACCGATCGTGAGCGAATGAGTGCAGTCCGCAGCCGCCTCCGTCCGTCCCGCGCCGCCGTGACCTGTGAAGGAGGAATTCCGGGAAACGGCCGAACACCCTTCCCCGAAAGGTTTGGAGCGCGCCCTCAGTGGCCCGCCCCCGTGCGCGGGGAGTAGAGGTCGAGGAGCCGGGTGCGGGTCTGCTGGAGCCGGACGGCGAGGACCCTTCCGACCCAGTGGCCGATCGCGGAGCCGAAGGCGGGATCGGCGTCCATCAGCATCCGGACGGTCGCCCCGTCGAACTCGTAGGCGCGTACCGGGGTCATGGCCTCGGCGCTCAGCTGCCACACGTACGGCGGGAACAGCCACGACCAGCCCACGAGCTCCCCGGGGCCGAGGCTTTCGACGGGCGCGGGCGTGCGGCGGCCGGGCAGCGGGATCTCCAGGGTCACCGTGCCGGAGCGCACGATCCAGAAGGTCCGCGCCGGGCCGCCCTCGTCGAAGAGCCGCGCGCCCTCGGGGAGGTTGACCTCACGGGCGTGCGACATCAGCCGGCCGCGGTGCTCGGCCGACAGGACGGCGGCGATCCTGATGGGGGAAGGTGTGCTCACGACGGCCTCCGATCACGACCCCCCACAAGCCTCTGGTCTCCCCAGTGTCGCCGACCGGCGCCCGGATCAGGGCATGCCGCGGTACGGGTACGGTCGGTCGTCCGCCGTCCACCCAGGGTGGTGGACGGCGGGCGGGGTTGCCCCGGAGCGTCGCCCGTACCCCGGCGGAAGAAACCCCTCCGGTGGCTGCCGGCGCCTACTCCTCGGCATTGGCCTCGAGGCAGGCCAGCTCCATCGCGTCGAGCACCGCCTCGTGGCTGCGCCCGCTCAGCTCCGCGACGTTCTCGATCTGTGCCGTAGCCCACGCGGCCAGCGTCATCACCAGCACCCGCAGCCCGTCCGTGCCGTGGTCGTCCAGGATCGCGTCCGCGACCGTCATGGCGTCCTCCGGCACCTGCTCCGGCGGCTCCAGCCCGGCGAGACCGCGCAGCATCGCCAGGGTGCGGCGGGAGATCTCCGGCGTGATCCTCGCCAGCCGCATGTCCTCGTCGTCGTCCATCAGCCCCGCCCTCCCGTTGCCGGCCCTGCCCCTCAGGGCACGGTAGAGGCGTACGGCCGCGCGCGGGGCGGTTTTGGCCAGGTGGCCGCGTGTGAAGGGATGGCCCGCGCTTGCCGGAATTGACGCCTCCGCTGTCGGGGGCACCCGTCGGGCCGGCTCCCGTGCCTTCCGTCCGGTGCGACCGGCCGGTAACTTGTCCGCCGCAGCCGCCCGGAGCGGGCGGCCGGAGCGGGCGGGAGCGAGATGAAGAGCCTTGTACGGGTGCTGCTGAGCGTGCTGTTCCTGGCGGGCGGAGCCCTGCCGGCCGCCGCGGCCCCCGCAGCGCCCCCGGCCCGCCCGGCCACACCGGCCGCCCCGGCGGCCGACACCGCCTGGACGCCCCCGCTCTCGACCCGGGGCCGCTATATTGTCGACGCCCGGGGCGAGCGCTTCCGGCTGCGGTCCGGCAACTGGGACGGCGCCCAGGGCTCCTGGAACGGCTCCGGCGACCGCACCGACCCCGCCACCCACCACAGCGGCCAGGACTCCCACGGCATCCCGCTCGGCCTCGACCGGGTCCCGGTCCCCGCGCTGCTCGCGGACTTCCGCGCCCTCGGGCTCAACAGCGTCCGGCTGCCCTTCTCCAACGAGATGCTGCACACCGCCACCCCCGTGCCGGACGCGGCCGTCGCTGCCAACCCGGCCCTGCGGGGCCGCACCCCGCTCCAGGTCTTCGACGCCGTCGTCGCCGCCCTGACCGACGCCGGCTTCGCCGTCATCCTCAACAACCACACCGGTACCACCCGCTGGTGCTGCGGCCTCGACGGCAACGAACGCTGGAACAGCGGCCGTTCCACCGCCCAGTGGGCCGACGACTGGGTGTCCGTCGCCCGCCGCTACCGCGACAACCCGCGCGTGGTCGGCGCCGACCTCTACAACGAGGTCCGCCGCGACACCTGGGACGACCCCAACTGGGGCCTCGGCGACGGCCACGACTGGCAGGCCGCCTCCCAGGAAGCCGCCGACCGGATCCTCACCGAGGCCAACCCGGACCTGCTCGTCGTCGTCGAGGGCATCAACTGGACCGGCATTCCCCTCGACGGCCTGCCGCACGAGCGCCCCACCCTCACCCCCGTGCGCACCCTGTCGCACACCCTCGCCGTCTCCGGCAAGCTCGTGTACTCCGCCCACTTCTACGGCTACACCGGCCCCCGCCACAGCGGCGCGACCGGCCTCGGCGAGACCCATGACCCCCGCTACCAGGACATGAGCCGGGCCCAGCTCGAACAGACCCTCTACGACCAGGCCTTCTTCGTCTCCGCCGAAACCGGCACCCACTTCACCGCCCCCGTCTGGATCAGCGAGTTCGGCATCGGCGCGGACGAGACGGGCGCCGCCCCGCGGGCCTGGTTCCAGAACTTCACCTCCTACCTGGCCGGCTCCGACGCCGACTTCGCGTACTGGCCGCTCGTCGGCTGGAGCACCACCGCCCAGGGCATCCCGGGCGGCGACAGCTGGGCCATGCTCCGCTACGACTCCACCGGCCGGCGCACCGGAGTCCTCGACCCCGCCGACTGGCGCACCGCCCCCTGGACCGCCCTGGCCACCGCCCCCGGCCGTACCGGGCCCGTCCCCGCCACCCCGGCCTGGTACCAGCTCAGCACCGGCCACCGGGACCACAACGCCTCCCTGCGCACGCGCGCCGCCGGGGACTGGGACAGCGGTGCCCGCAAGGCGGTCTGCCCGGACGGCGCCCGGCTGGCCGGCCTCGGCCACACCGGCGGGAGCGGCCTGTGCACCACCTCGGACCTGCGCGCGCCGGCCGGCGGCCACACGGTGGTCCGCGACGAGGCGTACGTCCCGCCGGGCGGGGACTGGGCCACCGGCTACACGAAACTCCAGTGCCCGGCGGGGCGGTTCCTGATCGGGTACAGCCTGCGCGGCGAGCGCGTCTCCGCCGCCCTGTGCGCCCCGGCCCGCACGGCCCTCCCGGCGGGCGCCGGCCGCACCCTCTGGTTCGACCGGGGTGACAACCGCCCGGCGGGCGCCGGCGGCGGCGACTTCGCCCGGGGCCACTACAAGGGCCAGTGCGCGTCCACCGAGTACGCGGCGGGCATCGCCTTCACCACCCGGGTCGGCTCACGCCCCTCGCCGGCGGCCCTGCTGTGCCGCCCGCTGCCCTGAGGGGCGTCCGGCGGATCAGGCCATGCCCTCCAGCAGCGCGGGGAGTTCGCGCATGTCGGTGAAGACCACCGTGCCCGGCCCCGCGAGCGCGGCCGCCGGGGTGAGCCCGCCCGCGTAGCCCAGCGAGCGCATGCCCGCCGCGCGCGCCGCCCGGACACCCGGAAGGCTGTCCTCGACGACCACGCACGCCGCCGGTTCGACTCCCATCCGCCGGGCCGCGTACAGGAAGACGTCCGGGGCGGGCTTGCCCCTCGGGACCTCGGTGGCGCTGTGGATGCGGCCCGCGAAGCGCTCGTACAGGCCCGTACGGCCGAGCGTGTGCCGCATCTTCTCGTGGGAGCCGCTGGAGGCGACGCAGGTCGCCAGGGAGATCCGGTCGAGGGCCTCGGGCAGCCCCTCGACGGGCGTCAGCCCCGCGTCCACCGCCTCGGCGTGCAGGACCGAGAAGCGCTCGTCCCACTCCCGGGCCGTCGCGGCCCCCAGCCGGGCCGCGACCTGCTCCCGCACGTGCGCACTGGAGCGGCCGATGAACCGCTCAATGACCTCGGCCTCGGTAAGCGGCCAGCCCAGCTCGGCGCCGAGGGCCACCTGTACGCGGGCCGCGATGGGCTCGCTGTCGACGAGTACGCCGTCGCAGTCGAATATCACCAGGCGGACGGGCTCAGTTGAAACGATCATGTTGGAAGGGTAGGCGACGGCTCCGGCACGCGGCCGGAACGCCCGGGGCGTCCGGGTCCTCGGAGGCCGCGGCGAACGAGGGGACGCCGCAGCTGCGGCTGACGTTCGCAGCGCCGTGACCGCGCTACGCCCGGCGGCCGTGGTGCACGTGCTCCAGCACCTGCCGGAGCAGGGCGGTGACGTGCTCGTCGTGCAGCTCGTAGACCACGCTGCGCCCGTCGCGGCGCCCGGCCACCAGATCGAGGTGGCGCAGCAGGCGCAGGTGGTTGGAGACGGTGGGCTGGCCGAGGCCGAGGGCCTCGGCCAGCTCTCCGACCGAGCAGGGAGCGTGCAGCAGCCGGGCCAGGATGCGGATCCGGGCGGGTGAGGCGAGGCCCTGCATGACCTCGGCGACCGCGGCCGCGTCGGGCTCGGTGAGCGTGGGTTCCACGGCTGGTTCCATGGGGGCACCTTAGATCGGGAGATCAGGACGTGCACACGTCTACATATTTCGATGTGTTGATATATTGATGTCATGAACGACGTGATGCGTGACGCCATGCGTGACGTGGCGAAGAAGGCCGGAGAGCGTGCGGAGCTGGTCAGCGCCCTGCTCGCCCTCACCGTCTACCTCACCGGGCTGACCCTCCGGCTGACCGGCAACGGCGGCCCCGCCGCCGAGGCGCTCTTCATGGCCGCCTACGTCTTCGGAGGGTTCTTCACCCTCCGCGAGGCGTTCGCCACCCTGCGCGAGGGCCGCTTCCAGGTCGACTTCCTGATGCTCGTCGCCGCGGCCGGAGCCGCCGCGATCGGCCGCTGGGAGGAGGGCGCCGTCCTCCTGGTCCTCTTCAGCCTCGGCCACGCCCTGGAGGAGTACGCCATGGGCCGCGCCCGGCGCTCGATCGAGGCCCTGGGCGCCCTCGCCCCCCGCACCGCCCTCGTCCAGCGCGGCGGCGCGGAGCCCGTCGAGGTGCCCGTCGAGGAGCTGGGCGTCGGGGACACCGTCCTGGTACGCCCGCACACCCGGGTCCCGGCCGACGGGTTCGTCGCCGCCGGCGACAGCAGCGTCGACCAGTCACCGATCACCGGCGAGAGCGTCCCCGCCGACAAGACCCCGGTGGCCGACCGCGCCGCCGCCCTCGCCGACCCCGCCGGTGCCGACCCGGGCAGCCGCGTCCACGCCGGCACCGTCAACGGCTCCGGCTCCCTGGAGGTCGTCGTCACCCGCCTCGCCGCGGACAACACCCTCGCCCGCGTGGTCCGGATGGTCCGGGACGCCGAGCAGCGCACCTCGCCCACCCAGCGGTTCACCGACCGCTTCCAGAAGGTCTTCGTTCCCGGGGTCCTCGTCCTCGTCGCCGCCCTGCTGGGATTCGGCGCCCTCGGCGGCGAGCCCTTCACCGACACCTTCTACCGCGCCATGGCCGTCCTCGTCGCCGCCAGCCCGTGCGCCCTCGCCATCGCCACCCCGGCCGCCGTCCTCAGCGCCGTGGGCCGCGCCGCCCGCGGGGGAGTGCTGGTCAAGGGCGGGGCGCCGCTGGAGGAGTTCGGCCGCCTGAGGACCCTCGCCTTCGACAAGACCGGCACCCTCACCGAGGGCCGCCCCCGCCTCACCGAGGCCGAGGCCGCCGACGGAGCAGGCCGCGAGGAACTGCTGCGCACGGCCCTCGCCACCCAGCGCCTCAGCGACCACCCCCTCGCCCAGGCCGTCGTACGGGACGCGCCGGCCCTGCTGGCGGGTACCCCGGCCGCCGCGGCCCCGGAAGCCGTGGGCCTCCGCGCCGTCATCGGCCGCGGGGTCAGCGCCGAACTCGACGGCGAGACCGTCCACATCGGCAGCCTCTCCTACGCCGACACCCTTTCCGGCCCGCCCGTACCGCCCGCCCTGCGCGAGCGCACGCAGGAGCTGGCGCGGACCGGCCGCACCACGATGCTGGTCCGCCGGGGCGACCGCTGGCTCGGCACCCTCGGCCTGATGGACGCCCCCCGCCCCGAGGCCGCCGAGGCCGTCGCCGCCCTGCGCGCGCTCGGGGTGACCCGCACCGTGATGCTCTCGGGCGACGACCAGCGCGTGGCCGACGCCGTGGCGCGCGAGGTCGGCATGGACGAGGCGCTCGGCGGCCTGATGCCGCAGGACAAGGTCACCGAGGTGGCCCGGCTGCGCCGCACCGCCCGTACCGCCATGATCGGCGACGGGGTCAACGACGCCCCCGCCATGGCCGGGGCCACGGTCGGAGTGGCCATGGGCGCGGCCGGCTCGGCCGTGGCCCTGGAAACGGCCGACATCGCCCTGATGTCCGACGACCTGCGCCGCCTCCCCTTCATCACCGGCCTCAGCCGCCGCGCGAGCCGGATCATCCGGCAGAACCTGTGGCTGAGCCTGGGCATCGTCGCCGTCCTCGTCCCGGCCACCGCGCTGGGCCTGGGCATCGGCCCGGCCGTCCTGGTCCACGAGGGGTCCACCCTGGTCGTCGTCGCCAACGCCCTCAGGCTGCTGCGCCACCCGGACCGGGCCTGACGCCCGGGGCGGGGCGCCGCAACCGGCTCCGCGCTCGTCTCCGGCCTGCCGCGTCACGGCAGGCCGGAGACGTCCGTGCCGGGAATCCCGTGTCCCGGATCATTGGCGGGGTCCGACCTCCAGGAAGCGGCGGCCGCGGGGTCCGCGGTAGAGGAGGCAGTCCCAGCCGTGCCGTTCCAGTTCCGCCGCGCAGGCCTTCAGGCGTTCCTGCTCCTCCCCGGCCGCGCCGCCCCCGGCCGGGCCGGTCCAGCCGACCTCCACCCGGTCCGCGCCGGCCGTCACCCGGTAGCCGGTCCGGGTCCGCCGCCCCGCGGTGTCCACCGCCGACGGCGGGAAGCCGGCCGCCTCCAGGACGAGGGCCACCGCGCGCGGCATCAGCCGCAGCTCCCAGGGGGCCGGCACCCCCGGCCCGCCGGCCAGCAGCCGGCGGATCTGCAACAGGCCCTCGTACGCCGTGCGCACCTCGGCCGCCCGGCCCGCGCCGGGCGCCGCTGGACCGTCGCCGGTCGCGGGTTCGAAGCCCTGGGGTTCCCTCTCCACCGCCGTCCTCCACCGTCTGAGTACCCGTGCCGGGCGGACTGAGTATCCGCCCCGATCCGCTGCCGCGGCGCCGCTGCTGGAATGACGGCATGAACACCTCGGCACCCGCAGCCCCCCGCCCGCGCCTCGGGCACGTGACCGCCGCCGGCTCCGCGCTCGCGGTCGCGCTGGTCCCGCTCGTCGTCGGCGTGCTGATCGCCAAGGGCGTCGCCGCCGACCCGCACGCCCCCGTCAACGCCCTGATCACCGGCGGCGGACAGCGCGCCGGCCTGCCCCGCGCCGAGTGGAGCCGGCGCGGGCACGGGGCGGTGCGCCGGCTGCGGACGGCCCGCCGGGGCACCGCCCGGCGCTGCGCGGCCGTCCGCGACCGCGGCCGCGCCCTCAGGAGGCCAGCGGCTCCTGGAGCTCGGTGACCCACTGGTCCCCGTCCTCGGGGCAGGCCAGGGTCAGCTCGCGGGCGTAGCCGGCCGAGCGGTGGCCGTTCGCGTCGATCCACCGGGCCAGGGCCTGCGCCGTCGGCAGTACGCCGTCCATCGCGCCCCGGTGCACCACGGTCGCCGCGCGCTCGACCCCGGGCAGTTCGACGATCCGCACCCCGGCCCCGAGGTCCCCGGCGAGGACCGCCGACGCCACCGGGAGCCCGGCGTGCACCAGGACCGATCCGGGCTCGCCGCCCGGAGCCTCCTCGTAGTAGGCCAGACCCGGACCGGTCGGAACCACCCCGGCGGTCTCGACGCGGCGGCACAGGTCCTCGTACAGAGGACCGATGACCGGTCCGATGTCCTGCGGGGCGTAGCTCGCGGCGACCCCGGTCAGTTCGGCCAGCCGCACCGGCGGCAGGCTCTTCACGACGATCTCGTCTGCGGGCATGGTTCCCTCGCTCTCGATGGTCCGGAGCCTCGTCTCGACCTGGACCAGGCGGGCCGCAGCCTCGGCCGCGGCCGTCTCCAGTTCCGCCCGGCGCAGCCGCAGCATCCCGCGCAGTTCCTCCGTGCCGACCTTCTCGTCGAGCACCGCTCCGACCTGTTCCAGGCTGAAGCCGAGCTCCTTGAGCGCGATGACGCGGTTGAGGCGGGCCAGCTGGCCCGCCTCGTACGCGCGGTAGCCGGTCACGGGGTCGACACGCGCCGGGCGCAGCAGTCCGAGCGCGTCGTAGTGGCGCAGCATGCGGACCGACACCCGGCCGTGCTTGGCGAAGTCTCCGATGGTGAACATGACGCCCTCCAGTGCACGGCCTGACACGGTGTGAGGGTCAAGTCTGCCCGGCCGGGAGATCCGGTCCGGTCAGCGGCCGTACTGGCGTACGCACAGGTCCACGATCGACGGCGGGACCGCCCCCTCCGCCGCCTCGCACAGCTCCTCGCCGCGCGGCACCCGCGGCACCCGCGGCGCGGGCCGTTCGGGGGGCCGTGCGTGCCGGGGCGCGGCGGGCTTGGCGGGCCGCTGCGCGGGCGGCCGGGCCCGGCGGGCGGGCGGCGGCACCGGCGGTCCCGGCTCCGGGGCCGCCGCCCCGGGCTCCGGGAGCTCGCCCAGCGGCAGGGGCGGCTCCGGCGGCGGATCGTGGGCGTGGCGCGCGCCGGTGACGTCCGGGGTGTCGGGGGCGTCAGGCGCGTCCGGCGCGTCCGCGGGCGGTACGGGGCCCCGTGGCGGGCCGGGGCCGCCGGACTCCGGGCCCACGGACACGCAGCCGGCACTCGCGAAGAGCGCGAGGAGGGAGAGGGGCAGGGCGGCCCGGCGTAACTGCATCCGACCACCATGCCGTAGTCCCGAGCCGCTCGGATCCGGGGGCTCACGCGTCCGGGTGACGCCGGAGACCGGGCCGGGTGTTGCCGAATCGATCCTTCAAGGGGTGGCCGGAAACGGCCCCAGCGGTCGCAGAATGGGCGGGAACGCGATCGGCACGGCACGGCAGTGCGGGCGACGGGGGAGGCGCGACCCCCGGGGTCCGGTGCCGCCGTGCCCCTCCCCGGACTCCGTCCGGGGGACCGCCAACCGTCCGCCCGCCTGCCGTACGGAGTGCCGAGCATGACCGAACCAGCCGCGTCCAGTGTTCCCGAACCCGCCCCGCCCGCCGAGCCGCCCCCCTCAGGGCGGAGCCCCCTCAAGGGATGGGCGGCCGTGGCGGCCGTCTCGCTGGGGATCTTCTGCCTGATCACCTCCGAGCTGCTGCCCATCGGGCTGCTCACCCCCGTCGGCGCCGCGCTCGGGGTCTCCGACGGCACCGCCGGGCTGATGGTCACCGTCCCCGGGCTCGTCGCCGGCTTCTGCGCGCCCCTCGTCACCGTCGGCGCCGCCCGGATGGACCGGCGGTACGTGCTCTGCACGCTGATCGCCCTGATGGCCGCCGCCAACCTCGCCGCCGCTTTCGCCCCGGACTTCACGGTGGTCCTGGCCGCCCGGCTGCTCGTCGGCATCAGCGTCGGCGGATTCTGGGCCATCGCGGGCGGGCTTGCCGTCCGGCTGGTCCCCGGACACCACGTCGGCCGGGCCACGGCCCTGATCTTCGGCGGGGTTCCGACCGCCTCCGTGCTCGGCGTCCCCGCGGGGACCCTCCTCGGCGAACTGGGCGGCTGGCGCACCGCCTTCGGGGCCGTCGGCGTCCTCGGCGCCCTCACCGCCGCCGCCCTGCTCCTGCTGCTCCCCGCACTGCCCCCGTCCGGGCCCGTCGCCTTCCGCGAACTGCCCGCCCTGCTGCGCCGCAACCGAGGGGTCCGGGCCGGAGTCGTCGTCACCTTCCTGGTGGTGACCGGCCAGTTCGCCGCCTACACCTTCGTCCGGCCCGTCCTGCGGGACGTCTCCGGCGTCGGCCCCGGCCTGGTCAGCACCCTGCTCCTCGGCTACGGCCTCGCCGGGGTCGCGGGCAACTTCCTGGCCGGGCCGCGCGACGCCCGCCGTACGCTGCTCACCGTCAGCGCCACCCTCACCGCCGTACTGGCGCTGATCGCCGTCGTGCCGGGAGCCGTCGCCGGGACCGCGCTGCTGCTGCTCTGGGGCCTGGTCTACGGCGGGGTCTCCGTCAGCCTGCAGCGCTGGATGCTCCAGGCCGCGCCCCGGGCCGCCGAGGCGGCCTCCTCCCTGATGGTGGCCATGTTCAACTTCGCCATCGCGGCGGGCGCCCTCGCCGGCGGGCTCGCGGTGGACGGCGTCTCCGTGCCGGCGGCCCCGCTCACCGGCGCGGTGCTGATGCTGGCGGCCGCCCTGACGGTGGCGGCCACGTCCCGCCGGGAACGGGACCGGGACCCCGCCGGCGGGGTCCCGGACCACCAGCCGGCGGCCCCCGCCCCCCTTGCCGGTCCGGCGTCGGAGCAGAACGGATGGATGGGGCGGAACGGACACCCGGCTTGACGAAGCGGTCGCGGACGGAAAGAGTCCGCTCAAGAGCCACCGAACGAGCCCCACTTCGGAGAAGTCCCACATGCCGATATCCGCCCGCGCCCCGTTGACCGTGCCGTCCCCGGGGGCGGGCACGGCCCGCGCCGCCCGGCGGCGCAGGGCCTGACCGGCTGGAGGGGGGCCGGTTCCGCACCGCCGCACCGGCCCCCGTCCGCGCCCGGAGACAATCGTGTCCCCATACCCCGATGAGAACGGGCCCGAGCCCGACGACCGCCACTTCATACGCCCCTACGTCGCCGTCTCCGAGGATCCGTACGGCTCGGCGTACCCCGCCTGGCCGTCCGGGCCGGCGTTCCCGGAGCCGCCCGAGGAGACGACGCAGCCCCTGCCGGTCATGCCGCCCGCGCCCCCGGCCGGTCCGGTCGCCGGGGCATCCGGCCGCGCACCCGCGCGGCGGGGCACCCGGCTCGCGCCCGCCGCCCTCGCGCTGCTGGCGCTGGCCGGGGCGGGCGCGGTGGTGTACCTGATGAGCGGGCCCGAACCGGAGTCCCCGCAGGCCTCGGCCCGCCCCGACCTGGCCCTGCCCGCGCTGCCCGCCCGCAGCCCGGGCGCGGGGGACGCCGAGGTGCGGAGCCAGACGGCCACCGTGAAGCCCTCGGCCTCCGCCGCCACCCGGTCCCCCTCCGCGCCCCCGTCCTCGGCGAAGCCCGCGACCCAGGGTCCGGGCAAGCCCTCGAAGCAGCCGGGCTCCTCCGGGACGCTGCGCCCGGGAGACAAGGGGCCCGAGGTCAGCGCCCTCCAGGAGCGGCTGTACGGGCAGGGGTTCACGTACGTCCGGGTGACCGGGGTGTACGACGGACAGACCAAGCGCGGCGTCGCGCAGCTCCAGCGGGACCGGGACATCAAGGGCGACCCGAGCGGCGTCTACGGCCCGGCCACCCAGGCGGCCTTCGGCTGAGGCGGAGGAGAAGGCGGAGGCGGAGGCGCCGGCCGGAGCCCGGGGCGGCCCGGGTCACCGCCCGCCGGAGACCCGCAGCACCGCCCCCGTCGTGTACGAGGCGTCCTCGGACAGCAGCCAGGCGATGGCCCCGGCGACCTCCTCCGGCTGCCCCGGGCGCCCCAGCGGGATTCCCGCGGCCGCCTTCGCGGGCCGGTCGGGGTCGCCCATCGCCGCGTGCATGTCCGTCTCGATGATGCCCGGCGCGACCCCGTTGACGCGGATGCGGTCCGGACCCAGCTCCTTGGACAGGCCCAGGGTGAGCGCGTCGACGGCCGCCTTCGTCGCGGCGTAGTGGACGTAGTCCCCGGGGCTGCCCAGCGTCGCGGCCGCCGAGGAGACGTTCACGATGGCCCCGCCGCCCGCCTCCGCCATGTCCCGGGCGGCCCGCCGGCAGCAGAGCAGGTACCCGAGCAGGTTCACCTCCACCACCCGCCGCAGGTCCTCGGTCCGGGCGTCGGCGAGCCGGCCCAGGGGGCCGGTCACCCCGGCGTTGTTCACCAGCCCGGTGACCGGGCCCAGTTCCGCCCCGGCGGTGTCGAAGAGCCGCTCCACCGCGTCCTCCCGCGAGGTGTCACCGCGTACCGTCACGCACCGCGCGCCGGCCGCTCGTACGCGCTCCGCGGCGGCCTCGGCGGCCGCCCCGTCGCGCGCGTAGCCGAGCACCAGGTCGTGCCCCTCGGCGGCGAGGCGCACGCAGGTCGCCGCGCCGATCCCGCGGCTGCCTCCGGTGACGACGGTGACGGGACGACGCGACATGTGAACCTCCGCACGGGGAACGGCTGATACCGCTCGCGCGGCGCAGGCTAACACCCCGAAACCCGCTGGACCAGCGGAAATGGCGGCCCCGAGAGTAGCCGGTGAGTCCGATCCCGTTCCCGCGTCCCAGGAGGCGCCGATGTCCACCCTGCGTGTCACCGTCGAAGAGCTGACCGTCCACGACCACCCCGACGCCGACGCCCTGGAGCTGGCCCAAGTGGGCCTGTACCGGGCCGTCGTCGCCAAGGGGGCCTACCGCACCGGCGACCTGGCCCTCTACATACCCGAACAGGCCGTCCTCCCCGCCTCCTTGATCGAGGAGCTGGGCCTGACGGGCCGGCTGGCCGGAAGCTCCAAGGACCGGGTCAAGGCGGTCCGGCTGCGCGGGGAGCTCTCGCAGGGCCTGGTCTGCCGGCCCCGCGCCCTGGCCGGCGTGGACCTGGCCCTCGCGGCCGAGGAGGGCACCGACTTCGCGGAGGCCCTGGGCATCGTCAAATGGTCGCCGCCCGTCCCCACCACGATGGCCGGCGAAGTCGAGACCGCGCCCGACCTGCTGCCCTGGGTGGACATCGAGAACCTCCAGCGCTACCCGGGGATCTTCGAGGAGGGGGAGCCCGTCGTCCTGACGGAGAAGCTCCACGGCACGGCCTGCCTGCTGACCTGCGTGGCCGGGGAGGGGCGGGTCCTCGTCTCCTCCAAGGGGGTCGGCGCCAAGGGACTGGCCCTCAAGGAGGACGAGCGCAACGTCTACTGGCGCGCGGTACGCGGCCACGGCGTGGCGGAGGCCGCGGCCCGGCTGGCCGAACGGCTGGGCGCGAGCCGGGTCGGCGTCTTCGGCGAGGTGTACGGGGCCGGGGTGCAGGACCTGGCGTACGGGGTCCCGGCCGCGACGGCCGACGCGCCGCCCGGATACGCCGTCTTCGACGTGTCCGCCGAGATCGACGGCCAGGTGCGCTGGCTGGACCCGGAGGAGGTGTTCCGGGACGGCGAACTCCCGCTGGTGCCCCGGCTCTTCGAGGGGCCGTACGCCCTGGACGCGGTACTGGAGCTGGCGAGCGGCCGGGAGACGGTCTCCGGGCGGAACCTGCACCTGCGCGAGGGCGTCGTCATCCGGCCGGCGGCCGAGCGGTACAGCCCCGTGACCGGCGGGCGGGCCATCGCGAAGGCGGTCAGCCCGGCCTACCTGACGCGCAAGGGCGGCACCGAGTACGAGTGACCGGGTGCCGCACGGCCCGGGCGGGCGGCGGCGTTGCGGTCAGCGGTGCGGGAGGCCTTCCGTGGTGGGATGGAGAAGGGGTGATTTCCACCGGTTCGGGTAGACGGAGAGGCCGCATCCATGTCGCAGGACACCGAAGGCACCATGCGGGCCATGGCGTACGGGGCGTACGGCGGGACGGAGGTGCTCGCCGAGACCCGGCTGCCCGTGCCCAAGGTCGCCCCCGGTGAGGTCCTCGTCCGGGTCCGCTGCGCGGCGGTCAACCCGGTCGACTGGAAGATCATGGCAGGCGGGCTCGACGGCCTGATGGACGCCGCTTTCCCCGTCGTCCCGGGCTGGGACGTGGCCGGCACCGTCGAGTGCGTCGGCATCGACGCCCCCGAGTTCGCGGTGGGCGACGAGGTCATGGGGTACGCCCGCAAGGACTGGGTGCACGGCGGCACCTTCGCCGAGTTCGTCAGCGTCCCCGTACGCTGCCTCGCGGCCAAGCCCGTCTCGCTCGACTGGCGGCAGGCGGCGGGCCTGCCGCTGGCCGGCCTCACCGCGTACCAGCTGCTCACCCGCCTCGGCACCGGCGGGGGCGACACGGTCCTCCTCCACGGGGCGGCGGGCGGCGTCGGCTCCCTCGGCGTCCAGATCGCCCGCGCCCTCGGCGCCCGGGTCATCGGCACCGCCTCCCCGCGCAACCACGACCGGCTGCGCGGCCTCGGCTGCGAACCCGTCGCCTACGGGGACGGCCTGACGGAACGCGTCCGCGCGCTGGCCCCCGAGGGCGTCACCGTCGTCGCCGACTTCGTCGGGGGCGTCCTCGACGTCACCCGGGCCGTCCTCGCCGACGGCGGACGCCACGCCTCCATCGCCGACCACACGGTCCTGGGGGCGGGCGGCCAGTGGATCTGGGTCCGCCCCGACTCCGCGGACCTCGCCGCCCTGGGCCGCCTCGCCGACGAGGGCCGCCTGGAGGTCACGGTCGCCGAGACCTTTCCCCTCTCCGAACTCGCGGCCGCCTTCGCCCTCAACCAGGAGGGCCACACGGCCGGGAAGATCGTCATCGAGGTGTGAACCCGGCAGGGCCGCCCCTCAGCGCAGGTCGGGCACCTCGCCCGACGCCGCCCACGCGACCTCCACCCCCGGCAAGGCCGCCGCCCACGGCGCGGCCAGGGCCGACAGGGCGGCGGCGTCCGGCGGGACCGGGCCCAGGCCCACCGCGAAGCGGGCCAGGGTGGCGGTCCGCTCGAACGGGCGGGGCCAGGCATGAGCGTCCGGGAACCCGGCGAGCAGGGCACGCAGCCGGCCGCGCGCCCGGCCCAGCCGCTCCTCGAACTCCCCGGCCGCACCGGCCCGTACGGTCACCACCGCCCACGCCGCGTGCCGCCGGTGCAGCGGCGGCGGCGCCGTCAGCCGGCCGAGGCCCTCCGGATCCGCCTCCAGCACCTCCCACGCCCGGTACAGCTCCCGGACCAGCAGGTCCCGCATCCCCGGCCCCACCTGCGCGGTGCAGCTCCGCACCGGCGCCCGCGGGGTCAGGACCGTCACCGGATCCGGCGACGGCGACGGTGACGGCGACGGTGACGGTGACGGCGAGGCGGAGGGGCCCGCCGGGGAGCGTCCCGCCCCCTCCGGCGGGAGCAGGGACACCGGCTCGCTCCAGTCCCAGGCCGCCCAGGTCCCGAAGAACTCCCGCCGCAGCGCGGCCGGGGAGCGGTCCACGGCCTCCCGGACGGTCCGCGCCGCGAGGACCGCCCAGGCCAGCCCCGGCAGCCCCCCGAACGGCGCCGAGTCCAGCCCGCGCGCCCGCGCCCAGGCCTTGACCTCCCGCGCCAGCCCGGCGAAGGCGGCGTGCTCCGCGCCCGCGGACTCCCGTACCGCGTCGGCGTCTTCGAGCGCGCTCAGCGCCACCGCCGCCGCCTCGCCCAGCTCCGCCCGCCGGGCCACGGCCTGCGCCGGGTCCAGCGCCCCGGCACCGACCAGCACCAGGTCCACGTCCAGCCCGGACGCGTGCAGCCGCAGCCCCGGCACCCGCGCGCCCGTCACCTCCCGCAGCCGCCGCGCCCCCGGCAGCGCTGCCGCCACCCGCGCCCGCACCCCGGCCGTGTCCGCCGGCCCGGGCAGCACGGCCACCAGGTCCAGATCGGCCCCCGGCAGCGCGCAGCCCATGCGGCGCGACCCCGCCGTCCGCACCAGGCCCCCGGGCAGGGCCGCCGCGATCCGCGCCGCGAGCTCCTCCGCGGCCCCCGGTACCTCGTCGGGCGCCTCCGGCGCCTCCGGCCGGGGCAGGCGCACCGCACCGGTCCCCAGCTCCACCACCGCCCGCACCCGCATCGGCCCGTCCCCGCGCCGCGACAGCACCGCCAGCTCCCCGACCCGCTCCGTACGCCCGCCCGGCCCCAGGCGCTCGGAGAACTCCCGCTCCGCCCGCCGCGGATCCGCGCTGCGCCCCAGCGTCAGGTGCGGGGTCCAGCCCTCCGCGCGCCCCCGGCAGCCCGGGAACCGGTCGGCCAGGGCGCGCCGCAGCTCCCGCCACGGCGCGTCGCCTTCCGCGCCCGCCGCCGGGTCCAGCCAGAGCGTGGCGTCGTCCCGGTGCCCGAAGGAGTGCACCCCCTCCAGCCGGGCGGTGAACGGCCCGGTGCCCGCCGCGACCTCCGCCAGCAGGGGCAGCGCCTCCCCGAAGGAGGACTCCGGCACGAAGCCGAAGAGCAGGTTCACGTGCGCCGGCCAGCGGTCGGCCCCCGGGTCGTGCGCCCCGCGCAGCTCCCCGACCACCGGGTCCTGCGGTGCCAGCCACGCCACGGCCGTCCGGGCCGTCGCCGGTACGCCGCACCGCGCGGCCCCCGTGTCCGCCGCCGCGTCCGGTGCCGCGCACTCCACGGTGGCCTCCACCCCGAAGTGGTCGGAGACGAACAGCCCCTCCGGCCCCGGCGCGTCACCCCGCAGCCCCGCCGACCGCACCCGGGCGCCGCCCGAGGGGCGCAGCAGGATCCGGTCCAGCCGGGCCGCCCGCCCCGACAGCGAGCCCACCGCCGCCAGCGGATTGGCCCCCGGGTCGAAGGTCGGGGTGTCGTCCCCCGGCCCGTGCACCTCGGTCCACGCGTCCCGCAGCCCGAGCGCGGCGGCCGGGCCCTCGGCCCCGGAGCGGCCGTCGTTGAAGTCGCCGAGCAGCGCGACCCCGGCGTCGATCCCGCCCAGCCCCTCGGCGAGGCGCGCGAGTTCCCGTTCCCGCAGGCCGGCCCCGTTCTCGGTGTGGTCGCTGGTCAGGTGCGTCGCGGCGACGACCAGCGGGCCGCCCGCGGTGTCCACGGTGACGGCGGTGACCGCCTTGTGCGGGCGCAGCGCGTGCAGCCCCGCCTCCCGCACGGGCAGCCGGCTCAGCAGCAACAGCCCGTTGTCCGCCACGTCCGTACCCCTCGGATCGGTGCCCAGGGTGTACCCGGCGCGCACCCACGGCTCGGCCAGCAGCAGAGCCAGCAGCGCCGGCTCGACCTCCTGGAGGGCGATCACGTCGGCGTCGGCCACCGCCAGGTCGGCCAGCAGCATCGGCCTGCGCCGGGCGGTGGCGATGCGCGGGGCGTCGTAGCGGTCCCACAGGGTGTTCCAGGTCAGCAGCCGCACGCTCGCCGGAGGGCGCGCGGCCGGCCCGGCCTGCACGGGCCGCCAGCCGCCGGCCGCCGGATCCCAGGCGTGCGGGGCGCGGGCGGTGAAGAACGGGGCGCTCAGCAGCCGTTGCTCCCGCACCCGCCCGGCGAGCGTCGAGTCGATCCGGTCGACGCCGGTGGCCCGGTCCCACACCAGCTCCCCGTCCGCCTCGACGAACAGCACCCGGTGCCAGGGGATGTCGCCCCCCGGCACGAAGGAGGGCAGCGGTATCCGCTTGGGCGCGGCCCCGCGCTGCAGCAGGCCGAGGGTGAACCGCGCCGGGTCGAACCGGGGGTCCCAGCGGACCTGGTGGTAGAGCTGCTCGCTGGTACGCATCAGACGTCGTCCCCCTCGCCGGCGTCCCGGAGGGAGCCCGTCGTGTCCTCGATCGTGCCGGCCGCCCCGACGTACCGGGTGCGGTGCGCCTGGCCGGGGTACGGCGGGCTGAACCGCCGCAGCTGCGCGGCCAGTACGGCCTCCGGCACCGGATGCGGGCGCACGGCGTTGCGCCGCGCCAGCTCCGCCTCCCCGACCAGTGCCACCACCCGGGTGACCAGCGCGTCGCGGCGCCGCGCGACCGCACCGGCCAGGCCGCGCTGCTGCTCGGTCAGGGAGGTGGCGTCCCACACCACCGTGCCCCCGGCGGCCAGGGCCCGGTCCAGCCGCTCCAGGCCATCGCGCAGCACTTCCGGATTGGCCCGCTGGTCGGCGCGCGCCCCCCGGGCCTCGCGCAGGTCGTCCAGGGCGATGTACGCGTCCACCCCGGGCAGGGTCCGCGCGAAGGTGCTCTTCCCGCTGCCCGAGGGCCCGCACAGCTGCACCAGGCGCGGGTACGCCGACCCGTCCCGCCAGCGCCAGGTGGCGGCCACCGCCTCCTCGGCCGTGGAGAGCGAGCCCCGCCCGAACGCCTCACGGGCCTCGGCCCAGCAGCGGTCGGCGGCGTCCGCGTCCAGCCCGTCGAGGGCCTCGCGCAGGCCGGCCCGCAGCCCGCCGAGCGGGTCCGGGCCGAGCAGGCCGGCCTCCTCGGCGCACAGCGCCGACCACTCGGCGCACTCCAGCTCCCCGGGCGTCGCCGGGAGGCCCGCGGCCAGCGCGTGCAGCACCCCGAGGTCGGCGGCCGCCGCCATCCGCACCAGCCCGGCCCGCCGCTCCTCCTCCGGGAACGGCCGCCGCAGCGCCGGGTACAGCCCGACCAGGTCGGCCACGCGGCGCGCCGTCCGCATCCCGAGCGGTCCCGGGGCGAGCCGCGCCCCGAGGGCGGCCCGGTTCTCGCGGTGCAGCGCGGCGGCCAGTACGCCGGCCAGCCGGGCCTCCCCGGTGCGGCCGGCGCCGTCGAGCCGGGCGGTGACCTCGGCGACGGCGCGCTCCGCGACCGCGTCGGCCGGCTCCGGCATTCCGAGGGCGGCGAGCAGCCCGGACGGGTCCGGCTCGGAGCCGGAGCGGACCGCCCACAGCGGAGCGGCCGGGCCGAGCCCGTTGGGCACGACGGGTGCGTACATCCAGTGCGTGTCGGTCCGCACGTGCCCGCCCCGCACCCACTTGGCCACGTACCGCCCGAAGTCCGCGCGGTCGAAGCCGGCCGTCGTCCGTACGACGTAGCCCTCCTGGCGGGTGGTGTCGATCCGCAGCCTGCGCAGGAGCCGCTCGTCGTAGACCCCGCGCCACAGGACGCGCGGTGCGGGAACGCCGAGCCGGCCGAGGAAGCGCAGCGTGCGGTCCCAGTCGAGGCAGTGGTCGCCGTCCCACACCGAGAACCCGTAGAACCAGCTGTCGAGTTCCTCGTAGGCGAGGGAGTGGCGGGCGTACAGGTTCTCCCCGCACACCCTCAGGCCGGCCGGTATCGCGGCGCCGATCCGGCCCTGGAGGCCCTTGACCCAGGCGCGGGACGGGTGGTGGGCGGAGTCGAGGGACCGGGCGTGCAGCCCGTCCGCGTAGAGGGTGGTGTTCTCCCCGTCGAGCTTCTCGGTGACGACCACCTCGCGCCCGGCCAGCGCCGACGTCCCGCCGACGCGCACGTCGTCCGCCGTGGCACCGGGGGACCACGGCAGGTGCGCCGTGCGGGGGTAGTGCGTACGCATGATCGGCTCCAGCTCGGGTGACGGGGTGCCAGGTCACTCTAGGTATCCGGACCCGGAGCATCCACCCGATTTGGGCCCGGTCAGGTCGTCGTCCCCCCGGAGACACGCACGAGTGCGAGGCCGTCCTCCTCGGAGCCGATCTCGACGCGGACGTGGTCCGCGAGGTCGTGGCCCCCGTCTCCGCGGACCTGCGGGGACGAGCAGACGTCGGCGTCCGCGCAGCCGTGGCGCATCTCCGCCCCGGGGTAGGCGGAGCGCAGCCACGCTTCGGCCTCCGCCCGCGAGGTCCGGAAGTCCACGGTGTACCAGGTGGTCTGCCACTGTCCGCCCGTGCACCGCTTCTTGAGGGCGTTCTCCGGCAGGGCGGCGGCGTGCAGGAAGCGGACGGCCTCGCCGCAGGGCACCGGTGCCTTCCCGGTCATTTCGAGGTCGGCCCGGTACAGGAACCAGCCGGCGTACGAGAGCACGGCCAGCAGTGCGCCGGCCGCGAGGGCGACCACGGCTTTTCCGCGTCGAGTGGACAAGGGAACTCCCCGAACGATGATCATTGAACATGTTCAAGGATGCATTCCGGACCCGACCGGTTCCGGGCGGGTCGGTCCCGGCGCCGCCCGCTCAGCGGCACATGGCGACGATGGCCGGGTCCACCACCCCGTGGGCGGCCTCGCACAGGTGGCTCATGTCGTACGAGCGCTGCGGCGCGGGACGGGGCGCGGGACGCGCGGGCTGCCGCTTGCGGGGCTTCGGGGCGGGGGCGCGGTGTGCCGGGCGGGCCGGCCTGTCCGCGGCGGGGCGGCGGGGCGGGCCGTCGTCGGAGCGGGGCGCGGGCCGGCGCGGGGCGGCGGGCGGCGGCGCATCGGCCCGCGGGGCGGGGGCGGCCGCCCCGACGGGCGGCGCGGACACTTCCACCGGATCCGGGGCGGGCCCCAGCGGCAGGCCCCCCACCACCGGCTGCCGGGGCGCCCACACGGTACGGGCCGGCGCGGGCCCGGGCGCCCCGTCCGGCGCCCGGACGGTCACGCACCCGGTGGCTGGCACCAGCACGGCGAGCAGCAGGCACAAGGACAGGGGCAGCGGCAGGGTCCGGCGCGACGGCATCCGCCCACCCTGCCGCAACCGGGCGCCGGAGGTCGCGCCCGCTCACACGGACGGGTGAGCGTACGTGGTCGGACCGGCCGCTTTCACACCGCAGGTCCGCAGCACGGAACGTAGCAAGATCGACATAACGCGGCAATAAGGAGGTACGGGGGCGGCAAAGGCGATCCGGCGGTGCCGGGGGAACCGCCGTAACCCGGCGGCCCGGCCCGCTGTTGCACAGGCGGCTGGTCCACCCACGGTGAACGGAGTACCGATGCCGCAGCTGACCGACGACCCCGGACGTGCGGGCACCTGGATGACCCCGGCGGAGTACGGGGCCTCGCGCGCCGCCCTCTGGACCGGAGCGACCGTCCTCGTCACCGACCCCGACGGGCGGGTCCTCGTCCAGACCGTGGACTACCGCCCCGACCGGCTGCTCCCCGGCGGCGCGGTGGACGCGGGGGAGGCGCCCTCGGCGGCCGCGGCCCGCGAGATGCGCGAGGAACTCGGCGTCGACGGCCACTACCCGCGCGGGCTCGCCGTCGACTGGATCCCCGCCGACGTGCCCGGGATCCCGCCCGAGATGCACTTCCCCGGCGAGATCCTGCACGTCTACGACGGCGGCACCTGGACCCCCGAGCGCATCCGGTCCGTCCGCCTGCCCGCCCAGGAGATCACCGGCATCGACTTCGCCGAGCCCGCGGACCTGCCCTCCCTGATGGACCCCGGCGACGCCCGCCGCGCCCTGTCCGCCCTCCGCGCCCGGATCAACGGAGCCGGCCCCGCCCTGCTGGAGGACGGCCGCCCCACCAGCCCCACCGCCCTGGACCGCCTCGGGGTCCTGCGCAGCCGGCGCACCCCCCAGCACGGCACCTGGCACCCGGGCCCCGTCCCCGCCCACCTGCCCGTACGGGACCACACCGGCTGGCTGTTCGCCCCCGACGGCCGGGTGCTGCTGCTGGTCGCCCGCGCCACCGGCGCCGCGCACCTTCCCGCCCCCCGGGCGGAGCCCGCCGTCGGGGCGCTGCCGCTCGGCTACCGGTACGCCGACCGGGGCGCCCTGGCCCGTACGGCGGCCCGGCTCACGTCGCTGTCCCCGGCCGCGGACCCGGCGTACGCCCGGCTGCTGGCCACCCCCGAGCAGGTACGGGAGCTCAGCGACTGGGGCCCGGCCGGGCGGGACGAGCTCGCCGCCGTGCACGCGGCCCGCACCCAGCTCGGCCTGCCCGCCCCGCTGCGCACCCCGCCCGCCGAACTCCCCGAGCAGGGGCTGCGCTGGTGAGGGGCCCGGCCGGCCGATGCCCGGCCCGCCAATGCCGGGCGCGCGGCGGCCGGTCCCGCAGCATGGGGCCATGAGCGACAGCGTGATCGACTACACCGTGTACATCCAGGCCGACCCCGCCCGGGTCTGGCAGGCCCTCACCGCCCCGGCGTACACCCGCCGCTACTGGGACCTGACCTTCGAGACGGACTGGGCGGTGGGCTCGACGATGGACTGGGTCGAGCGCGGGACCCGCACCAGCGACCCCGAGCAGGTCGTGCTCGAATGCGTCCCGGACCGCCGGCTCTCCTACACCTGGCACACCTTCAGCACCCAGTGGGCGGACTCCGTCGGGATCGCCGAGGAGCTGCGGGCCGAGCTGGCGGCCGAGCCGCGCACGAGGGTGACGTACGAGATCGAGCCGGTCGGGGACACCCTCGCCCGGCTCACCGTCCGCCACGAGGGCTTCACCCCGGGCGGCACCCTCATCGGCATGTGCTCCGCCGCCTGGCCGATGCTCGTCTCCAGCATCAAGACGCTCCTGGAGACCGGCGCACCGCTGCCCGAGCCCGATCCGGGCAGGCCGGGTTCAGGGGAGTGACCAGATCCGGGTCGTCACGAGGTAGAACACGAGCACCCAGAACACCATCACCACCGCGACGATCCCGAGTCCGATGAGGTTGGTCCGTGCCGGGGGTTCGTTCGCCGACGGCCGCAGCCACCGCCTGAGCAGCGGGTTCACGTAATGGGGCATCGTCAGGAAGCTCATGATGAAGCTCGACAGCAGGTTGCCCACCAGCAGTCCGAGCCACAGCGGCATCTTCAGCGGCGACAGGGCGAGCGTCAGCAGCACCACGGTCGGGTACAGGCCGACCCAGACGGCGACGGAGGTCTTGGTGTCCGAGGGCGGCGGCGCCTCCCTGCCGTTCTCCGCGAAGGCGAACCAGCTGCCGAAGGAATTGTCGATGGTGCGCAGCTTGAAGTCGTTGAACTTCTGGCCCTCGGCGAGCACCTCCTGCCGCTTCGCCGAGGTCAGCCAGGCGTCGAGGTGCTCGGCGTTGTCGTAGCGGTACAGGGTGGTCCAGTCCTCCTGGAGGCCCTCGACCGGGCGGAAGACCTCACTGCCCCGGAAGCCCTCGAACTTGCTCTCCTCCTGCTTCATGAGGTGCTGCCAGGCGAGGAAGTCGTCGACCTGGTCCGGGCGGACGCGGTGCGTGACCACGACGGTCACCAGCGGGTCCGTCGGCTGCGAGCCGCCGCTGATGACCTGCTGGGTCGCGGGACCGTCGAAGTACTTCTCGCCGACGCCGAGGAGCCGCTGCCGCGTCGCCCCGTTCATCCACGCCTGGAGGTGGGCGATCGAGTCGAACCGGTAGACGATCACGTACTCGGGCTGCAGCGGCGTCGGCGGGGAGACCTCGGCACCGAGGTACCCGGGGTAGTCGGCCGCGGCGGAGTTGACCCCGTTCTGCCACTCCTCGTACTCCCGCTCCCTGCCGGGCAGCACCTTCCGGCCGATGATCACCGTGGCCGAGGCGTCCGCCTGCGCGCCGGTGCTCATCGTCTCGGACCCGTCGGGGCCGGACTGCTCTCACCCAGCCGGCTGTAGATCCGCTCCGGGGTCAGGGGCAGTTCGCGGAAGCGGACTCCGGTGGCGTCGCGGAGCGCGTTCGCCAGGGCCGGGGCCACCGGGTTGATGCAGCACTCCGCCATGCCCTTCGAGTGCATGGCCCCGACCGAGTCCGCCGAGCTCACGAAGAGCACCTCGGTGCGCGGTGCGTCGGCGTAGGTCGGGATGCGGTAGTTGCGCAGGTTCGGGTTGGCCATGGTGCCGCCCGCGTCGACCATGAAGTTCTCGGTCAGCGCGAACCCGATCCCCTGCGTGACGCCGCCGTCCACCTGGCCCCGGACCTGCTCGGGGTTGATCAGCACGCCGGCGTCGGCCGCGTGCACGCTGTAGAGGATCCGGATCTCGCCCGTCACCGGGTGCACGGCGATGCGGAACCCGTGGGTATTGGAGGTGACGCTGCGGGGCGAGCCGTACGCCTTGCGGGCCGCCGTGAACCGTATGCCGCGGGACCGGGCCAGGGCGACGAGCTCGGCCAGCGGGACGCGGTCGTCGCCGCAGACGACGTGGTCGTCCTCCATCGTGCACATCACCACGTGGACGCCGGTGTGCGCGGCGGCGAACTCCAGGATCCGGTCGCGCATCGCGTTGGCCGCCCGCAGCACCGCGTTTCCCGCGACGAACAGCCCGGCACTGGCGAAGGCTCCGGTGTCGAAGCCCGTACGGTCGGTGTCGGACTGCACCAGGCGGATCCGCGAGGGCGTCGTGCCCAGCTGGTTGGCCGCGATCTGGACGTGCGCGGTGGAGGTGCCCTCGCCGAACTCGACCGTCCCGACGGCCAGTTCGTACACGAGGTCGTCACCGAGGGTGATCCAGGCCTCGGAGATGTGCTCGGTCGGGGGCGCCGTCTCGTGCAGCGAGCTCGCCACGCCGGTCCCGACGAGCCATCCGGGGCCGGGGGCGGGCTGGTCCGCCGTACGGGCCAGGGCGCCGGCCACCAGGTCGATGCACTTGCCGAGCCCGTCCTCGTTGAACATCACGTCGTCGGGGCCGTCGTGCATCGCGACGAGCGGGTCGCCGGGCCGCACGATGTTGCGGCGGCGCAGCTCCAGCGGATCCATGTGCAGGGCCAGTGCCAGCTCGTCCATCGCCGACTCCACGGCGAAGGCCGGCTGGGTCATCCCGTAACCGCGCAGCGCCCCGCTGGGAACGGTGTTGGTGTACACGGAGTAGGCGTCGTACTTCTTGTTGGGACAGCGGTACATCATGACGGCGGAGCCGCCCGCGTACAGGGTCTCGCCGCCGTGATTGCCGTACGCGCCGGTGTTGGACATGTTGCGCACCTGGAAGGCGGTGAGCGTGCCGTCGGCCTTCGCGCCGAGCCTGACCGTCAGCTTCATGGGGTGCCGCGGGGAGGCGGTGGTGAACTCCTCCTCGCGGGTGAACTCGTAACAGACGGGCCGGCCGGTGTCGAGCGCGGCCAGCGCGGCCAGGTCCTCCGAGATGACCTCCTGCTTGCCGCCGAACCCGCCGCCCACGCGCTTGCAGAACACGCGCAGCTGGTCGGGGCGCAGCGCGAACAGGTAGGCCAGTTTGACCTTCGCGATCGACGGGGACTGGGAGCTGGTGCGGACGATCAGCCGGCCGTCCTCCATCCACGCGATCGAGCCGTGGGTCTCCAGGTGGGCGTGCTGCACCCGCGGCGAGAAGTACGTGCCCTCGTGGACGACGTCGGCCGCCGCGAAACCGGCTTCGACGTCGCCGATGTGCGAATGGATCTCCAGCAGCAGGTTGTGGACGCTGTCGCGGACGAACGGGTCCTCCGAGCCGTGCAGTTGGGGCGCACCGTCGGCCATGGCCTGCTCCGGGTCGAACACCGCCGGCAGCACCTCGTAGTCCACGGCCACCTTCCGGCAGCCCTCCTCCGCCGCGCCGGGCGTCTCGGCCAGGACCGCCACGACGCGCTGGCCGACGAAGCGGACCGTGTCGTCGAGGATGTACGTGTCGTCCGGATCGACGAGGTGGTCGGTGTGGATGGCCGTGGTGAAGCGCCTGCGGGGGACGTCCTGCCAGGAGTAGACGCGGAGCACGCCGGGGACCGCGAGCGCGGCGCTCTTGTCGATGGAGACGATCCGGGCGTGGGCGTGCGGCGAGTGCAGCACCTTGAGGTGCAGCATGCCCTCCATGCGGGTGTCCATCGTGAACTCGGCGCGCCCGGTCACCACGTCCTCGGCCGCCGGGGCGCCGACGCTCGTCCCGACCGCCCTGCCCGGCGCGGCCGTCTCCACGTGGGCGACGCCCTTCACGGCGTCCTCGATGGCCCGGTAGCCGGTGCAGCGGCACAGGTTGCCCTTCAGGGCCCTGGGCAGGTCGGCCTTCTGGGCCTCGGTGAAGGCCGCCGAGGTCATGATCATCCCGGCGGTGCAGAAACCGCACTGGAAGCCCGGGGCGTCGCGGAACCGCCGCTGGACCGGGTGCAGGTCGCCCGGTGATCCGAGCCCCTCGACCGTGGTCACCGCACGGCCTTCCGCGCGGAAGGCGGGGGTGATGCAGCTGTGCACGGGAACGCCGTCCAGCCACACCGTGCAGGCGCCGCAGTCGCCGGCGTCGCAGCCCTTCTTGACGCCGAAGTGGCCGAGGGAGCGGAGGAAGGTGCGCAGGCACTGGCCGGGAGCCGGTTCTTGCGCGAAGTCCTTGCCGTTGACGAGGTAGGTCATGCCGGGCCCCCAGCGATGAGTTCGCGCCGGATCTCTTCGGCGAAGTGCCGTGTCAGGTGCCTACGGTGGTCGGGGGTCCCGTTGGGATCGGCGAACCAGACGTCGGCGGGGATGGCGTCGATGCTCTGCCGCAGGGTCAGGGCGTCGGGCATGTGGTCGAAGGCGAACCGTACGGGCCGGGTGGTCCCGGCGGTCACGGTGAGCAGCAGGTTGTCCGTCCCGGGGGCGTGCGTGCCGATCAGGAAGACCGTCGAGCGGCCCAGGCGGGTGAGGGTGAAGCGGCGGTGCGCGGCGCGCTTGCCGAGGGCGTGCGCCGGGACGTCGACCCGGCGCAGCAGCTCCCCGGGGGCGAGGACGTTGCGGTTGTTGCCGGTCACGAAGTCGAGGGCGTCGACGGTGCGCACCGACCCGTCGGCGGCCCACAGCTCGTACCGGGCCTCCAGGGCGACCGTGAGCGTGATCATCGGGCCGGCCGGGAGGGACATGCAGATGTTGCCGCCGACGGTGGCGGCGTTCCAGACCTTGAACGAGGACAGGAACGCCTCGCAGGCCGTCGGGATCAGTCCCCCCGCGGTCCACTCGGGCGGTGGCCGGAACGCGTACAGGTCGCGGACGGTGCAGGTCGCGCCGATCTCCAGGCCGGCGTCACCGGGGACGAGGGGCTCCCAGGGCAGCGCCGTCAGGTCGATCAGGCGCCGCAGGTGCGGCTGCTCCGCCGAGTAGAGCCACGTCCCGCCGGCGAGCCAGGCGTCGCCTTCGCGCCAGATCGCGCCCGGGTGGCCCGAGGGGCGGCGGACGACTTCGGTGATGGTGTTGAGATCCATGGGGACCGGCTTCCCTCACGACGGAGACGGCGGACGGTCACCCGCGGGGCCGGTGGGCCGCGGCATCGGCGTTCGGACGCCGGGGCCCGATCTCCCGGGAACGGGACGCGGGCCGACGGGCGCGGAGATCCCTTTTCAGGATAGGGCGGCGGGGGCGGCCCCGCCACGCCGGCCGGGTTCCCCCGCCGGGCTCCTCGACTCGAACCCTCCGGACCGGAATTTCTTGATCGACGGGCGGGTTCGCGTGTATGAACCACACACCAGGAGGCGTGACAGCAATGGCACTTGAGCACCACAGCGTCGTCATCACCGCGGCGGGGCGCGACTTCGGGCGGACCCTCGCCCTCAGCTTCGCCGCACGGGGCGCCGAGGTCCACCTCTCCGCCCGCACCGCGGAGGGCGCCGAGCGGGTCCGCGAGGAGATCGTCGCCCAGGGCCACGACGCCGCCCGTGTCCACGCCTACGCCTGCGACCTCACGGACCCGGCCTCCGTGCGCGGCTTCGCCGGGGCCGTCGCCGCCCGCGCGGGCCACGTGGACGTCCTGGTCAACAACGGCTCCCGCTACCAGCACGGGACGGACCTGCTCTCCGCTTCCGACGAGGACGTCGTCGACACCCTCGCCTCGGGAGCCACCGGCACCGTCCTGGTGACCAGGGCCTTCCTCCCCCTGCTCCTGAAGTCCGGCAAGCCGGACATCGTGACCATGGTCTCGGGCTGCGGCGAGGCCGGGAACCACCGCTCCGACGCGCACGACGCCTTCTACGCGGCCAAGAGCGCCCAGGCGGGGTTCACCGAGAGCCTCTCCCGCCGGCTGCGCGGCCAGGGCGTCCGCGTGATCTCCCTCTACCCCCCGGACTTCGACAACCACGATCCGCTGTCGCCGGCCTGGGAGAACGCCCCGCGCACCGCACAGGACCCGCTCACCGCGCAGTCCCTGGTGGACTGCGTCTTCTTCGCCATCGGGCAGCCCCGCGACTGTTTCATCAAGTCCTTCTACTTCGAGCAGGTCGGCGCCGGCCTGCCCCACTGACCCCACCCCCCCGGCCCGGGCCCGTGCCGGGCGGTCGTGTGGAATATGTGCCATGGGGAGCCCAGGACACCAGATACGCCGCGCGGCGGCGGCCGGCCCGACGACCACGGCCCGGCCGCCGGAGCAGGCCGTCGCCACCGACCGGTGGCGGTACGCCCGCCACCTCGACCGGCTCGCCGCAGCCGGGGCGGCCGGCGTGGCGGGCGAGGCCGCGGTGGTGGCCGAGGTGCTGCGCGACCGCGACCCGGTGATGGCGCAGAGCGCGGTGGTGACCCACCTGGACCGCCGCGCCGTCCGGCTGCTGCCCGGAGCCGCGTTCCACGAGTGGGCCCGCGCCCTGCGCCCCGCACTCGACGGCCACGCCTTCCCGGCCCGGCGGCTGCGCGAGTGGACCCTGCTGAAGGCCGTCGAGGCGGGCGGGGAGTGGTCGCGCGCGGAACTGGCCGCCGCCTCCGACTGGTGCCAGCGCACCGCGGCCCGGTCACCGGCCCCGGACGAGGCGCTGGCCCTGCTGGCCGCCTCCGGGCGGACCCGGCGCGTGCGCAACGAGGCGGCCCGGAGACTGGACCGGCGCGCCACCTCCTGAGCCGGGACGATCAAGGCAACGAGTTCTCGCCATAAGCCTGTTCGGGGGTTTAGGGTCTGCATACCCTGCCGGGTGTCAGAGTTGGACCGATGCCGTTCCGCTGGAGGATGACTCTCCGTGTCGCACGTTTCGCAGACCCCCGTCACCACCCCCGACGCCGGGTCGCCCGAGCCGCCCGCACCGCCCGCACCCAAGGCGTTCAGCGAGGTGGAGGGCTGGTTCTCGGCGTATGACCAGGTCCTCTTCGACTGGTTCCTGACCCGCCAGAACGAGGCCGCGCCGGTGGCGGGCGACATCCTGGAACTGGGCGCCTTCATGGGCAAGAGCGCGATCTTCCTCGCCGGATACCTCCGCGAGGGCGAGGGGTTCACGGTCTGCGACCTCTTCGGCTCGCCGGCCCCCGACGACTCCAACGTCGTGGAGGTGCGGGACTCGTACCCCACCCTCACCCGCCGCGGATTCGAGACGAACTACCTCGCCTTCCACGAGGCGCTGCCGACGGTCATCCAGGCCCCGACCTCCGTCGTCGCCGAAAAGGTGCGCCCGGGGAGCTGCCGCTTCGTCCACGTCGACGCCTCCCACCTCCACGAGCACGTCGTACAGGACATAGCCTCCTCGCGGATCGTCGCCACCCCCGACGCCGTGGTGGTCTTCGACGACTACCGCTCCGCCCACTGCCCCGGTGTCGCCGCCGCCGTCTGGGCCGCCGTGGCCACCGGCGAGCTGCACCTGATCGCCGTGTCCGCCTCGAAGCTGTACGCGACCTGGGGCGACCCGGCGCCCTGGCAGGCGGCGCTGCGCACCTGGCTGGAGGGCCGTACCGACCTGTGGCACGGCGTGGACGTCATCGACGGCAAGCCGCTGGTGCGCGTCGGCGACGAGGGGGTCTCGGCGCCGCCCGCGCCGGAGCTGCTGCACCCGCCGGCCCCCGGGCCCGCCCCGGCCCGTCCCGCCCCGAAGCCCGCGCCCCGGCCGGGCGTGCGCTGGCGCAGGCTGGCCAAGGACCTGCTCCCGCCGGTGGTCACCCGCGCCATCGTCGCCCGGCGGCGCCGCGCCCGGGCCTGACCCGGGCCGGGGGGGGGGGGGGGGGGGGAGGGGGGGGCGGAGGCGGCCGATATGGTCTGAGGGGGCTAGCCCGGGACGCCC